>JAHWJU010000023.1:19924-26792 GCA_019348255.1 Actinomycetota bacterium | reverse complement strand
GGGCGGGTGCCGGGGCGGGGGCGGGTGCCGGAGCGGGTGCCGGGGCGGGTGCCGGGGCGGGTGCCGGGGCGGGTGCCGGAGCGGGCGCCGGAGCAGGCGCGGGTGCCGTCGTGGTGGTGGTGGAGGTGGTGGTGGTGGTGGTGGCGGCGGAAGTCAGTGACGCCGCGACGGTGTACCGCCCCGGGCTCTGGGAGCCGTGGTAGTTGCGGACCTTGAGGTAGTAACGACCGGCCGCGACCAACGCGGAGGCGGTCTCCGGCTCGCCCTTCTTCTTCAAGTTGACCGGTGTGGTGACACCGACGCCTTGGGCGTCGAAGATCTGCAGCACCGGATCGAAGGCCAACACCGGTTCCTGGGTGGGCGGCGGGTTCACGGTGAGGCTGAGCGTGCCGGGGGCAGTGACGTCGACGTAGTACCAGTCGACGTCGCCCTCCGGATGGATGGTGCCCTCGGTGCTGCCGGCCAGCGCCGAGGCTCCGGGCATGCTGTCGTTGGTGTCGCGGGTGTAGATCAGCGCCGCTCGGCTACCGGCCACGCCCAGGGCAGCGGCGGCGTCGAGGATCCCATGGCCGAAGTAGGGGTCGAAGCCGGAAGGCCCGGCATCGGTGGCGGAAGAACGAATCCTGTCGCCCACCTCCCGATCGGTCAGGTTGGGGCTCCGCGCCCGGATGAGCGTCGCCACCCCGGCCACGATGGGTGCGGCGAAGGAGGTGCCGGTGCCCCACCCGTAGGGAGCGTTGGGTGGCTTCACGTCGGCGGCGCGAGCGGTGCCCAGGATGTTCACCCCGGGAGCGGCCACGTCGGTGGCCACGCTCCAGTCGGAGAAGTAGGCGAGGCGGTTCTGGACATCTATCGCGGTCACCGCCAGCACGCCCGGGTGGGCCGCCGGATACGCGGTCCAAGGGCTGCCATCGTTACCGGCGGCAGCGACGACCACCGCATCTTTGCTGAGTGCGTAGTCCACGGCAGCACGCAAAACAGGCGGCTCTGGAGCCGGCCCGGACTGGCCAGCCAAGCCGAGCGAGAGGTTGATCACACGGGCCCGCTGGTCGGCGGCCCACTCGATGCCCTTGGCGATGGCGCTCACCGGGCCCTCGCCCTTCTCGTCGAGCACCTTGACGGGCAGCATCGTCGCCTCGCCGGCGATGCCGGCGATGCCGCGTCCGTTGTCGATGCTGGCCGCGACCACGCCGGTGACGAGGGTCCCGTGGCCGTTGTCGTCCTCCGGATCGTTGTCGCCGTTGATGAAGTCGCGCCCGGCCAGCAGCCGGGTGCCGGTCAGGTCGGGATGGGTCCGGTCGACGCCGCTGTCGAGCACGGCGACGACGACGCCCGATCCCCGGGTCGCATCCCAGGCCGCCGGCATCCGGACCTGGTCGAGGTAGGGCTTCTGGTGGGTGGGGTAAAAGGTGTCGTTCGGCTCGAGGGCGGCCCGGGCGATGTGGTCGCGCTCCACCGTCTCGACCCCGGGCGCTCCGCGCAGGCGCCGGGCGACGTCTGCCGCCCGGCCTGGAGCCTCCACCACCCGCCAGCCGAACAGCTCGTCGCCGAGACGACCGCCGCTGGCCTCGACGGCCGCGGCCGCGGGGCGGCCGAAGAAGCCGGCCGAGAACCTCACCAACACCCGGTCAGGGGAGAACTCAGGGGTCGCGGCCGGCGAGCCGGCGGCGGTCCGGGCGTCGGAGGCAGCGGCCGCGGGTTGTATCGCGGGCACGGCCAAGCCGGCGCCGGCGACGAGGGCGGCCATGAGCAGGCGGGTGCGGCGGAGGTGCATGAGCGGCGTGGCCATCCTCGGGGGCAGGCGACTGACGGATTTGGTGCACCGTCCCTATCGACGGCCCGCTCGCATATCTACAGTCTCAGGCGCGCCGCTATTCCTCGCCCGACGCGACAGCGCGGCAGCCAGACAAGCAACGGGAGGTCCTACCTCCGCGCTGCCAGCTGGCCGCCGCGGGCCGACAACTCAGCTGCTGGCGGTGCCACAGGTGCAGCCGTCGCCGCAGCCCTCACTGGAGCCGCTGCCGCAGTTGCAGCCGTTCGTCTGCGAGGCCGGGGCCTCGGCTGCCGGGGCCTCGGCAACCGGTGCACAGCACTGGCAGCCTCCGCCCGTCTGCTGCGTGTTCTCGGTCAGGGTCGTTTCGGACATGAAATCACCTCCCCCCGTCGATGCGGTCGGCGCACAGCAGCCACAAGGGCATCCACTGCCCCCGATGCGGCCGCCGCAGTCGCACACGGACTCGTCGATCTGCGCGAGCTCCGCCAGCAAAGCTCGCGTGGTCGGTGCCGGCAGGTCGGGAATGCAGCCACAGGAGCCGCCATTGGGAACGGGATCCGCTCCCAGTCGCTCGTACACGTGGGTGAGCTGGATGGCGAAGGTCTCAGCCTCCCGCGCCCTGGTCTGGGCCTCCCGGATCTTGTGGGCGACGAGGTGGCGCAGAGTTGTCCGCGTCTCCTGGCACCGCCCGTCGTGCCAAGCGTCGAGCAGCGACCGGATCTCCTCGAGCGACAGGTCGAGCGCCTTGCCCCTGAGGATGAACCTCAGGCGAGCCTCGTCGTCGGCCGTGAAGAGCCGGTAGCCGCTCGGCGACCGCTCGGGCTCACCCAGCAACCCCAGCCGCTCGTAGTAGCGGACGGCAGCCGTCGTGAGCCCGTGCCGCTCGCTCAGCTCCCCGATCCGAAGGCGCTCCTCGTCCACGTCACCGAGGATAGACGTTGTAGCCGACTACAAGGTCAAGTCGAAAAGATTTGGTCCGGCGCGCTCCGGCGGGCCGGCGTCCCGGCCCGCCGGAGGGAGCCGCCGCCATTCACGCGGCGGCGTTGGCCTGGGTCTCTGAGGACTGGGTGTCGATGGCCTGGGACTTCTTCGGGCTGCTGGTGATCTCGACCTTGCGGGGCTTGGCCTGCTCGGCCACCGGGACCGTGATCGTGAGCACGCCGTTGTCGTAGTTGGCCTCGATGCGCTCGGCGTCGAGACCCTCGCCAAGGAAGAGCTGGCGGCTGAAGCTGCCCTGGGGCCGCTCGGTCACGAGCACCTCCTGGCCGTTCTGGGGCTGCCACCGGCGCTCCGCCGTGACGGTGAGCACGTTCTTTTCAACCGTGAGCTCGATGGACCCGGCATCCACGCCGGGAAGATCGAAGTGCACGATGAAGTGGTCGCCCGCCCGGTAGGCGTCCATGGGCATCACGGCCGGGCGTCCGTTGCCGGCAACCTGCTGAGTAAGCCGATCGAGCTCCCGGAAGGGGTCGAACCGCATGAGCATGGATTGCACCTCCTGTCCTTCCTCTCTCTGCGTCTCGGATTTGGCCGCTACTACTGTACTCCGCGACAGCTTATTTGACAACAGGGGACGCAGGTTTTATTCCGCGCCGGACAGCAACAGGCGTGATTTTCTGTTCCTGGGTCGGATCCTCGTCAGCGACGAAGGAACAGGTTGGCCAGAACCGTCAGAACCACCGACACAACGAGGCAGGTGGCGATAGGTGCGTACACCCGGAAGTTCCCCTTGCCGAACGACAGGTCTCCTGGAAGGCGTCCGAGGCCGACCCTGTTCCCGGCGACCAGGACGATCCCCAGCACAACGACCACCAGGCCCATGACGATCAACGCGCGTCCGAAGCCCGATGAATCCATGTCCGGCTCCTACCCTCACCACGACGACGACAGTCGGGCAAGCACGGCCCCGCCGGATGGCGGTGCCCTTAGGCTGGGGCGTGGTGAGCGACTTCGACCCGAGTGTCTACGGCGCCGCGATCGCCGGGGAATACGACGAGCTCTACGAAGACGAGCTCCAAGAGACCGACGCTGCCGTTGGCCGCCTTGCCCTGCTCGCGCATGGAGGACCGGTGCTCGAGTTCGGGATCGGCACCGGCCGGCTGGCGCTCCCGCTGGCGGCGACGGGCGTGCAGGTCCGGGGGGTCGAGGCGTCGCTGGAGATGGTGGACCAGCTCCGCAACAAGGCGGGCGGCGGCGCCATCGAGGTCGCCATCGGCGACTTCACCCGGGTGGAGGTCGGTCGCGACTTCGCGCTGGTCGTACTGGCCTTCAACACGATCTTCGCCCTGCCGGATCAACAGGCACAGGTCGACTGTTTCGCCAACGCGGCGCGCCACCTCCGACCAGGGGGCATCTTCGTGGTCGAGGCGTGGGTTCCCGACCTGGCGGAATTCCGCCACAACAGGCTCGTGCGGCCCCGCATCCACCGAAGCGACCGGGTGTCGATCGAGGTGGTGAGGCTCGATCCGGTCGCCCAGATGATGGAGACGACCCAGACGGTCTTGGACAACAAGGGGGTACGGCTCTATCCCGCCAACCACCGCTATGCGTGGCCGGCAGAGCTCGATCTGATGGCCCGTCTGGCCGGGATGCGGCTCACGCAGCGGTGGGAGGATTGGCAGGCCACCCCCTTCTCGGCCGAGAGCCGGAGACACATCTCCGTCTACGCGCGGGACGACGCGTAGGACCTCACCCGGCTGCGGAGCTCCTGGGGCCGGGTGGCGGCCCGGCGCAGGATCACATCGCCGTAGCGCACCCCGCCGAAAAGGAGGCGCTGGCCGAGGGCGATCCAAGAGCAGATGGCCCGCTCCAACAGCCAGCAGGGCGCCATCAACGACGCCGAGGCGGGGAACACGGCGGCTCCCGAGCCGCGACGACGACCGACCTCGGCCAACGTGACCGCCGCGCCAGCTCCGGCGAGGATCATGTCGCCCCGCCGGCGCACCAAGAGAGCAGTCAGAGCGGGCAGCACGGCCAGAGCCCCCACCAGCAGCGGCGGCCGCGCGAACTCGTCATAGGCCTGTCGGGTCCGCTGCGACCAGAACTGCGCCGTCGTCGGCGGGAGACGGCGCACGAAGAGGTCGAGGGGCGCCGTGTGGGAGCCGCCGGCCGCCACGACCGTCCGCACCAGCTCCAGATTCTCGAAAAGCACGTCTCCGTCGTAGCCACCGGCCCGGAGCAGCCTGGAGCGGCGGACTCCGAGCGTTCCCGGCCAGTCGTGGGCGACGCCACGGTTGAGCAGGGTACGGGCGGTGTCCCACCGGGCGTGCCAGACGAGAGGATCGAAGTAGTTCTGCGGGAGGACCACGTCGTATTGGTCCAGTAGATCGACTGTGCGCCGTAGCGCCTCCTCGTCATAGCGGACGTCATCGTCGGCCACGACCACATGATCGTGTGCGGCCAGGTGCAGCCCCGTCAGGACCCCGTTGACCTTCCCGGAGGTGAAGGTGAAACGTGCATCGGGCCGCACATGGCTCACCAGGTCCCGCCATGCCCGGTGGTGGTGCTCGAACAGCGCCGGTGGTGAGCCGTCGACCACCACCACCTCCATCCGCGCCGTCAGCCAACGCAGATATGCCGTCGGCTCGTCCAGTGGTTCCTCCTGCCGCCACCTCAGGGGCAGCACGTAGGTGGCAGGCCAGGTCATGGGCACAGCCTTCCCAAGCCGCGGCGGTAGCCAACGCCCGACCGCACCATCCGGTGCCGCCGAAGCTTCGCTCGCTCGGTCGCTACAATTTGTCCGTGGGGTGGCGCGACCGGAACGAGCGGGACGAGATCGAGCGGGAGGCAGCCGAAGAGCTCCGACGGGTCGCTCAACGGGCGGGAGCGCCGCCGCCCGATCTCGGCGATCAGGGCGGTTCCTTCGGGGCGCGACGTTCCGGTGCGGCCGTTCCACCGCCGCCGGCGCCGCCCAGTGGCTCTGGTTACAAGCCCCAGCGCCCCGTGTCGTCACCAGGTTCCGCACCGCCTCCGCGAACGGAGTCGCCGCCGGCGTCGTCCTCCGCTGATCGCCGGAGCTGGACCCCCCACTCGGCCGGGGAGCCGCTGCCCAAGCTGAGCGTGGAGGAGGAAGAGGAGCTCCTCATCGAGATGGCGCTTCACGACTGGGCGACTCAGTCCGGACGTTCCGCCAATCCCGAAGACCTCGTGATCACTCCGGTCGATCCCGCCTCGCTCGAGGCCCAACGGGACCGGGCGCTCCGGGCGGAGATCGAGCGACAGAAGCGCTTCCGCCAGTACCGCAACCGAAACGCTTCCCAGCAGGCGCCCCAGCAGCAGCGGCACGGGGCTGGCTCACCCACGCTGTGGGTGCAGCAGCCGCAGACGGGCGCCCCCTTCGTCCCCGGTCTCACCCCCGATCTCGACCACTTGGCCTCGAAGCACACCGCAGAAGCGCCGGCACCGCCACCGCGGCCGGCCAAGAAGGCGCAGCGCTCGCGGGCGGCGGCTCAGGCTGAGGCCGAGCCGAAGGCGAAGCCGCCCCGAAGCAGCAAGCGCGCTCCGAGCACCCCCACCGCGGCGCCTCCGGCTCAGGCCGAGGCGCGGCCCATGCCGCCTCCGGCTCAGGCTGAGGCGCGGCCCATGCCGCCGGCCGAGCCGTCAGCCCAGAAGAAGGCGCCGGCCAAGCGAGCATCGGCCAAGCGAGCATCGGCCGAGAAGGCGCCGGCCAAGAAGGCACCGGCCAAGCGAGCAGCGGCCAACAAGGCGCCGGCGGAGAAGGCGTCGGCCAAGAAGGCGCCGGCCAAGCGAGCAGCGGCCAACAAGGCGCCGGCGGAGAAGGCGTCGGCCAAGAAGGCCACGCCGCCGGTCGAGGCGCCGGCCAAGAAGGTGGCCGGTCGCAGGACCACGGGCAGGTGGGCGGCGGCACTGGGCGTCAAACCCCCTCCCGCGGCCGAGCCGCCGGCCACCGACGAAGGCAGCGATCAGACAAGCCGGCGCCGCCCCTAGGGGTCCGGAGACCACGGCCCCTCGCGCTGGCGGCTCAGTCGAGCGGAGTCTGCAGGAAACGCAGGGCCAGGACCAGCACCACTGACCACGCTGCGAACCAGACGAAGCTGAACGCGAGCACGCTCAACAGGCAGCCCTGCGAGGGCC
>JAHWJU010000023.1:0-19824 GCA_019348255.1 Actinomycetota bacterium | reverse complement strand
GCGAACCAGACGAAGCTGAACGCGAGCACGCTCAACAGGCAGCCCTGCGAGGGCCCTTCTTGGTTGCCGGCACCGAACCCGCTCGAGTCTCGCTCGAAGCCGGGCAGGAGGTTCAACCAGTAGAGGACGCCGACGGCGGCGCCGGCCAAGGCGATGCACAGCACCAGGGTCCCGATGAGGATCATGGGAACAGGCCGGGCGAGGTCGTCGAGGTGGTGGAGGTGGAGGTGCTCGACGTTGTGCTGCTCGTGGTGCTGCTACTGCTGGTGGTCGAACTGGAGGTGGTCGTGTCCTCGAAGAAGAAGGTCGTCGGTGGCTCCGGCCCCGGCAGGGTCGTGGTCGTCGGAGGGAGGGCCTTCACGAAGTCTTCCGGGGGAACGTCTTTCAGGGCCTCGAGCATGAACGCCTTCCAGGTCGCAGCGGGGATGGACCCGCCGGTGATGCGCTCTATCCCCTTGATATTGCGCATGGGCGCCGGCTTGTCCGCAAAGCCGATCCAAACCGACGTCGACAACGCCGGCGTGTAGCCCACGAACCAGGCATCACGGAACTCCTGGGCGGTGCCCGTCTTGCCGGCTGCCGGCCGGCCGATGTCGGCGGCGGCGCCCGTTCCTCCCGCGATCACCCCCTTGAGGATGTCCGTCACCTCGTAGGCGATGTGCTCGTCCATGACCCGATCCGGGGCCCGCTTGCGATTGTCCTCGAGCACCTTGCCGGCACGGTTCTTCACCATCACCACCGGCGTCGGCGACCACCGCCGGCCGTTGGTGGCGAAGACGCCGTAGGCGGAGGCCATGTCGAGCGGCGACACCTCCTGCACCCCGAGGGCGTAGCTCGGGCCGTGGATCTCGGGGGTCGCGACCCACGCCGAGGTGATGCCCAGCTTCTTGGCCGTCTCGCCCACAGCCTGGACCCCAACGTCACCGATCACCTGCGCGTAGACGGTGTTGAAGGACTTGTGGGTGGCCCGCCGCAAGGTGGTGCGCCCGCCGGCCGATCCCTCGAAGTTCTCGATGACGCAGCCCTTGCCCGTGCAGTTGGGGATTCTGTAGCTGCTGGGGGCGGAGTACACCTTGGTGTCGGGTATGCCCTTTTCCAGGGCGGCGGCCAGCACGAACGGCTTCCACGCAGAGCCGGGTTGGCGGCCGGTACCGCCGCCTTCCACCACGATCGCACCGTCGTCCCAGCAGCTGGCCTTGACGTCGACCTTGGGCATGTCCTCCTTGCCCGGACGGGCGCACTTCCCGAGCGCCAGGTTCACCTGGCCGCCTTCCGCGCCGAAGTCGCGCCCACCCACCATGGCCCGCACGAAGCCGGTCGTGGGCTCGACCGTGGTGAGTGCCATGTCCAGCGGCGCCTGCGTCCCCTCCAGCGAATCGGCCACGGCTTTCTCGGCCGCCGTCTGCAGCGCCGGATCCAGCGTGGTCTGCACCTCGAGGCCGCCCCGGAAGACGACATCGGGGCCGTAGCTTGCCGTCAGATAGCGACGCAGGTAGTCGAGGAAATACGGGTGGGCGGCGTACTGCTCCTGAGGCGGGTGGATGACTGTGACGTCGCGGGGGCGCGGAAGCCGAGGCGAGTCGAGCCAGATGCGCTGGCGGGAGGCTTCGGCGTGCTCAGCGTGGTCTATGTAGCCGACCTGGAGCATCTGGTCGAGGACGAGCTGTCGACGGCGCTCCGCCGCCCCTTGGTTCCCCCGGGGCTCGTACAGGCTCGGAGCGGGTATGAGACCGGCCAGCAGGGCGGCCTCGGAGAGGGTGAGATCGGAGACAGGCTTGCGGAAGTACGACTCGGCCGCCGCGCCCACGCCGTAGGCACCCTCACCGAGATAGATGGAGGACAGGTACTTGAACAGGATCTCCTCTTTGTCGGCGGCCTGGTCGAGATGCCCCGCCACCACGACTTCGCGGACCTTGCGCGCCACCGTTCGTCGGTTCCCGGTGTAGGCCAGCTTGACGTACTGCTGGGTGATGGTGGAGCCGCCCTGGGCGAACTCGCGCTCCCTTACATCGGTACGCAACGCCCGAAGGATGCCCCGCAGGTCGATGCCCCGGTGGCTGTAGAACTTGCGGTCCTCGGCTGCGATGACCGCCTGCTTCAGCACGGTGGGAATGCTCTGCTTGGTTACCGAGAGGTGCTGCTCGAACTCCCGGAACCTGCCGATCTCGTTGCCACGGACGTCGTAGATCCGGGTGAGGCCACCGCCGACCGGCGGCTTGGGGTCCGGCAACTCCACAGCTCCGACCGGCGTCAGAAGCGCCGAGAGCAAGATGGCGCAGACGGCCAGCGGAAAAAGGGCTGCGAGCAGCAACGCCGAGGCGGCGAGCCGGGCGAGGGCGCGTGAAGTGGGCATCCGATCTGAGTCTTGCGCGGCGGGGGCGACCTCGCCCAGTCAGCCCCGGCCCGGGCCCACGCCGAGGCGCTGGGACAGCCACATCGCATCCTGGACCGCGAACCCCCCGCCGTCGTTGTTGAAGTAGGCGTAGACGTCACAGCCTTCTGCCAGCCATCGCGCCACGACCTCGGCCACCGGCTCCAGTCGTTCTTCCCCGTACCTCCCCCAGTACTTGTGGGTGAGGGTCTCGGCGCCGTGAAAGCGCAGGTAGGTCCAGTCCGTGGTGCGCACCAGCGGGTGGTCGGCCAGGAGGTCGTGCAGGCACAGGGCGGCACCATGGCGGCGGAGCACCTCGAACACGTCGTCGTGGAGCCACGACGGCTCCCGCATCTCGATGGCCCACCGCATGCCAGCCGGGGCGATGGACAGGAACTCCTCGAGCCGCTCGACGTTGCGCTTCCACCGCGGCGGTAGCTGCACGAGGGTGGGGCCGAGCGCAGATCCCAACAGCTCGGCCCGCTCCAGGTGGTTGGGCAGCCACGACGCCGCGTCGCGCAGCTTCATCCGGTGGGACCCGAACCCGCCGAGCTTGAGCGAGTACGTGAAGCCGGCTGGGGCCTGAGCCGCCCACGCCTGGAACGTGCTCGCCGGCGGCAGCCGGTAGAACGTGTTGTTGATCTCCACGGAGTCGAACAGCGTCGCGTAGTGCTCGAACCACCGGCGCTGGGGAAGGCCCTCGGGATAGACGACTCCCCGCCAGTGCTTGTAGATCCACCCCGAGCAGCCGACGAACGCGGTGGCCTTCCTCACCGGGCAGATGAGGGCTTCGCCGGCAGGTACCGGCCGGCTCGGATGTTGATCACTGCCGCCGCCCGGTGGCCCGATCCGTCTCTTCGCGGTGATAGGTATCCCGGTCCCGCTCGCAGATCCACATCTCGTGCCCGGGGCGGCTGACGACCCGCATACCCGTGGTGCGTACCATCGCCTCCACCCCGCTGGCATTGGGGACCCACCAGTTCGTCGGGTCGCCGGCCAGGTGGTGCTCGACGAAGGCCATCGCCGGCCATCCGGGCTCTCGCAGCCGCGCCCGTTCCCCCAGCACCAGGTCCTCGGGGGTCTCCACCCGCTCCTCACCCGGCAAGGTGAGCGTCTGCAGCACGAGGGTGCCACCCACCTTCTCGGCCACGATGTCGAGGGCCAGCAACGGATGGCGCAGGTGGTACAGCACGCCCATGAACAGCACGAGGTCGAACGTGTCGTCGAGGCGGGCGAGCTCATAGACGCCCAGCCGTCTGAGTTCCACCCGCCTGTCCAGCCCGAGGCGCGAGCACGCCCATCGCGCCTGCTTCAGGTAGTGCTCGTCGTGGTCGATCGCCAGCACGTCGGCACCCCGTTTGGCCAGCTCGAAGCTGTAGAAGCCGGCATTGCAGCCGATGTCCAGAGCCCGACAGCCACGCAGGTCCCCCGGCAGCTCCGGCGCCAGCTGCTCCCACTTGAAGGCCGGGAAGTCGCCCAATGGGTGGTCGGGGGCCGTCTCGATCCCCTCCCCGAGACGGAGGTTGTGGAACCAGGGGCCCAGGCGGGCGACCTCTTGGTGGGTGCCGCGTCCGCCTTCGGACTGCAGCGTCACGGGTGGCTCCCGCTCGGGGGACTGAGCCGCTCCCCGAGGAGGTCCATCGCCATCCGCTCCAGTGCGACAGCCCGCGACTGCGCCGTGTGCTCGGCCAGCACCCGATCGCGTGCCCGCCGGCCCATGTCCCTGCGGGCATCGTGGTCCATGTTTTCGAGGATCTGGAGCACGTCGTCGGGCCCATCGGCGAGCAGGATCTCGTGGCCCGGCACGAAGAACTCCTCGATCCCGTCCCAGCGATCCGAGATCACCGGCACCGCACAGGCGGCGGCCTCGAACAGGCGGACGCTGGGCGACCAGCCCGCACGCACCATGTCCGCGCGGGTGACGTTGAGGGTCATGCGTTGTGCCGCGTAGAAGCCGGGGTGCTCGGAGGGGGGGAGGTGCTCTATGCGCTCGACGTTGGGTGGCCAGTCGACGCTCGAGGGGTACTGCGGCCCGGCCACGACGAAGCGGAGCGCCGGACGACGGCGAGCGGGCTCCAGGAGAAGCCGCTCGAGCACCGGTTGGCGGTCTTCGCTGAAGGTGCCGAGGTAGCCCAGGTCCCAGCGCAGCGGCCCATCCGCCGGAGGGTAGGCCTCAGGGTCGACCAGGCAGTGGAATGGGACCGGGCGGCGACACCCGAAGCGGTCGCGGAGCACGTCCAGGATCGGCCCGGCCGTGAATGAGAGGTACAGGTCGAACCGGGGCACCAGCTCCGGCGAGAGGTAGGCACAGTCGCCTCGTTCGAGGGCGGCGAGGGTGACCGGGGTGTCGATGTCGTAGAAGGCGCGAGTGCCACCGGCGATGCTCTGGACCCACTGGGCGACCTCGATGCCGTCGGGCACATAGGAGCCCACCACCACGAGATCGGCGTGGGCGACCTCGGCGGCGAAGCGCTGCTGCAGATCCTGCACCGAGTCGTAGAGCTCGGTGCGGCCGTGGGGGGGAGCGGGGAGGTCACGGTTGTCGCGGTACCACTGCGTGTCACGCTCGAGGAACAGCACGTCGTGACCCCGCTCCTCCAAAGCCCGCACCAAGCCGCGGTAGTTGGTGGCGTGGCCGTTCCCCCACGACGAGGTGATCGACAGTCCCAGGAACACGATCGACAGCTCCACCGTCAGCGCCCCAGCCTCGCCCGCAAGAGCTCGTCGACCTGCTCCGCCCTGTGGGCGTAGGTGTGCTCGGCCATGGTTCGCTCGGCCGCCCGCCCACCGACCTGGGCGGCGCGCTGCTCGTCGAGAGCCTCCACATGATCGGCTACCGCGGCGCCGTCGCCCGCCACCAGCACCTCCCTCTCCGGCTCCAGGAACTGCTCGATGCCTTCCCATGCGTCGGTGATCAGGCAGGCCCCTGCCCCGGCTGCCTCGAAGACCCTGGTCGCCGGGGACCACCCGTTGGCCGCCATGCTGTCCCGGGTCACGTTCAGCACGCTCATGGGCGAGCAGTTGAAGGCGTTGTGGTCCTGAGGGCCGACGTGGCCGACCCAGCGAACATTGGGAGGCATGGTCTTGTCGTGCCACCCGTTGCCGCCCAGCAGGAAGCGGCGGTGGGGCAACAACGACGCGGCGTGGAAGAAGAACTCATCGATGCGACCCTCGCGGTCCGGCAGGCGGTTGGCCAGCAGGGCGAGGTCGGCTGCGAAGCGCTCCTCGCTGTCCACATGGTGGTGGGTGAGCGGGTCGAGCGCGTTGTAGACGACCACGCACTCCCGAGCGCCGAGCCGCGTGTAGCGGTCGACGACCGGCTTGCCACCGCCGTAGGTGAGGACGAGGTCATAGCGGGGCAGCAGGCTCCGAAGGGGGTCCGCCTCGTCGGACTCCAAACGGGCCAGCGTGGCCGGCGCATCCACGTCCCAGAAGATGGTGGAGGTGTGGGCGGAGCCCAGGGCCACCACTGCATCTTCGAGCACGTCGTCGAAGACCCCGACGCCGCTCGTCTTCACCACCACGTCGGCCCCTCGCGCCCTCTCCACCACCGACCGCACCGATGCCTCGTCCTCGGCGGCGTAGATGACGACCTCCGCCCATTCCGGATCGTCGATGTCGCGGTGCGCCTGGCGGTCGTAGGCGAGGGGCTCGAAGAAGGTGACCCGGTGTCCGAGTTGGTGCAGGCCGCGGATGATGCCGCGGTAGTAGGTGCAGGCGCCGTTCCACCACGCCGAGACGAGGCTGGAGCCGAAGAAGCAGATATGGAGGCCCTCAGCCACTGCTCTGGTCGATCTCGAGGCCCAACTCGCCGCACACCGACAGAAGCTCATCCACGCGATGGCCACAGGTGTGCCGGTCGAGGATGGTCTTCAGTCCGTGCTCGCTCAAGCTGGAGGCCAGCGCGGGGTCGTGGAGGACGTCGTCGAGGTGTCTTTCCATCTCTCGGCCGTTGGCCGCGACCAGGTAGTCCTCGCCTGGGCTGAAGAGGCACTCGACGTCGTCCCAGGGCGCGCAGATCAAGGGGATCCCGCACGCCAGCGCCTCGAAGGGTCGGATGGTGGGGATTCCCGGCAGGGCCTCGACGTAGGGGCGGCGGGGAACGTGGACGGTGACGCCATGGGCGGCGAATGCTGTGGGGGCCCGGTGGTTGGCCCGCCAGCCGCCGTAGCGGATGCCGGCGTCGGACATCGCCCTGCGGGCTTCGTCGGGGTAGCGCACGCCGTAGGCCTGCCCCCGCAGACCGAGCCGGCGCACGGGGCCGAGGAGGAACTCGTGCAGCTCCTTCGTCCTTTCCCCGTCACCCCAGTTGCCGATCCAGACCACGTCGCCGCGCCGGGCCACGCCCTCGAGAGGCCGGAACGTCCGGGCGTCGGCGGCCTCGTGCCACGTCCAGGCCCGTTCGGCCCAACCCCGCTCGATGTACAGGTCCCGGATCACGGCGCCGAAGGCGAGGACGCCGTCGTACTGGCCCAGGTCGTAGCGGGCCATCTCCCTGGGCCTCGTGACGGCTCGGTGATGGGTGTCGTGAAAGAGCAGCCGGTACCCGCCGGCTGCTCGCCGCCGGCCCAGCTCTGCCACCAGGGCCGGCTCGTTCCACTCGTGCACGATCACGAGGTGGGCGCCATCGGTGAGGGTGCCGAGATCGGCTTCGACCGGGTCGTAGCTGGTGCTTCGCAGGTCGGGAAAGGCCTCCAGTACGTCGTCCACCGCAGCCCGCCCGTGCTCCACCACCAGGTTGGCGCGGCTCCATCCGTCCAGTGGCTCATAGACCCGCACGTCGTGGCCGCGCGAGAGCAGCTCGGCGGTGATGCCCCGGAGAAAGTGGGCGTTGCCGTGGTTCCAGTCCGAGACGAGCGAGTGGCAGAAGATGACGACCCTCATGCCACGCCTCCCGCTTTCACCCGCAGGCGGTCGTAGAGGGCAAGGTAGCCGGCGGCGCAGCGCTCGGGTGTGAACTCGCCGGCGCGGCGGCGCGCCCGGCTGGCCATGTCGACCAGGAAGTCGGGATCGTCACAGAGCCGGCGCAGAGCCGATACCAGCCCGTCCTCGTCGGAGGGATCGACGAACAGCGCGGCGTCCCCCCACACCTGGCGCAGGCTTGGGATGTCACCGAGCACGAGGGCACACCCTGCCAGGCCCGCCTCCAGCGCCGCCAGCCCGAACGGCTCGTACCTGGCCGGCAGGACGAACACGGACGCCCGCAGGAGCCATGGTGCCAGCTCCGCGAAGGGGAGAGGTCCGAGCAAGGTGGACGAGCGCGCCGCCCATTCCCCGGAAGTGGCAGCCTCGTCGCCGTCCGCGCCGGCTCCGGGACCGCGGGTGGCGCCGGCGATCATCACCGCCCAGCTCAGCCGGGGAGCCACGCGGTGGACCATGGCCAGGTTCTTGGCCTGGTCCCAGAGGCGCCCTGCGGAGAGCACCAGCTGCTCCTTCGGCACCTCACGAACCCAGTCGGACCGGCGGCAGTTCGCCAGGACCACGGCACCCGTGGGCCCGTAGCAGCGATCGAGAGCATCGGCCATGGCCTGGCTCGGAGCCACTACGGCATCGGCGGCGGCCAAGCCGGCTCCGACGCGGCTGCGGTACTGGTCCCACTGCGCTGGCGCCCTTTGATGGTGGACCGCCTCCCACCACGTCACCACACAGGAGTGGGCGACCACCAGCGCCGGCGCCCGCCATGGAAGTGTGGCGTGGACGAAGCCGTTGAGGTGCACCACGTCGGGCTCGGTCTCGTGCTCGAGCGCGACGAGCCACTCGCCGGCCAGCTCCACCTCCACCCACGGATCATCCATCCACTCCAACGCGAAGGTGCTCTCGTGCACCTCAGCCACGGCCGAGCCGCTCACCTCCCGCCGCTGCTGGCGGTTCATCGGCCGGCCCATCGTGGCCAGCACGACCTCCACGCCGGTGGGCGCCATGGCGTCGGCCAGTTCCAAGGCGTAGGTCCAGACGCCCCCGACGGTGTCGGTCGTCATCAGCACCGAAGTCATCGGCCGTAGACCAGGTCCAGCACCCGTGCCACCTCCACCATCTCCTCGACGGCCGGATCGAACCTCTCCCCGGCGCCAAGCCGCCGTGCCCAGCCCACCGCCGCCCTTCCTCCCCAGTGGTCCGGGGGCAGAGCGAGCACTTCGGAGCTGGTGCTGCGATGGAGATCGGCGCGGAAGTCGTAGAAGGATCCGGCGACGTTGTGCAGCGCAACCGCCCCTTGCGTGCCGTAGAAGGTGGCGGTGATCACCGCGTCACAGCCGGCGTGGAGGAACCAGGAGCAGGCCAGCGTCACCACTCGTCCGTCGGCCAGATCGATGCGGGCCATGGCGTGATCCTCGACCTGTCCGGCCGCAACCGGAGCGCCCGCGGCGAACAAGCGGGCGTCAACCGCCGTCACCTGCGGCTTGGAGTCAGCCGACGCCTTCGGGTCGGTCAGCAACCACAGGGCGAGGTCGACCAGGTGGATGCCGAGGTCGATCACGCAGCCACCCCCGGAGAGCTGGGCGTCGAGAAACCACGCTTTGTCGGGACCATAGGCGTTGTGAAAGACGAGGTCGGCCGCGTACGCGTCGCCGATGCCGCCCGACTCCAGGACCTCCCGCATGCGGGCCACGGCGGCCAGGTGCCGGTAGGACAGGTCAACGGCGAGCAGAAGGTCAGCCCGACGCGCCACCTCCACAACGGCACCGCACTCCGACGCCGTGCGCCCCAGCGGCTTCTGGCAGAACACAGCCCGCCCGGCATCCAGGGCCGCGATCGCTTGTTCCGCATGTAGGGCGCTGGGGGTGGCGATGACGAGGCCGTCGATTTGCAGGGCCTCGTCCAGCAGCGCTTCAGGGCTCACCACCTCGGCCCCGACGGCGGCGGCGGCCCCTCGGGCCGCTTCCTGGGACGAGTCGGCCACGGCCACGATCTCGGCCACTCCCGCCTCGTGCACGGCGAGCATCCGGTGGCGGCCGATCCAGCCCACGCCCAGGAACCCGAGCCTCGGCTTCAGGGGCACACGAGCGCCTTCAAGAAGCCCTCGGGCCGCTCGACCATGTCGTCCATGGCGCGACCGAGCTGTTCCAGCGGGTATTCGTGGGTGTAGAGCGGCGAGGGGTCGAACGTCCCGTCGACAACGGCCGCCGCGGCGGCCCGGATGCCCTGCAGCGATACCTCCACATTCCTCTCGTGGGCGTTGACGACGTCGATCCCCCGCCAGTTCCAGAGCTGTAGGTCGACCGTGCGCTGGCCGTCCTGGTGGAAGCCGGCGATGACCAGCCGGCCTCGCACCTTCGTCAGCTGGCCGCTCAGGTCCAGCGTGGTCTGCGCTCCTACGGCCTCGACCACCACGTCACACAGCTCGCCCTCTGTGACCTGCTCCACTTCTTTGACCACGGCGGCGGGATCGGCCGCCGAGATCGTGTGGTCGGCACCCATCAGGCGGGCCACGTCCAGCGCGAATCTGCGCCGGGAGACGCCGATGACGCGAGCGCCGGCGCCGGCTGCCAATGCCCCCACCACGGCGCCCAGGAACCCCACGCCGACGATGCACACGGTCTGGCCGGCTTCGAAACCGCTGCGAGAGGCGACGTTGAACCCACAGCCCAGCGCTTCGCCGGGGAACGGTCGGTCGCCCAGCTCCGGGGGGAGGAGAACGGCGGCGGAGGCGTCGACTACCACCGCTTCGCAGAAGGCACCATCGGCGAGAAAGGCCACCGGGTCGCCGACGGCGAGGTCGTCCACGTCCATACCGACCGACTCCACCCGCCCCCATGCCTCGTGCCCGGGGGCCCCGGCGGGGAGCGGGTAGGTGAACCAGGGTCGGCCCTCCCAGACGGGAAGGTTCGACCCGCAGACCCCGCAGCCCTGGACCGCAACCCGCACCTGGCCCGGGCCCGGCTCGGGCACCTCGACCGTAGCGAGCTCGATCCGGCGGGGCCCCGCCAGCACCGCAGCCCGGAACGTCGCGCTCAGATGGCCTCCGCCACCGTCAGACCCGAGCGGGAGCGGCGGAGCCAACGGTGCAACCGGTCCACTCCTTCCTCCACCCCCACCCGCGCCCGCCATCCGGTGGCCTCGCTGAACCGGCGGGTGTCCGACACGTACCAACGCTGGTCGCCGACGCGCCAGGGGCCGAAGGTCACCTCGGGCTGGCCACCTTCGAGAGGCGAAATCAGGTCGAGCAGCTCGACGAGGCTGACCGTGCTGGCTGGGCCTCCTCCCATGTTGAACGCCTGGCCCCGGACCGCCTCCATACCGGACATGGCCAGGTTCATGGCATCGAGGAGGTCGTCGACGAACAGGATGTCGCGCACCTGGCAGCCGTCGCCGTACAGGGTGATGGGAGCCCCGGCCATGGCCTGCATGAGGAAGTGCGCCACCCAACCCTGATCCTCGTTGCCGCACTGGTGCGGGCCGTAGATGCAGCTCATTCGGAACACCACGGCGGGCAAGCCGTAGGTCTTCGCGTAGTCCAGGACGTACTGGTCCGCGCCTCCCTTGGAGCACCCATAGGGGCTGCAGAACTGCAGGGGCCGGTCCTCGTTGATGCCGTGGATCGCCAGGTCGCGGTTGCGGGGCTCGTAACGCGCGCCCCGCAACTGGATCTGCACGTCGTCGAGACCGCCGTAGACCTTGTTGGTCGACGTGAAGAGCAGCCGCGGCGGCTTGTCCATCCGTCGCAGCTCTTCGAGCAGCGTCAGTGTGCCGACGAGGTTGATGCCGAAGTCGTCCAGAGGTTGCACCACGCTTGTGGTGACGGCTACCTGGGCCGCGAAGTGGAAGACCTGGTCCACTTCGACCAGCGCCCTTCGTATGGCTGCGCCATCCTGCACATCGGCCACGTGGACGTCCAGGCCCTTGCGGTGGGTCTGTTCGAGCCAGCGCAGGTTCTCGGCCACGCCCGCCCTGGAGAGGTCGTCGAGCACGACTACGCCACGACCGGAACGGAGCAGCCGGTCAGCAAGGTTCGTGCCGACGAAGCCGGCGCCGCCGGTGATCAGCGTGCGGCCGGTCATACCGTGAGCCCCCTGGCGGTGAGCTCGGAGGTGGCCGCATCGACCTGGTCGATTGCCACTTGTCCCTCGAGCCAGCCGGCCAGCTCCGTCATGCCCTCGTCGAGATCCACCTGGGGCCGGTAGCCGAGCACCTCTTCGGCCAGTGAGACATCGGCGAAGCAGTGGCGTATGTCACCGACGCGGTATTTCCCGGTGATCTCCGGCTCGAGCGAGTCGCAACCGAGGATGCGTCCGAGGCGGGTGGCGATCTCGTTGACCGACACGCTCTGGCCGCTGCCGACGTTGACGACCCGGCCTTGGGCGGCGTCCACAGAGAGTGCGAGCGTGCAGGCCTGGGCGACGTCGTGGACGCTCACGAAGTCCCGCCGCTGGTTGCCGTCTTCGAAGATCAGGGGGGGCCGACCGTTGAGCAGCCGGGAGGCGAAGATGGCGAGGACGCCGGTGTAGGGGTTCGACAGTGCCTGATAGGGCCCGTACACGTTGAAGAACCGCAGGGCGACGGTAGGGACGTCGTAGGCCTCTCCGAAGAGCAAGCAGAGCCGCTCCTGGTCGAACTTGGTGAGGGCGTAGACCGAAGACAGCGAAGGCGGCTTCGTCTCCGGGGTGGGCACCGGCGTCAACATCTCGCCGTGCGGGCCCAGCGGCTCCCAGCCACCCGACTGCAGATGGTCGCGGCTGCGACTCACGTCCGTGTGCGCCGTCCCGTCGGGCGCGATGTAGAGGCCCTCTCCGTAGACGCTCATGCTCGACGCCACGACGAGCCGCTCCACCGGGTGATCGAGCAGGGCCTGCAGCAGCACAGAGGTGCCGACGACGTTCACGCTGGTGTAGTCGACGATCTCGTACATGCTCTGCCCCACCCCGACCCTGGCTGTGAGGTGCACCACGCGGTCGATGCCGTTGAGCGCCTTGCGGACGGCTTCTGGGTCTCGCACGTCGGCCACGACCAACTCGGCCTCTCGGGGGAGGTAGTCCGGGCGCTCCGTCGTCCCGTGTACCTGGGGCAGCAGGGAGTCGAGGAGCCGGACCTGGTGGCCCTGGCTGAGCAGCTGCCCGGCGAGGTGAGCGCCGATGAACCCGGCACCGCCGGTTATGAGAGTGTGCGCCACGTCTTCCTTTCCCTATGGGGTCCCCACGGGGTCGAGACCCGGCGGCTGGTCGCTCAACCGCTGCTGGCCTTACCGTCCCTCGGCGCATCCCGATGGACAAAGACATAGATGATGCTAGCTGTGGCTGCAGCGAGTTCCCGGGGATGAACCGGGATCTCGACCTTCCGACACGAGCGCCCGTTCCGGCGCCCCGTGTTCGTGCAGCCTCTCGACAAACCTAGTCGGCTGCTGCGCAATCCCGTTCAACGCGCGTCACTATGCTCACAACATGCGGGTTCTCTACCTGGCGTCCACCGGCCCGGACGACCCGACCAGGGCGTCCATCCCGTTCCACCTGGCTGTCAACGGCTCCGCCGAGGTCGGCCAGGACGTCCAGCTCGTGCTCGCCGGCGACGCCACCGGGCTGCTCGAGGCCGATGTGCGAGATGGACTGGTGGGGGTGGGGGTGCCGCCTCTCAGGGAGCTGTTGGCGAAGGTGGCACAGCACTCGCTCCCTGTCTTCGTCTGAAAGGCGTGCGCCGTCGCCCGTGGGGCGACCGACGAGCTGCTGGCTGAGATCGGGGGCGAGTGGGTGGCCGCCCCCGACGTGGCCCGATTGATGGGCGAGGCCGACCGGATCGTCAGTTTCTGAAGTGATCACGGCTGAAGTCGACCCCGACGTGCGCGTCGAGCGACTCCACCTCGACGACACCGCTTGGGTGGACGTGGCCCGTGGCTGGTTGCGGGGAGCAGACACCGTGTTCGAGGCCCTGGGGCGTGACGTTCGGTGGCAGACCAGCCGGCTCTTCCGTTACGACCACTGGGTCGAGGAGCGCCGGCTGGGATCGTTCTGGCGGCATGGCAGCCCCCTGCCCCACCCGGCGCTGGCCCAGGTGCATCGCAGCCTTCAGCGGCGCTACGGAGTGCAGTTCCGCGGCTTCGGGCTCCTGCAGTACCGCGACGGGCGGGACGGCCAAGCCTTCCACCGCGACACCGACCTGCGATGGCTGGACGACACCATCATCGCCATCGTGAGCCTCGGCGCAATGCGCCCGTGGCTGTTGCGGCCCCGGGCCAACCGCTTCGACTCCTCCGAGACCAGGGGCGCCACGCACGATCTCGCACCCGGCTCCGGTGACCTCCTCGTCATGGGCGGCCGGTGCCAGGCCGACTGGGAGCACTCGGTGCCCTACCTGCCGGGCCGCCACGTCGGCACCCGCATCTCACTGCAGTGGCGTTACACATCCCGTCGGGGACCTCCGTTCGTCGGTGCCTCATACCGAGCCCCCCGGACCTACTCCACCGGAGCCTTCTCCGCCGGTCGGTAGCCGCCATACTTGTGGGCCGGAACCCGAAGGGGGCGGGAATGGTCTCGGAGATCTTCGATGCGAACGCATGGACGGAGGTCGAGGGCTTCGACTTCACGGACCTGACGTACCACCGGGCGCGGGACCAGGGAACGGTCCGGATCGCCTTCAACCGGCCCGAGGTTCGCAACGCGTTCCGCCCCCACACCGTGGATGAACTCATCGCCGCGTTGGAGCATGCGCGGATGTGGTCGGACGTCGGGTGCGTCCTGCTCACCGGCAACGGCCCGTCGCCGCGCGACGGTGGTTGGGCGTTCTGCTCGGGCGGCGACCAGCGGATCCGGGGCCGGGCCGGCTACCAGTACGCGGAGGACCAGTCCGGCGCCGAGCTCGACCCCGCCCGCACCGCCCGTCTGCACATACTCGAGGCGCAGCGGATCATCCGGTTCATGCCCAAGGTCGTGATCTGTGTGGTTCCCGGCTGGGCGGCTGGTGGCGGCCACAGCCTTCACGTCGTGTGCGACCTGACTCTGGCGAGCCGCGAGCACGGCCGCTTCAAGCAGACCGATGCCGACGTGGCCAGCTTCGACGGCGGGTTCGGCTCTGCTTATCTGGCCCGTCAGGTGGGGCAGAAGTTCGCGCGAGAGATCTTCTTCCTGGGATCTGAGTACTCCGCCGACGACGCATGGCGCATGGGCATGGTGAACGCCGTCGTGCCTCACGCCGAGCTCGAGACGGTGGCCCTGCAGTGGGCGCAGCGGATCAACTCCAAGAGCCCGACGGCCCAACGGATGCTCAAGTTCTCGTTCAACCTGATCGACGACGGCCTGGTGGGGCAACAAGTCTTCGCCGGCGAGGCGACCCGGCTCGCGTACATGACCGAGGAGGCGGCCGAGGGTCGCAAGGCGTTCCTCGACAAGCGCCAGCCGGACTGGTCACAGTTCCCCTGGTACTACTGACACGACCTGGAGCCCGAGTACTGCACGTGGGAGGCAACTGGGACCGGAGACGTGTCACGGCCATCGCCGTCGGCGGTGCCGGTGGCGCCGCGGTGCGGTGGGCGGTGGTGACCGCGGTCGAGGTGGATGGGTTCCCTTGGCCGGTTTTCGCACTCAACGTCCTGGGCTCGCTGCTTCTCGGGGCGCTACTGGCCGGGGAGTGGTCGCACCCCGACGCCCGAGTGCTGCTCCACGACGCCGGCGGCATCGGGTTCTGTGGCGGGCTCACCACCTTCTCCACGTTCTCGCTCGAGGTCGTGAACCTCTCCCGCCACGGGAACACGGGGCTGGCCGCCATCTACGGGATCGCGTCAGCTGCAGCCGCCATCGCCGCCTTCACAGCCGGCGCTGCCGCCCACGGTCGGGTGCGGGCGGTGATGCCTCCACTGGAGGAGGAACCGTGATCACGGCTTTTGGCTTCGTCGTCGCCGCGGCCGTGGGTGCGCTGACGCGGGCCGAGGCGGGCCGAAGGTGGAACCGACACGGCAGCCTCCCGGTCGGCACCATGGCCGTCAACGTCAGCGGATCGTTCGTGCTCGGCCTGTTGTCGGAGCTGACGCCGCCCGCTTCGACGATCCTCTGCGTCGCCGGCCTTGGCGCCTACACGACGTTCTCGAGCTTCGCGGGGGACGCTGTGGCGCTCGCGAAGCAGAAACGGCTACCGCTGGCCGGGCTCTACGTGGCGGCATCCTGTTTGCTCAGCATCGGCGGGGCGGGCGCCGGCGTCGCCATGGCCGCCGGCTAGCGGATCCCGCAGGAGGCCAACTGCACCGGATGCCGTAGCGGCGTCCGGTCTTTCCGTTGCCCACGTCGGTGGCTCAGGGTCACGCCCCCGCCGGCTCCACCACGTACGCCCGGAGAACGATCTTCGGTTGGGGAGTGGGCTGCACGTCGTCGAGGTCCTCGTCGGAGCCTCCCAGTACGACTATGGCGATGATCGAACCCAGCACGACAAAGGCAAAGAGTGCGATTTCGATGATCGCGATCACTCTCGCAGCTTTGACGCTGCTCTCACCGGTGAGCCGACCCCCGGACTCCCGGATCTCCCTCGCGGCCTGCCCGGCGAGAATCAGTGCGACGACGCCGCCTATGGGAGCACAGACGAACAGGCCGATGATGGCCACGATGAGGGCCGCGGTCGCCTTCCCAGCGGCACGTGGCTGTTCGTATCCGCCCGGTGCTCCGTAGTTCGACATCTGGCGACTCTACTCAGATGCAGCTGCGCCTCGGACGTTCCGGGGGAGGCGCCCACCGCATCGGCTAGACCTCTTCCTCGTGTCTGACGGTAGCGAGGGGACGAGAGAGGACGCACCAGATCCTCGCTTCTCGTTGGCCAACGAGCGAACCCTGCTGGCCTGGAATCGAACCGCCCTGGCCCTCCTGGCTGCCGGCTTGGCCGCGTCCGAGTTGCTCCGTTCCGACGCCGCCGGCCTTCAGCGGCTGTTCGGCGTTCCGCTGATCGTGGTGGGTGGTCTGGTCGCGTGGGCAGGCTTCCGCCGGTGGCGGACGGTGGAAGGGGCGATAGCAAGGGGAGAGCCTCTTCCCGACACCGCTCTTCCCGGTCTCCTCACCGCCACGGTGGTCGTGGCCGCCGTGGTGGCCGTTGTCGTCGCGCTGAAGTGAGGTATCTGGAGGATCTGATCGGACGGCTTTGTTCCGGTGGCGGCCGGCTCCGGCCGCTGGCCACTGCCGCGGGGACGCTCCGCAGAGAGGCGAGGGACGACCGGCTCACCGGTTTGGCGGCCGAGGTGGCCTTCTTCGCCGTCCTCGGCATCTTTCCCGGGCTGCTCGCGCTCGCGGCCGGACTCGGATTCGTCGAGGCGCTTCTGGGGGGCGAGGTGGCAGAGAGGGCGCAGCAGGTGGTGATGGGCTTCCTCACCACCTTCCTCACGGACAGGGCCTCAGAAACGGTGGCCGCCATCGAGTCGCTGTTCGACGAAGGTGATGCCGCTGTCCTCTCCTCGGCCATGGCCGGCGCCATCTGGGCGGTTTGGCGGGCGATACGGGCCGCCATGCGCGCCCTGGCCGTCGTCTACGACGTCGAAGAGGCGCGATCGCCGGTCAAGGTTGCCGCGTTGACGCTGGTGTTGGCGCTGAGCACCCTTCTGGTTGCCGTCACGATCTTGGTGATGTTCGTGGTCGGACCGCTGTTCGGAGGAGGGCAGGCGGTGGCCGGCGCCGTCGGCTTGGGCGAGGTCTTCAGCACCCTGTGGCGCTGGGGCCGGATCCCCTTCGGGTTCGTGGTGCTGGTGCTGTGGGCCGCCACGATGTTCCACCTGGCGCCCCACCGTCGGTCCTCCTTCCGGTCGGACCTGCCGGGAGCGCTCGTCACCGGCGTCCTCTGCCTGCTGTTCTCGGCAGGACTTCGCCTTTACGCCCAGTTCGCCGGCGGGGTGAACCAGGTTCTCGGAGTGATCGGGGGCGTCCTCACCGTCTTGCTGTGGATGTACCTGCTCAGTCTGGCGCTGCTCATCGGAGGGGAACTCAACGGCGTACTGGCCGGCGGCGGGTTCGAGACACGTCGCAGTCCCCCTCACTCAGCGGGCAAAGGGCATCCGGCCGGGTCGTTCAGGTAGCCGACGTAGTCGAGAAGGTGGTCGAGGTCGAACGGCTTCGTCATGTAGTAGTTCGCCCCCGCCTGCCATCCCTGCCAGACGTCCTGGTCACTCGCCTTCGCCGTCAACATGACGACCGGGATGTCCCGGGTTTCGGGCCACGTCTTCAGCCCGTGCAGCACCTCGAGGCCGTCCATCCCCGGCATCATCAGGTCCAGCACGATGACGTTGGGGAGCAGGGTACGTGCCAGCTTGACCGCTTCCATCCCGTCAGTGGCGGAAGCCACCTGGTAGCCGCTCAGCTCCAGGTTCATGACGATGAGGGTACGGATGTCGTCATCGTCGTCGGCAACCAGAACGCGCGGAACATTGCTAATGGTCATTGGTCGGCTCCCATGGTGGATGAGGCGCCTACGAGCTGTGATGGCCCGCAGGGGGGGCGCTCGGCCCCTGCAGGCTGTGGGGGAACAGCAGGCAGCGTCAGCGTGAAGCAGCAGCCGCCCTCGTGAGCTTCGGACAACGTCAGTGTGCCGCCGAGGAGGGTGGCGACCTGCCGGCAGAGGTAGAGCCCCAGGCCGGTCCCACCATGGCTACGGGTGGAGGTCTGATCGAGCTGCACGAACCGCTCGAAGACCCGCTCGCGGTCAGCAGGATCGATGCCGGGGCCGCTGTCGATCACGTCGATGAGAATCCGGTCCCCGACATTCGAAGCCTGCACCCGGATCGCTCCTCCGGCGGCGTACTTGTAGGCGTTCTCGATGAGGTTGCAGAGAACCTGGTGCAGCTTCTGCTCGTCGGTGTGCACCCGCGCGCAGTCCGACGGCACGAATTGGATGTCGGGTCGCGGCGCGTTCGGATGCTGTTCGGCCAGTGCGCCGATGATCTCTTCCACCATTCTGGGAAGTTCCACCGCCTCTGTCGCGCACGCCGCCGCTTGGCCGTCTTCCACTGTGGCCAGAAGCAGCAACTCCTCGATGAGGCGCTGGAGCCGGGCGCCCTGGCGCAGTGCCATTTCAACGAGGGTTCCCCGTTGCTCGGTGCTCATGCGCGCGTCCAGGCGCTTCAGCGTCGCAACCGAGCCGATCATGGAGGCCAAGGGCGTACGCAACTCGTGTGAGACGACGGCGACGAAATCGTCCTTCTGGCGGTTGAGGTCGACCTGGTGCGCCAGTGCGGCTGCCACGTCGGCGTACAGGCGGGCGTTGGCGATGGTGAGGACGGCGTGGCCGATGAAGGCGGTCAGCACGTCGCCACGACTGCCGGCACCGTCTTCACCGCCGAGCTCGCGGAGCACCGCTAGCACCACCGGATTGGACGCGCCGGCTTCGGAGCGAGCTAGCACCACCGACTCGATGGCAGGCAGAGCCTCTCGGAGCGCTTCGGGGATGGCCGCTGAGGGCAGCTCCAGGCCGCCGGACTGGGGCGAGACGTCCAAGATGGCAGCCAGCTCGGCGGGTGAGGCGGGCCGGGCGTGGAGGTCGTCGACCACGAAACCCTGCCACTCGCCGGCACGATCCAGGGTGCAGCAGATTCCGGCCGCACCGGTGACCAGGAGGCGGGCCTCGTCGGCGAGGTTGGAGAGGACCTCGGGCAGGCCCTGGAGGTTGCCCGTCCTGGAGGAAGCGGCATAGAGCCGCTCGAAGCGCAGGTGCTCGGCACGGTGGACCGCCAGCCGCCGGATCTCGGCGACCATGACCAGCACCAGCGGGACGATGAGCAGGAGCGCCGCCGGAGTCACGCTGGCGAGGACGACCGCCACCAGGCCGATCGTGGCCGAGACCACGCCGGCGATGGCCACCGGGGCCAGGGAGCCGGCGAAGACCTCTCGGAAGCGGCGGCCTTCCAGAACGGCCAGCACGGCCGACGTGGAGGCGCAGGTGGCGGTGGTGTAGAGGCCGGCTGCGGCCAGGACGGCCAGCCAGGTGATCGGGTCGGTGGCGGCGTCGCCGCCCAGGAGCCCGAAGGCCAGGGCGGCGGCAGTGGCGGCCGCCGCCGTGCTCGCCAGGTTGTAGAGCAGCTTGGCCGGGGGCTGGCGCTGCCAGGCACAGGCCAGCGCCTCGCCGAGAACGGCGGCGGCGAGGACGCCGGCCGGTTGAAGATGCAGCAGCATGCCGACGACGACCGCCTCGACCACCGTGACCCAGCAGGCGTGGCGGCCGAACTCGACGTTCATCTGCAGGGCGCCGACCGCGGCGATGGCCCCGGCGAAGGGGATGACGGCCATGGATGGCGCCCCCAGCAGGCCGGCCGCTGCGGCGGCGGCCATCAACGCCGCGGCAACGGTGAGGTTGAGCGCCGTCAGAGCCACCACCCGCCCCCGCAACTGATGAGCCGCAGCTTCCCTGGTCATGCCAAGGGCCATCGGCCTCGAAGGCCGATGCTTTTAGCCCTGGTCTGCAGTGTTGGGAGAACGTTGTCCTTCTGCCGCGAAAAGGCGGTGGACCAGCCCGGTCCACCGCCGTCTCCGCACCGGCATCGAGCTGTGCCGCTCAGATGCTGGCCCACTTGG
>JAHWJU010000274.1 GCA_019348255.1 Actinomycetota bacterium | reverse complement strand
CTGCCCATCGTGGCGGTGGTCGACACCAACTGCGACCCCGACCTGATCGACTACGTGATCCCCGGAAACGACGATGCGATCCGGGCCGGCAGCCTTCTGTGCCGGGTGATCGCCGACGCCGTCAAGGAGGGCCGCCACATCGCCTCCCGCCGCGGCAGCAGCCGGGCCGCCGCCCCGGCACCGGTGGTGCTCACGCCGGAACAGGAGGCGGCACGGGCCGAACAACAGGCCGAGGCCCGCCGGCAGGCCGCCCTCGCCCAGCGCGAGCGGGAATCGCGTCTGGCGGCGACCCACACCGCCAAGGTGCTCGGTGAGCTGGAGGATGCGGCGCCGAGCGGTGGCACCGACACTGTTCCAGGTGATCCCAACACCGGCACCTCGCCTGCGGCCCAGGAGGTCGCGGACGCCATCGGGGCGCCCGATGTGCCGCAGGAGTCCGACAGCCCCGGCACCGACGCCGCCGACCCGAGCCAGGATGGCTGAGCCATGACCGACGTCGCACCTGCGAAAGAAGTGAAGCGCCTTCGAGACGCCACCGGCGCCGGCATGATGGATGCCAAGCGGGCGCTGGTGGAGAACGGCGGTGACTTCGATGCCGCCGCCAAGTGGCTGCGGGAGAAGGGCCTGGGCAAGGCGGCCGAGCGTACGGCCCGCCAGAACACCGAGGGCGCCGTGGCCGTGGCCCGCGACGGTGACGCAGCCGCCATCGTCGCCCTCAAGTGCGAGACCGACTTCGTGGCCAAGTCCCCCGACTTCGTCGCTCTCGCCAACCAACTGGCCGAGCTGGTGGCCAAGAGCGGCGAGGGGGCCGTGGCCGATCGGCAGGAGGACATCGACAACCTCAAGATCACCCTCAAGGAGAACATCGAGCTCGGCGAGGTCGTCCGGCTGGAAGCGGGCGAGGGGGAGGCGCTCGACACCTACCAGCACGTACAGGGCGGCCGCGGCGTCAACGGCGTCGCTGTCGTGGTCGCAGGGGGAACCCAGGAGCTGGCCCACGACATTGCCGTGCACGTCGCCTTCGGCAAGCCGCAGTACCTGTCCCGCGACGAGATCCCACCGGAGGTGCTCGAGGAGGAGCGCAGCACCTTCGAGAACCAGGCCCGCAACACCGGCAAGCCCGAGGCGGCGCTGCCCAAGATCGCCCAGGGGATGCTGAGCGGGTGGGTGAAGGAGCGGACGCTGCTCGAGCAGGGCTTCGCGAAGGACGACAAGAAGACCGTGCAACAGGTGCTCGGTGGCGCGCGGATCAGCCGGTTCGCCCAGGTCGTCGTGGGCGGCTAGACCAAGGCTGTGAACGAGCACGGCAAATCCCGCTGGGGGAGGGTCGTGCTCAAGATGTCCGGAGAGGCCTTTGCCTCCTCCCACGTCGACGAGACCATCGACGGCGAGATCGTCGACCGCCTGGCGGCCGAGATGGCCGAGGCGCGGGCTGAGCTCGACGTCGAGCTGGCCGTGGTGGTCGGAGGGGGCAACATCTGGCGGGGTGCCACGGGCGAGAAGGCGGGGATGGACCGTGCCACCGCCGACCACATGGGGATGCTGGCCACGGTCATCAACGCCTTGGCCCTGCAGGACTCCCTCGAGCGCCAGGGTCAACCCACCCGGGTGCAGACGGCCATCCACATGGCCGAGATCGCCGAACCCTTCATCCGACGCCGGGCCATGCGCCACCTGGAAAAGGGGCGCATCGTCGTCTTCGCGGCGGGCATGGGCAACCCCTTCTTCACCACCGACACGCCGGCCGCTCTCAGGGCCGTCGAGATGGAAGCCGACGTGCTGTTGAAGGGCACCCACGGCAGCGTCGACGGCGTCTACAGCGCCGACCCCCGCCGAGACCCGACGGCTACGAAGTTCGAGGAGGTGAGCTTCAGCGAGGCGATCGCCAAGGAGCTCCGGGTGATGGACCTCACCGCTTTCACTCTGTGCAAGGAGAACGGGCTGCCCATTCTCGTGTTCGACATCGCCACCCCGGGGAACCTGCGACGCGCCCTCGTGGGGGACACGATCGGTACGCTGATTCGATGATGGACGACGACTCCCTCATCGGAGCGGTGTTCAGCGACACCAAGGCCAAGATGGCCAAAGCGGTCTCGCACCTCCAAGGAGAGTTCCAGGCCATCCGGACCGGCCGGGCCACCCCGGCGCTGGTCGAGCACCTGAAGGTGGAGTACTACGGGACCGACGTACCCATGCAACAGATAGCCGGCTTCAACGTCCCCGAGCCGCGACTGCTGGTGATCACCCCCTACGACAAGAGCGCGCTCAAGGCGATCGAGCGGGCCATCCAGAACTCCGACCTCGGCATCAACCCCTCCAACGACGGCTCGGTCATCCGGCTCAGCTTCCCGCCCCTCACCGAGGAACGCCGGCGGGACTTCGTCAAGATCGCGAAGCACAAGGGGGAAGAGGCGAAGGTGGCGGTGCGCAACGTCCGCCGCGCCGCCCGCCACGACCTGGAGGCGCTCGAGAAGGACGGCGACATCTCCTCCGACGAGCTGGAGCGGGCGGAGAAGGACCTCGAGAAGGTGACCCACGACCACGTGGCCGAGATCGACCGGTTGTTGCAGCACAAGGAGCAGGAGCTGCTGGAGGTTTGAGCC
>JAHWJU010000022.1 GCA_019348255.1 Actinomycetota bacterium | reverse complement strand
AGCGCCTCGACGGTCGGCTCAACGCGGTGGTGACTCTGGATGCAGAGCGTGCCCTTCGGCGTGCGGACGAACTCGACCGCGCGCTGAGAACTGGTGGTCCGGTGGGGCTGCTTCACGGTTTGCCGCTGACACTCAAGGACTGCTGGGCCACGCAGGGCTTGCGTACGACCGCCGGCACTCCGCAGCTGGCTGACCACGTTCCGGACGTCGATGCGGAGGTGGTGAGTCGCTTGCGGACGGCCGGCGCGGTGATAGTCGGAAAGACGAACCTGCCCGAGGAGGTCACAGGTCAGGAAACGGCCAACGAGCTGTTCGGCCGCACCTGCAACCCGTGGAGCTCCGAGCACACGCCGGGAGGCTCGTCGGGTGGCGCCGCGGCCGCGGTGGCGGCGGGTCTGTCGCCGCTGGAGGTCGGCAGTGACAGCGGCGGGTCGATCCGCCAGCCGGCCCACTGCTGTGGCGTGTTCGGTCACTTCTCCACTTCCGGGCTGGTGCCTCTGGCCGGGCACCTGCCCTCGATAGCGCCCGACGACACGGACGCGGACGTCGATCTCATGGCGGCGGGACCTCTGGCCCGAAGCGCGCAGGACCTGGCGCTGGTCATGCAGGTGCTGGCAGGCGTGGAGCCGCCCGAACCGGCCGTGGCACCCGAGCGGCTACGGGTGGGCTTCTGGTTCGACGCGCCGGCTTTCACGCCGGCGCGGGAGGTGACCTCGCTGCTCGAAGCCTCGGCCGAGGCGCTGGCGGCGGCAGGTGCGGCAGTCGAGCAGGTGGCACCCGGCTTCGATCCCGCCGAGGCCCGCGACGTCGCCTTCCAGCTGTGGGTGGCATCGACCTCCGCCTCCACCGACGACGACCAGCACGCTCAGGTGGTCGCCAGAGCGACGGGGAGGTCTCGCCAAGACCGGAGCCTTCCCGCTCTGCGGGACCGCTCGCAGGCGATGTCGCACCGGGACTGGCTGCGCCTCGACGCCCGCCGGCGGTCCATGGGGCGGGCATGGGCGGCGGTGCTGGACGAGGTGGACGTGGTGCTGTGCCCGGTGTCGCCCGTCCCCGCCGTCCGCCATGACCCCCACCCCGGGAATGTCGACAGCGTGGACCGACGGCTGGCCAGGACGTTGGAGGTCGACGGTCGGGAGCGGCCCTACCTCGACCAGATCATGTGGAACATCGTCGTGGGGATGGCGGGCCTCCCGTCGACGGTGGCGCCGGTGGGGCGAACGGCTGGAGGGCTACCCGTAGGGGTCCAGGTAGTGGGTTCCCGCCATGCTGATGGTCTCACCATGGCCGTGGCCGGCATCGTGGGCGGGCTCACCGGCGGCTGCGCCGCACCACCGGGCTTCGACTGACCTCCCGCCAGGGACGCCACCCGGCATCGCGGCGATCGGGGCGAGAATGTCAGCACCTGCTGTCAACGCGCGTGCCCTTCCAAGCGTCTGAGTGGTGTGTCCAGCGCATTCGGGAGCACCATCGGCGGCATAGCTGATGCCGACGCTCCGCTCACTGCGCTCTACATCACCCACTACCCGCACCTCGTCGGGCTGGCGAGGGTCCTGCTTCGGGATCACCACGCGGCCGAAGAGGTGGTGCAGGAAGCCTTCATCCGAGTGAAGGCGTCGTGGAGAGGAATGCGCGATCCCCATCGTTCTGCGGCCTACCTGCGCTCGGCAGTGCTCAACCAGGCGCGGTCCCGCCTGCGCCGATGCAGCGTGGCGGCTGCCCACGCCGCTGTGCCGGCGGCGGCCGATCGTGCCGTCCCTGCCTTCGGCGATCCCGTGGAGCGAGCGGTGGCCGCCGATGAACGGGCCAACCTGTTGCACCACATCCGCTCGCTGCCCGACCGCCAGCGCGACTGCGTCGTGCTCAGGTACTACCTCGACCTCAGCGAGGCGGAGATGGCCGAGACGCTTGGCATCTCAAAGGGGTCCGTCAAGACACATCTCTCCAGGGCCTTGGCCGCCCTTGCCATCCGTTTGGAGGACAAAGCCTGATGAACCCCGAAGACGCCCTGCGTCGAGCTCTCCACGAGGAGGCGGGGCCGCTCCCTCCGCCGAGGCCAGAAGCGCTCGGCGCCATCGCCGCCGGCGCCGCACGCCGACGGCTCCGGCGCCTGAGTGGCCTGGCGGCCACGTGCACCGCCGTGGTGGCCGCCATCGTCTTCGCCGGAACTCGTGGAGGAGACGGAGGGCCGGACACGAACGTGGCGACCCGTCCCGCCCAGCCCGCCTCCACCACTACGACGATGTCAGCAGGCGCCACCGAGGAACCCGACGGGCCGCCGGAACTCGCAGTCGCGCTCTCCGCCAAGGGACGGGTGGTGGTGCTCGACGGCTCGACCAGCCGAGCGCTTCGGGTGCTGGGCCAGTACCCGGTGGAGGGCGGCCGGATGTTGCGGGGAATCTCGTTGACGCCCGACCGAAGGGTCGTCTACTTCGGCTACGGCGGGTGGAGCGGAGCCTGTGAGAACGCGATCTACCGGGCGCCTGTCGACGGCGGCCGGCCGCCAGAGAAGGTCGTTGAAGGCTGGAGTCCCAAGCTGAGCCCCGACGGTCGCATGCTTGCCTATGCCGCTGCCGGCAGTCGCTTCGGCATCAATGGCTTTCTGAACGCGTGCTCCAACGTGCTCGTCGTCCGCGACCTGGCCACGGGCGCGGAGCGGGCGTGGCTCCCGTCGGCCAATGACAACTACTTCAGCGTCGGCGGGATCTCTTCCATCACATGGGCGCCGGACTCCAAACGGCTGGCGTTCGAGTTCGCCTATGAGGAGACCGCTGTCTACCTCGTTGAGTCGGTCGACAGCGGCGGCCGGCTCGAAGACCTCGAGCCCGTGCCGGGCGACAACGACCTCTTCGCCCCGTCCTGGCGGCCCGACGGGAAGATCGTCGTCGGCTCGGTCTGCTGCCAGCCGGAGTTCGACCAACCCCGCAAGACTTTCCTGGTCGATCCGGACGCCCGTACCGCCGTCCCCTTCACCGGCGCCGACGACTTCTCCTTCCTCGACTTCGACAGCACCGGCCGGCACGAGCTCTACGTGAGAGGAGGCGAGAAGGGCGAGCTCTTCCGCCGCAGTGACGGCGGAGTGCCGGTGTTCATGGCGCGGGACTTCCTGGAGGCGGACTGGTGACGCCGGCACGGTGGCCCAGCCCGCATGGCGGCCAGCCTGTCACCACGCCTCCGCCACCGCCGGGGGTGGTCGGTCCTCTGCGCGGTGAGGCGAGTCGATGCGGTGGTGCCGACGCCCGCTAGGTTTCCGCCTCGTGCCCCGCTTCGGGAGGAAGCAGCCTCGGACCATCCCCCTCGAGACACCGTCGATGCAACGCTCCCCCCAGCCCGACGTGGACGCGCTGCACAACCAGTTGCACGAGACCCACGCCTTCATCCAGGTGGCGTGGGACCAGGCCCACACCACAGTCACCAGGGAGGCTGCCGCTCCGATCGTCTCGGGCCTGCTTCCGCGGCTGGCTGGAGGTGCTGTCGGCCTCGACCATGCCCAGGCTGTGGTGGCGCTGACCGATGCCGTCTGCCTCGGACTCGGCTTCGCCGACATCGAGACCTACAGCGGGATGGCTCCCAGCGGCATGACTGATGTGCGCATCTGGAACGCCGTCATCATGTCCCAAGACAGCTTCAGCGGCTTTCCCACTGGGATGCGAGACATGTTGTTCTTCGCGGTTCAGGTCGGCTACTACGTCGGCCGCAAGGGGGCAGCCGCACTTGCCACCGTGCTCGCCGCATCGTCTTGAGGGCGAGGAAATACGACGCCCGGCACACCCGCGGCCGTCGCCGCCGTTGCGGCCCTCCGTCGTCGTAGCCTCCGGCGCCGCGGGGCCCGGGCGGCACTAGCCACCTCGCCGCCGGTGGCCTCGACAGGGTCGGCGCCGGCCTCGCCGCCCGGGGCTGTTGCGGTCCGCCGGCGCCGGTCTCGGCGGGACGAGGGCAGGCTGGCGGTGGTGCCTAGGACCGGAGTCAGGCAGCCGACCATGAGGACGAGGAGGGTGGCCAGGCCCAACAGGGGCACGCTTACCGCCGGCTGCGTCTCGGAGAGGAGCAGACCTTTGCGGGCGGCCAGGCCGAGGCTCGGTGCCACCAGCGCGGGGTCGACACTCTGGTCGACGGCTCCGGGAGGTGGTTGGGGGTTGGTGGCCTTGTATGCGGCGACGACCGCGTCGAGATTGCGGATCGCCTCGTCCAGGTACGAGTCGAGCAGCGCCTTGGGGTCGGCGGCCGGGAGGACCGTGCCAGGACGCACCGGCGCCGGCACGATCTTCGTCGTTTGCCGCTTTCCCTTGCCCACCGTCACGACCTTGACCGCGGGGTGCACCTCGAAGTGCAGGTGCGGGGAGCCGCCAGTGGCGTTTCCCGATGTGCCGACATAACCGACGATGTCGCCCACGGCCACGCTCTGGCCGTCGCGCAAGCCTGGCGGCCACCCCGCCAGGTGGGCCATGTAGAAGTAGGTGCCGTCGGGTTGCACCACATAGGTGGACAGACCCCCGAGCCCGCCGTTGGAGAGGCGAACGACGCCTTCCGTCGGCGACCGCAACGGCGTCCCGTGCTCGGCGAACAAATCGGTTCCCATGTGCAGGCGCCAGTCGGGGCCGAAGCGCGGGAACCACCAGTCGTGGGTGTAGGTGGCGTACCCGGCCACGGGGAAGCGACCCATACCGACCCGCATGGCTTCTTCCTGGGACATGCCCAGGTCTGTCAGCTGGCGCAGCCCCTCCATCAGAGCCCTGGTGTTGCGGGGGCCGGAGCGCTTCACCGACCGGCTCAGCGCCGCCAGGTGCTCGGGGAACGGGCCGACGCCGGCGGGCGGCGCCACGCCTTCACCTCCGCCGTCACCGGGGATGGGGGGCAGCTTCGGCTGGGCCTGCGGCTCCGCCGGCTTGGGCTTGGGCGCCGGCGCCGGGGGACCGGGGACGGGTGACGGGGCCACTGGCTCGAGCGGGGAGGTCGTGGTGGTCGCCTCCTGCGCCGTGGTGGAGGTCGGCTCCATCGGCGGCAGGACCGGCTCCTCCACCTGGGCGCGCGCGCCTCCTGAACCGGCGAGGACGAACCCCGCAACCGCCAAGATCATCGTGGTTCCGGCCGCAATCCGCTGCATCAACTGTGAAGGCCCCCCCCGGGTCCGGGGCAGCGTAGCCCTCCACCCGGCCGGTTACCAGTGTCACCCGGGGTGCCCACGGCGCATCAGGGGTAGTGATGGGCCAGCACGAGTAGCGCCCGCGACCACATACAGAGGAGGACCGTGGCCGGAAGGAACCCGGAGGAGAGCGTTCCGGTCCCCGTCGCACACCAGGGCTGGCGGAGGGTCACCTTCCTCCACTGGGCCTACGAGCCCGACCTGGTGCGACCCCTGGTCCCGACCGAGCTCGACCTCGATCTCGCGGATGGTTCGGCCTGGGTATCGCTGACGCCGTTCGATGTCGTGGGCTTCCGGCCGGTGGGGCTACCAGCGCTTCCCGGGCTGTCGTCGTTCCCGGAGACCAACCTCCGCACCTACGTCCGTGGGCCCGACGGCCGCGACGGCCTGTGGTTCCTCAGCCTGGAGGTGGAGAGCGCACCTACGGTGGCCGGCGCCCGGATCGCCTACGGGGTGCCGTACCACCTGGCCAAGATGCAGGTGGAGGAGGTCGACGAGGGCACCGCCGTCCGCTACCGGTCAACCCGCGTCGGGGCCGAGGAGGTCGGTCACGATCTGGTGGTGCGCCCTCTCGGCCCGCTGATCGACGGGGAGCGCACGCCGCTCGACGACTGGCTGACCGGGCGCTGGCGGGCTTACGGCCGGCGGGCGGGGATGCTGCTCGAGGTCCCGGTGGCGCACCAGCCTTGGCCACTCGCCGGAGGGAAGGTGGAGGCGATCCACGAGACGATCACCTCCGCCGCCGGCCTCGCCCCTCCGAGCGAACCGCCGTTGGTCCACACCTCTCCGGGGGTGGACGTGCGACTGGGACCGCCGCGGCCGCTCACCCCGGCCGGCGGCGGGAGCGGCTGAGTCGCCACCCTCAGACGGTCGGACCTACCGTGATCCGGTGACCATCGAACGCCCCATCGGGCCTGCCCCGCACGCGGGGCGGCGGACCAAGATCATGGCCACGATCGGCCCCGCCTCCAGCTCACCAGCAGTACTGCGCGAGCTCATCGGTGCCGGCATGGACGCGGCGCGGGTGAGCCTGGCCCATGGCGACGTCCGCGACAGCCTCGTCCTGATCGGCCGGATCAGGGACGCCGCGACGGCGCTCAGGCGGCACGTGACGGTGCTGGTCGATCTCCCCGGTCCCAAGGTGCGGGCCGCCCCCTTCCCCGAAGGTGGGGCGGGAGTCGAAGCGGGTGACACCGTCGAGTTGGTGCCCTCCGACGGAAGGGCCAACAGCGTCGCCGGCCGCATCTGCGTGGAGTACCCGAGCCTGCTAGAGGACCTGCGTGGTGGCGACACCGTGGCGTTGGGGGACGGCGGCGTGACGTTGGTGGTGGAGGACGTCACCCATCACGCGGTGGTGGCTCGGGTGCGGACCGGTGGGTGGCTGCAGGGCAAGCCGGGGGTGAACCTTCCGCCGGGTCGGTTGACGGTGGCCGTGCCCACCCCCAAGGACCTGCGGCTGCTCGACGCCGTGTTGGAGGCCCAGGTGGACGCCGTGGCCATCTCCTTCGTGAGGTCGAACGCCGACGTGCTGGCGGCCAAGGCGGCCGTGGGTGCCGACGGCCCGATGGTCGTGGCCAAGATCGAGCTTCCCTCGGCCGTGGACGACGTGGAGGGGATCATCCAGACGGCGGACGGGGTGATGGTGGCCCGCGGCGATCTCGGAGTGCGCTGTCGCCTGGAGGACGTGCCCCACATCCAGAAGCGCATCATCCGCCGCGGGGTGTCGTGGGGGCGGCCCGTAATCACCGCCACGCAGATGCTCGAGTCGATGGTGCACAGCCAGACGCCGACGCGGGCCGAGGTGTCGGACGTGGCCAACGCCGTCTTCGACGGGACGAGCGCTCTCATGCTCTCGGGCGAGACCGCGATCGGCATCGACCCGGTCAACGTGGTGCGCACCATGTCCCGGATCGCCCAGCGGGCGGAGCAGGACTTCGACTACCTGGGCTGGGGCGTGGGCCTCGGTCGTCAACAGACGGCCGAGGTGGTCGACGCGCCGCCGATGGTCCGGATCGGCGCCGCCATCACCGCGGCGGCGTGGCGTGCTGCCATCGACGCCGAGGTGGCGGCCATCATCTGTTGCACCCGCAGCGGCGCCACGGCCCGGGCCATCTCCCGGTTCCGGCCCACGGTCCCGTTGCTCGCCGTGACCCCTTCAGCCCGAACTGCGCGTCAGCTGGCGATGGCGTGGGGGGTGCAGTCGGCGGTGTCCGCCGAACGGCCCACCACCGATCAGATGGTGTGGTTCGCGGTGGAGGAGGCGACCAAGGCGGGACTGGCCAAGCCAGGTGACATCGTCGCAGTGCTGGCCGGTTCGCCCAACGAACAGGAGGCGACGACGGACGTCCTGCGCCTGGTCCGGATGCGCTGACCGCGCAGGATCAGCCCGCGATCCGACGCAGGGTCTCCACGTCCAGGCGCCCCGGAGGCTCCAGGCCGGCCGGATCGAGCAGCAGCGCGGCCGGGTCCTCCGGTGCACCGAAACCGTCGAGCACGACGGCGGCGCCCCCGAAGTCCTGGGCGCGGGTGTAGTCGTTGACCACCACGGCGCAGTGGAGCCCCGCGGCGCGCGCGGCCTCCAGGCCGTTGCGCGAGTCCTCGATGGCCACCACTGCCGATGGTTCGAGGGCAAGCTCCTCCAGCGTCATGAAGTAGGCGCTCGGGTCCGGCTTTCGCACGGGGGCCTCGTCCCCGGTGATCACGACCGAGAAGCGGTCCGCTCCGAACAGGCGCTCGAGCAACGGGTCGACCCAGGCACGGCTGCCGGTGGTGGCGACGGCGACGGGGATGCCGGCCTCGGCCAGCTCGTCCAACAAGCGCTCGGCACCGGGCCGGGCCAGCACCCGGCCCTCCGCGATCAACTGCTGGAACAGCTCGGTCTTGCGGTGGTGGAGCCTGGGCACCTGCTCCTCGCGCACCTCCTCCGGAACGCCCTGTTGTTCCAGGTAGGCGTGCAACCGCTGCTGGCCTCCCGTGATGGCGAGCAGCTCCCCGTACAGCTCGGGGCCCCACTCGTAGGGCAGGCCCAGCTCCCGGAAGGCGAGGTTGAACGCCACCCGGTGCCCGTCGCGCTCGCTGTCGACGAGGGTGCCGTCGACGTCGAAGATCACGCCCTGCAAGGCCCGGCCGTCCATCTGGTGGATTCTGCCCTGCTCCGTGCCGACGACGGGACCTCCTACAGTTCCTCCGTGACCTCCGACGCCAGCCGTGACCTCGCCGACCAGTTGATCAGGCTGCTCGACCAGGCCGCCGACCCGGGAGGCGATCCGCTTCCGCGGGTCGCCGCCACCGTGGCGGCCAAGTCGTACCTCGAGGGGCTCACCCGCCACCTGGTGGACGTCGCCCGAGAAAGCGGTGCCTCCTGGCAGGAGCTGGCCGATGTCTTCGCCACGACGCCGGCCAACGTCCAGAACCGCTTCGACAGCTACCGCCGCTACGAAGACGACTGAGGCTGCACCGAGATGTGCGAGCTGCTGGGCATCAGCGTCGAGCCGGCCGCCACCATGGAGCTGTACCTGTCCGCCTTCCGTCAGCGGGCGTCCGAGAACGACTCGGGCTGGGGCGTGGCGTGGTACGAGGGCACACGTAGCCAGGTCGTCAAGGAGCCGCAGCGGGCCGACCACAGCGCCCGCGCTGCTGCTCTGGCCCAGCGCCCGCCCACGAGCTCGCTCTTCCTCGTCCACGTGCGGGCCGCCACCGTCGGGCCGGTGGCCCTGAACAACACCCATCCGTTCGAGGGCCGGCTGTTCGGGCGCGACTGGGTGTTCGCGCACAACGGCACCATCCTCCGGTTGGGGGGGTTGACCACCGGCGGCCGACGCCCGGTCGGAGACACCGACTCCGAAGTCGCCTTCCACCACGTCCTGCACTGTCTCGAGGCACTCGGGCCGGAGCCCGCCGCCCAGGAGGTCGAGACGGCGGTGAGGGAGGCCGCCCACGAGCTCTCCCGACGGGGCAAGGCCAACTTCCTGCTCTCGGACGGCACCGCCCTCTTCGCCTACTACGACGGCCACAAGACCCTGCACTACATGACTCGCCAGGGCCAGGCCCCCCACAGGGTCCGGGTGGCCGATGACGACTACACCATCGACCTTCAGCTGCCGCCCGATGCTGACACGGAGCGGGCGGTGATCGTCGCCACCGTGCCCTTGTCGGAGGAGTCGTGGGTCGCTCTCGAGCCGGGCAGCTTCCTCGTGTGCCGCGACGGGTCCATCACGGTCGGGTTGTAGCCGCGGGCCTTCAGTTGTCTCCCGGCCCGGGCGTAATGCCCACTTTCCGTGCAAGCCCAGCGCCGCGTTCGCGCTCAAGGTGGCGAACCTCGGGGTCGATGTTTCCGGTGTCGGGACCAGCCTCGGCTGGACCGGCAGGGAAGCACTGATCCGAGCGGACCCCACCGACCCTCAGCCAGAGGGCACGGAGAAACATCGGTCGCCTAGACCGCTCGGGGAGCAAGTGGCGAGACCGGCCCGCCCAGTCGACCGCGCCCTAGGGCGCCCGAACCGGACGGGATTACATGTCCAACACCATCACCATCCGCCGAACCCTGACCCTTACGCTAGGAGTCGCCCTGGGAGTCATCAGCCTTTCCACCTCCGCCTTCGCCGCACCGTCAGAGAAGTCCCAAGCCGGCGGTCACGATCCTTCCGGCAACAACGGGACGATCAAGATCGACGGGGAGGACTTCGACGATGCACCCGACAACGAGCCGCACGTCGGGTGCACCTTCCAGATCGACTTCTACGGCTTCGACCGCGATCCTGCGGTCGACAACGTGGCCAACCGCTCCTACTTCTCGAAGGTCACCTTCGAGGGGATCGCTCCCACCGGGGGCGGCAACCTCGTGCCCGACACGGGCTCGACCTCGGTGTTCGTGGGAGAGGACGCAGCCGGCGGCGGCACCGATCTGGACGCCTCGGAGACCTACGACTTCACCCGGACGCTGAGCGCCCTGGTGCCCCACCCGAAGCAGGGGTACCACGTCAAGGTCACCGTGCACACGCCCTTCTCACGGGGTGCCGACGTCAAGCACAAGGTGCTGTGGATCGCACCGTGCACGACGGCGGTCCAGGAGGAGCAGGTGATGGAGGAGGTCAAGGAGCAGCCGAAGCAGGAGACCCGGTCCGAGACCAAGAAGGAAGCGGTCCAAGAGATCCTCTCCAGGGTTGAGCAGGTTCAGCCCGCTGCGGTGGTCGTACCCGAGGTGGCCGCGCAAGCGGTCGCCGGGGAGACAGCTTCCATGGTGCTGTCCGCAGCCGCGGAAGCCGCACCACCGGCGGCGCCTGTTGCCGCCGATCGGGCCATGGTCCTCGGAGTCGAGTACACGAGGGGAGCGGCGGCCGAGCAACTGGCCGTCACCGGGGAGAGCCCCCGGACCTTCGTGCTCCTGGCAGGGATCGCACTCTGCCTGGGGCTGGCATTCATCTCCGGCAGCAAGCTTCTAGCGCAAGCCTGAACACCACACCACACCCCGCCCGCCCCCGCCAGGGGTGGGCGGGGTGTGGCGCGTCCGGGCCCGGTTTTCCTCCTCGCGGGACGGGGCAGGAAAGGCCCACCACAAACCCAAAGGGGGAACTCGATGCCCAAGGTCGATCCTGACAGCGGTGAGATGATGAACGACGCGCCCGAGGGGACCGAAGAAGCGGCCGGCGGGCACGCCGATCCCGCCAAGGACTCCGGCAAGGACCCGCACGAGCAGACCGGCGGCGGGCAGGCCGGCGGCTGAGTTCGTCTCGCTGAGGCGGGGGTGCCGTGGTTGCACGGCACCCCCGCCTCAGCCCTACTGCGGGGACTGGCTCGACTGGCCCGACTGCTGCCGCACGTTCTCCACTCCCGCCCCGCTCTGGTCCTTCAGCTCCGACGCTGCCGTCGAGGCCTGCTCCTTCACCTGCTGGCCGGCGGTGGTGGCCTCGGACCTGACCTGTTCGGCCGCCTGTGAGGCGGTCTCTTTCAACGCCTCGGATGCCTGGGACGCCGAAGACGACAGCTGCTGTTGCAGCTCGGCACCGGCCTCCTTACCGACTTCTTTGGCCTGTTCCGCCAGCGGCTCCAGGGCCTCGAGGACGGGAGCCGCGGCCTGCTGCTCGCGCTGGCTGCTGGGAAGCAGGCCGGCGAGCAGGAGACCGCCGCCGAAGGCGATGAGGCCGGCGGCGAAGGGGTTGCCGCTGGTCTGCTGGCGCGCCACCGAGGGGACCTGATGGAGGGCGTCGGTGGCGGTGCCGGCCGCCGCGGAGACACCGCCGGCGACCGAATCGGCCGCTGAGGCGAGGCCGCCGGCCACGTCGCCAGCGGAAGACGCCGCTTGACCTCCGGCCTCGGCACCGGCTTGGCCGATGCCCGTCGCGGTGGTGCGGACTTTGTCCGTCGCGGCCTCGGCCGATCCCATCACCGCCTCGCGGGCGGCGCGCAGACCGTGGCGCACGCGAGCCGTCCGGCGCTCCACGATTCGCCCCGGGCTGACCCTGTCACCGATGGCGTCGAGGGTGCGTTCCATGTCGTGTCGGGTGCGCTCGATGTCGCGCCTCACCTCATCCGCTGCCTGGCCCATTCCGCATCCTCCTTGAGGGTCTCGATCGTCTGCTCCGGCACGGGCCGGACCTGCTTCAGCTCCTGGCGTCCACGCTGGTACAGGAAGTAGGCGGCGACGGCATAGACGATGCCGACGATGAGGAAGGCCAGCCCCGTCGGCATGACCTCCGCCAACCCCCATGCCACCGCGAACGACGCCATCAGGACGGCCAGGTACCCGGCGAGGGCGGTTCCACCGAGCATGCCCCCGGCCCGGCTGGTACGTCCCAGCTCCTCTTTGATCTCGGTGCGGGCCAGCTCGAGCTCCTGGCGGACGAGGGTGGTCATGTCACGACTCAGGTTGCCGACCAGCTCGCCCAGGGTCGGTTCCTGCGCTGGCGCGACCTCGGCCGTCGGCGGCTCGGCCGGCCGTCGCGCCGCACGCCGGGAAGGGGTGGTGCTCATGGCTGGCCCGCCGGTGAGGCAATCACGTCGGAGCCGGGGACGGACGCCGGCGGCACTGCCGGGGGCGGGCTCATGGTGGTGCTCGCGCTTCCGGGCACTCCCGGCGTCGGGGGCTCGATGCTCTCGACGCCGGGGAGGTCTCCCGCGAGCGCGGCCGAAACCGGCGCCGAGGGTGCGACGGGCATCGGTGATGCAGCGGAGAGGGCGGCCACGGGTTGGCCCGCCGCCTGGCCGCCTCCGCTGCGGCCCGCCTTGATCAGCCGGCCGGCGGCGAAGCCGGCCAGGGCCGTGCCCAGAAGGAAGGCTCCCGGCCGTCGCCGGGCGAAGCTACGTACGTCGTCCACCACCCCGTCGAAGCCCCGCTCGTGGATGCGGTCGGCCACCAGGTCGAGCTGTGAGGCCGCTTGTTCGACGTAGTCGCGGAAGGGGCCCGCATCTTCGGTCCGACCTTGACTCAGCGCACGCGCTTCCTCGCCCAGCTTGCGGATGGTCTGGCCCAGCCGCTCGGTTTGTTCCGAAGCCTGCTGGTGCAGCTGGGTGGTCGTCTCCTCCAGCAGGTTCCTGCCTTGTGCGGCCACCTCGCCGGCTACCCGGGTTGCCTCCTCCGTCACCGTCCCACCCACCTGCTGCGCTGCGCCGGTAGCGGCAGTTGCCACACCCTGTGCCTGCTCGGTGGCCGCGCCGGCGAGATTCGCCGCCTCGTCGCTGGCAGCTTCGGTGGTCCTTCGGGTGGCGTCGTTGCTCGTGTATGTGTCCGTCATGGCACCTCCGCAGCATCGGGTCCATCGCGCGGTACCCCGTCCCTCGTGACGCGACACGCGTATTCCTTTAGCTTTCGGGCCGGAGGGACAGGGGGACGGTGGGCGGGTAGAGCCGCGTCGACAAAAGGAGGGTCACATGAGCGACGTCATCGCCACTCTCGAGGCCGACCACCGGAGGGTGGAGGCGCTGTTCAAGTCCTACCGGCTGACGACGGACGAACAGCGTCCGCAGGTGCTCTCCGACATAGTTCGGGAGCTGTCGGTGCACGCCGCGCTCGAGGAGCAAATCGTGTATCCCGCCATCCGGGCCAAGCTCCAACAGGGCAGCGAGGAGGCCGACCATGCCATCGACGAGCACCAGCAGATAAAGCAGCTGCTGTCCGATCTCGAGCGCCTCGACATGGACAGCGCCGAGCACGGCGACCGCTTCGACGGCCTGATCGCGGCGGTGCAGGAGCACGTCTCGGAGGAGGAAGGCGAGCTGTTCCCGCAGCTGCGGTCGGCACTCGAGCCGGAGCGCCTCGACCAGATGGGCTCGCTGGTGGACAAGGCACGCGACCTGATGCCGACCCACCCCCATCCCAACGTGCCCGGCACCGCCACCGCCCAGTTGTTGGCGGCGCCGCTGGCCAGCATGACCGACCACATCCGCGACTTCCTCGGAGGCCTGCGCGGGAGCGGCGACAGCTGAGGAGGCTGCGCCGCATCTCCCGCGGCTGCTAGACCACCGGCGATGAAGGCGGTCGTGATCTTCGAGAGCCTGACCGGAAACACCCGCAAGGCGGCGGGGCTGATCGCGGCGGAGCTCGAGCGCCGAGGGGTGCCGACGACGGTCTCGGCGATCACCGCCATCGACTACCAGGCGCTGGAGGATGCCGACCTCGTGATCGTCGGCTCCTGGACCGATGGGCTGCTGTTCTTCGGCCAGCGCCCGGGGCGGGCCGGGCGGCTGCGCAAGCTCCCCTTCATCTCCGGCAAGCGCTGTGTCGTGTTCTGCACCTACGCCATCGATTCGGGAGGCACCCTCGACAAGCTCGTCGCCATCCTCGAGGACCGCGGTGCAGAAGTGCTGGGCGGTATGGCCATCCGCCGCGACAACCTCCCCGAAGGTTCGCGCGAGTTCGTGAGCCGGGTTCTCGACGTGGTCGCCGCCTGAGCGCCCAGCCGGCGCCGGCGCACCGACACAGGACATGGACCTAGGACGTCAGCCATGTCCTGGTCATTTCTGGACGAGATTCCCGACGAGGACCGGCGCCGGGTGCTCGCGGCGACGAGGCGCCGGCGGTACGGCCGCCGGGAGGTGCTCTTCCACGAAGGTGATCCCGGCGACGCCCTCCATCTGATCGACAAGGGGCGGGTGGCGGTCCGGGTGACGACCCCGCTGGGGGACGTCGTCACCTTGAACGTGCTGGGCGCCGGCCGGGTGGTGGGCGAGCTGGCGCTGTTGCACCACCCGTCGAGGCGCTCGGCAACGGTCGTGGCGCTGGAGCCCACCCAGACCCTGACCGTGAGCCGTGACGACTTCTGGGCGTTGCGCAGAAGCCACCCGACCGTGGATGCCTTCCTGGTGAACGTGTTGGCGGAGGAGATCGGCCGCCTGTCGGGGCTGTTGGTCGAAGCGCTGTACGTGCCCGTAGCGAACCGCGTGCTCCGGCGCCTGCTCTCGCTCGCCGATCTCTACGGAGGCGCCCGGGCCGGTACCGCCATCCCTCTCACCCAGGAGGACCTGGCCAGTCTCGCCGGCACCTCCCGGGGCACGGTCAACCGGGTGCTGGGGGAGATGGAGGTCCTGGGGGCGCTCGAGGTGGCGCGGGGCCGGATCACCCTGATCGACCCGGCACTGCTTGCCCGCCGGGCCGGCTGAACTGTCACCACCGCGACACGCGGTGTGTCGCCTCCGCGACGGACAACGGGGGGGCCTCCGTCGTACCTTGACGTCAAGCGGGACACAGCAGGCGGGATGCTGTGAGGCGGGAAATCCGGTGGGAGGCCTTGTCCGGCGGGGACAAGGCCTCTTCCGCGTGCGGCGCAAGGTCAAGCGGACGTCCGAGCCCGCCGACACCTGCTCCGGGCGGTATCCTCGCCGCGAAGGAGGCGGGAGCGGATGGACGAGGTATGGCGGGACGACGGGCGCACCGACCCGGAGTTTCCCCGGGAAGGGCCGGAGCTGCGGGAGCCGGTACCGCCCGAGCACGAGGACCTGTCGGGGACCGAGCTCCAGGACCCGGTGCCGACAGAGCTCCACGACCCGGTGCCGTCCCTGCTCCAGGAGCTGGCGGCGCCGGAGCCGGTCGAAGATGTCGACGAGCCGGGCGAACCGGCCGACGACGACGACGAGGACGTGCCCGCCAAGGGCGGCATGCGCACGAGCACCAAGGTGGTGCTGGTGGCGGCGGGCTGGCTCCTTCTCACACTGTTCCTGGTCGGGCGCTTCTCCGGGGGTCCGACCGCCGAGCGAGCCACACGCCTCGATCAGGCCGCTGCCGGCGACGAAGGGGACGAAGTAGCCGTCCCCGGCGAGGAGGACTCCGACGACGCGTCCGCCGCGGACTCACAGGAGATCGGGGTGGGCGAGTTCGGGGCTGGCACGGCCGCCTACGCGGACGCCGCGGTGATCGGCGGCACCCACGCTGTGACGGGGGGGACGGGCGGCGGCGTCTACGCAGGCGTCCCCGCCGAAGGCTCCGGCGGAGTGGGCGGCGGGGGAGCCTTGCCAGGGGTTGCCCCGGCGCCCGGTCCTACCGCGGGTGCGCCGGCGGCGGACGGTGGCTCCACCACCACGACGGCACCTTCGCCAGGAGGCACCACCGACACCACCGCCCCCTCGGGAGGGGGCGGCTCGGGCACGACGACAACGACAGCCGCAGCTCCTCCTCCCGGCGCGCCGACTCCCGCTGAGACGGTCCGCATCTCGTCGAACCGCAACAAGTTCGTCTATGACAAGCCGAACTTCAGCGTGCCGTCGGGGTCGGTGGTCCGCATGGTCAACGACACCGCCGTAAGCCACACCTGGAAGATGGCCACGTGGAACGTGTCGATCCCACCCGGTGGTTACGTCGACCGCACCATCACCGCCACCGGCGAGTTTGGTTGCGACACTCACAGGTACATGGCTGGCACGATCACCGTCACGTAGCTACAGGTGGGTGGCCGCGGCCTCCTGCACTGCGGTCATGATGGGGTCCCAGTCGGCGCCGGGCCGGCGGGTGACGGTGACGAAGGTCCCGGTTCCGAACACCGACGCCACCCCCTCGATGCCGACCAATGCCGCCACGAAGGCGTTGTCGCCTGCCTGTTCCGCCGACGAGGCGCTGACGGTGCCGGGCAGGGTGACGTCGAGGGCGAAGCGCATGGCGTTCGGGTTGGGGGTGGGAGAGGGGGTGGCGGTGGCCATGCCCGCATCCTAGGGAGCGCCAGGACCGACCGCGGAGTGAGGTCCGGCTCGCGCGGGTAAGAGCCACCCATGACAGACCCCCGACTCGAGGACCACGTGGTGGGGCTCGAGTTGCAGATCGTCGAGCTGGTCGAGCGCCGGGAGCGGGCGCGAGTGCAAAACGACCTGGTCGAAGCCGACCGGATCCAGCGGGAGATCGACGCGCTGCAGCTCGAGATGGCCGACACCGCCGAGGAGATCATCGACCACTGAGGAGATCGTCGCCCTGGTAGGGGCCCGGTTCTCCTAGGATCGGCCTTCTGTGCCTGCCCGCTCCGACCTCCGCAACGTCGCCATCATCGCCCACGTCGACCACGGCAAGACGACGTTGGTCGACGCCATGCTCTGGCAGTCGGGCGCCTTCCGGGCCAACCAGGACGTGAACGACCGCGTGCTCGACTCGACCGACCTCGAGCGGGAGAAGGGCATCACGATCCTGGCCAAGAACACCGCCGTGCGGTACGGGGCCACCAAGATCAACATCATCGACACGCCCGGCCACGCAGACTTCGGCGGTGAGGTGGAGCGGGGGCTGACCATGGTCGACGGTGTGCTGCTCCTGGTCGACGCCAGCGAGGGCCCGCTGCCCCAGACCCGCTTCGTCCTGCGCAAGGCGCTGGAGAGCCGTCTCCCGGTGATCCTCGTCATCAACAAGATCGACCGGCCGGATGCTCGGGTCCAGGAGGTGCTCGACGAGGTCTACGAGCTGTTCCTCGACCTAGATGCCGACGAGGGGCAGATCGAGTTCCCCATCGTCTACTGCAACGCCAGGGCCGGGGAGGCGTCGCTCGATGCCGAGATCGGCGGGTCCGACCTCAAGCCGCTGTTCGAGTTGCTGGTGGAGCACATCCCGGCGCCCCAGTACGACGAGAACCACCCGCTGCAGGCGTTGGTCACCAACCTCGACGCCTCTCCCTACGTCGGCCGGCTGGCGCTGTGCCGGGTGTACCAGGGCCGCATCCGCAAGGGCCAGACCGTGGCCTGGTGCCGCGCCGACGGCACGATCGAGCGGGCCAAGGTGACCGAGCTCTACATCAGCGAGTCGCTCGACCGGGTGGATGCGGCCGAGGCCGGCCCCGGCGAGATCATCGCGGTGGCCGGCCTGCCCCTGGTAACCATCGGCGAGACGCTGGCCGACCCCGACGATCCCCGTCCCCTCCCGGTGATCCGGGTCGACGAGCCCAGTCTCTCCATGACCATCGGCATCAACACGTCGCCCCGGGCCGGGCAGGAGGGGTCGAAGCTGACGGCGAGGCTGGTGAAGGCCCGCCTCGACCAGGAGCTGGTGGGCAACGTCTCGCTGCGGGTGCTTTCCACGGAGCGGCCCGACACCTGGGAGGTGCAGGGGCGGGGTGAGCTGCAGCTGGCCGTTCTGGTCGAGCTCATGCGCCGCGAGGGCTTCGAGCTCACGGTTGGCAAGCCGCGGGTGTTGACCCGCGAGATCGACGGCCGGGTCCACGAGCCCGTCGAGCGGGTGTCGATCGACGTGCCCGAGGCGTACCTCGGCGTGGTCACCCAGCTCCTCGCCCTGCGCAAGGGGCGGATGGAACACATGGTCAACCACGCCACCGGCTGGATCCGCCTCGAGTACCTCGTGCCGGCGCGCGGGCTCATCGGGTTCCGGACCGAGTTCGTCACCGAGACGCGTGGTACGGGGTTGCTCCATCACGTGTTCGACGGCTGGGAGCCGTGGTTCGGCGAGCTGCGGACGCGGCCCAACGGTGCCCTGGTGGCGGACCGCCGCGGCCCCACCACCACCTATGCGCTGATGGCCCTACAGGAGCGGGGGGTGATGTTCCTCGGGCCGGGCGTCGAGGTCTACGAGGGCATGATCGTCGGCGAGAACTCCCGGGCCGACGACATGGACGTCAACCCGACGAAGGAGAAGAAGCTAACCAACGTCCGCTCGTCGACGGCGGACGTGCTGGAGCGGCTCATCCCCGCCCACCACCTGTCGCTCGAGCAGGCCCTCGAGTTCATCGAGGAGGACGAGTGCGTGGAGGTGACGCCGGCGAGCGTGCGCCTGCGCAAGGTGGTGTTGAGCGGCACCGACCGGGGCCGGATGGCCAAGCGGGCGAAGATGGGCGCGGCTCCGAGCTGATCGGTCCCTGAGCGCCTAGCGACGCCGGCGGACCCTCCCGCCGCCGCCCCCGCCCACCCGCCGGGCGGCGGCGACCCTGGTCGAGCCGGCGTCGGCGGTGACTGCCGTCGCTGCCCGCTCCTCCGGCCGCCATGACCCCAGGTCACGAAGGCGGGGGTCGTTCGAGAACACCTCGATCAGGTGGCGAGGCAGCTGGAGGCGCTTCTGCAGCTGCTCCATCTCCAGCTCCTGGTTCCACAGGGCCAGGCTCACGGCCACTCCCTTGGCCCCGGCCCGCGCCGTGCGGCCGGAGCGATGGAGATACGCCTTGGCGTCCTCCGGCGGGTCGTAGTGCACGACGACGTCGACGCCTTCGATGTGCAGCCCCCGGGCGGCCACGTCGGTGGCGACGAGCACGGGCAGGTCGCCGTCACCGAACTGCTTGAGTGCCCGCTGGCGCACGCTCTGGGCCAGGTCCCCGTGCAGCGCCCCCGCCTTCACGCCCTCCCGCTTGAGCTGGTCGACCAGCCGGTCGGCACCGCGCTTGGTGCGGCTGAAGATGAGGCTTCGGTAGGCACCCTTGGCGATGGCCGCGGCCACCTTGACCTTGTCCATCTCGTGGACCTTGAGGAACAGGTGGGACATCTCGTCGACGGTGGCGGTCGGCGACTCCACCTCGTGACGCACGGGGTCCGACATGTGGTGGCGAACCAGGTAGTCGATGTCTCCGTCGAGGGTGGCGGAGAAGAGCAGGGTCTGGTGGTCGTGCTCCATCCGGCGCAGCACCCACATGACCTGGGGCAAGAACCCCATGTCAGCCATGCGATCGGCTTCGTCGAGGACGAGGACCTTCACGTCGCTGACAGCGAGCTCGCCCCGGTCGCCCAGGTCGATGAGCCGGCCTGGGGTGGCGATCATGATCTCGACGCCCCGGTGGAGGGCCTTGGTCTGGCGGTCCATGGGGGCGCCGCCGTACACCGCCAGCGTGCGCAGGCCCCGTGTCTCGGCCAGCGGAGCGATGACGGCCCGCACCTGCACTGCCAGCTCCCGGGTCGGCACCAGGATGAGGGCGAGCGGCCGCTTGGGCGCCGCCGGTGCGCTGTCGGCCACCCGCTGGATCAACGGCAGCCCGAAGCCGAGCGTCTTGCCCGAACCGGTCTTGGCCTTGCCGCAGACATCGCGGCCGGCCAAGGCGTCGGCGATGGTCAAGCTCTGGATGGCGAAGGGGGCGTCTATGCCCTGGGCGGCGAGTGCCTGCACCAGGTCGTCCGAGACGCCGAGCGTCTCGAAGGTGGTGGTCATGTCGTGTGGTCCTCACGTCCGGTGGGCCGCCTCGAGGCGACGCCGCCCGGAGGCGACCGCAGGTGAGGAGACCCGTGAGCGGCCCCTGTGGCCTGCTCGAATCAGCTCAGGATAACAAAGGTGCAGGTAGAGGGGGTAGACGGTCGTCGGGGCCGGCCAGTGCGGCGGCTGCCCGCAGGTGCTCGACGAGATCGGCCAGGGGCGTGCGGGCGTTGAGCCCACTGGTGGAGGGCATCACGTAGGCGGGCCGGCCGCCGAAGCCGTCGGGTTGGGGGCCGGCGCCGGCCCTGCGGTCGAAGACGGACCGCCACCCCTCCAATCCGACGAAGCACACCGCAGCGGGTTGCAGCCAACGCACCAGCCGCTCCACCCGTGCTGCGCCGTCCCGGTACTCCTCCGGCGTCAGCTCCGAGGAGGCGACCGTCGCCCGCTTGCACAGGTCGGTCATCCCCAGTCCGTGGTGGCGCAGGGCGTGCCACGGGTCCCTGACCCGGCTCACCAGCCCGGCGGCCACGGCGGCGGGCCAGAAGCGGTTGCCGGGGCGGGCGTAACCCACGCCGCGGTCGGCCGCGTAGAGGCTCGGGTTGAGGCCGCAGACGAGCAGCCGCATGCCGGCGCCGACGGTGTCGGGGAGGGTCCGCTCCCGCCGTGCGGCGGCACGGATCACGTCGCCTTCGACCTCCGAGGCCCCGACCGAGAAGCCGGCGCCGGTGAGGACGTCGACCAGCGGCTGAGCCTCCCAGGCCGAGAAGAAGCGGCCCGGGAAGTCGTCGTCCGGCAGGGCGTCGCCTTCGTAGGTCCCATGGAGCACCTGCACGTCGAGCGGGCTGTCCACCGCCAGTGAACGATGGAGGTCCGCCAGCGCCAGGGGGAGCCGGTGGCGGCGGATGTGCAGGTAGCTCATGTTCGCCCAAGCCCCGGCGGCCGCTCCCGGGCGCAGAGGGAGGGCCTCGAGGTCGGCCTGGGCCCTGAGCGCCCGGGGCGCCGTCCCCCCGAGGAGGTCGAGCATGGTGCGGGCCGCGTCCAGCGCCAGGACCGGGTCACCCAGTTCATTGGTGTAGCGGCCGGCGCCGGCGCCCACGTCGAGCCGGAGGCGGCCAGGAGCGACCCGGTGGGAGAAGGCGATTGCCCCGTCCCGGCGCACCGGGCGCCGGCGGGCCGCCCACTCGCCGCCGCACTCCTCGTAGCGCTCGACGGTGGCCCGCTCCATCGCCCGCCGATGCTACGGCGGCTCCACGTCCACCTTCACGCCGAAGTCGCTCAACTCGAGGCTCACATCGAGGCCGTCACGCTGGCGCTGCACCCGGCTCACCCGGCCCTGCCCGTCGAGCAGCACCGTCACCCGTGCCCCGTCCACCGTCGCCGCCAGGCGGCTACCGGTCCCGGTGACGCCGGTTGCGCCAGCCAGCCCCCGCAACAGCCCTCCCCAGGAGGCCACCGGCGAGCCGTCGGCCACGGCAGGGTCGACCGCTATCCACTCCGTCGACCCCGGTGGCCGCACCCAGGTCTCTCCCGCCGTCATCCGGACCTCGGAAGAGGCCGCCGGTAGACCCTCGACGGTCGCCTTGGCCCACGCCTCGGGGCCGACCAGCGACGAGACGCCTTCGACGACGACCACGACGCCGGCTTCGGAGCGGATCCTGGCCATGACCCGGGCGCTGCCCTCGTCGACGGTGCGGAGCACGGCTCGCTTCAGCCGCTCGGCGGCGGGGGGCTCGCCGGCGGGACGTGCGCAGGCCGAACCGACAGCGGCGGCGAGGCAGGCGAGGGCGCCCACGAGACGCCGGGGACAACGACGGTGGGGGTGGGGCACGACGCCTCCATGGGGACTTCGTCCTTTACGACGGAGGCGGGCTGACCCGCGAGCGAGACCTCCCGGAGGCTACGTGGCGCCGGCGGGGCGGACAAGGGGTCACCAGCCGGCGGCATCGCCGGCGAGGCTGCGGGGATCGGCCGTGCCGGCCAGGGTGCCGCCGCCGAGGGCGATGAGGTGGGCGTGGCCGAACTCGCCGCTCCACGCCGGCATCCGTGCCACCCGGTGCCCCCGCCGGCTCAGGCCCTCGAACCAAGACGGCGGCGCGTGGTCCTCGACGGTGACGCGCACGTCGCCGTGCCGGTGCCAGACGTCGAAGCCGACGTCGTCACCGGCCAGCACCCACCGCGCCGCCGCGACGCTGGTCGCCGGGTCCTGGCCGGAGAGGTAGCGCCGGGCGAGCAGCTGGAGGAGGATCTGCGGCTGGCTGTCGCCGCCCATGGTCCCCAACAGGCAGTCGAGGGAGCCGTCCGGGAAGGTGACCAGGGCGGGGGCGAGGGTGTGGGGAGGCCGGCGCCGGGGCCGGTACTCGGCCGGGTGGCCCGGCTCCAGGGAGAAGCCGGCGCCTCGGTTCTGCAAGAAGATGCCGAGCTCCGGTACCACGATCAGTGACCCGAAGCCGGCGTAGTTGGACTGGATCAGCGACACGCCCATTCCCGAGGAGTCGGCCGCGCAGAGGTAGATCGTTCCGCCCCCGCCGTAGGAGCCCGGCAACGGCGCGGCTCGCTCGGCCGATATGGCGTCCCGACGCGGTGCCAGCCGTTCCTCGGCCAGCAGCGCGTGGCCGTCTGCTCCCTCGTGGAGCACCCGCTGCCGGTCGTAACCGGCCTGCCGCGCCGCCTCCACCAGAAGATGGGCCCAGAGGGGGTCGGCGGGATCGTCGGGCACCGGGAGCCCGGCCGTGATCCAGGCGCCGGCGAGCGTGAGGTAGCCCTGGGAGTTGGGAGGGACGGACCACAGGCGCCGGCCCCAGACGTCCAGGGCGAGCCCCTCCATCCAGTCCGCGCCGGGCGAAGCCAGGTCATCGACGGAGAACTCGCCGTTGCCCAGGTCCAAGAGCCGTTGGCCGAACTCGCCCTCGTAGAAGGCGGCCCTGCCTCCGCCGGCCACGGCCGCCAGCGCCCGGGCGACGCCCGGCCGCCGCATCCGGGCGCCGGCGTACAGAGCCGGGCCGGTGGGGAAGTCGCCGGCGCCGGGCAGGCCCAGGCCCTCCAGCCGGCGCGCCGCCACTGCCAACGTGGGCGAAACGGCAAAGCCCTCGTCTGCGTAGCGGCGGGCCGGTTCGAGCAGCTCAGCCAGCTCGAGCCGGGCGAAGCGCTCGTGCAGGGCGACCCAGCCGTCCACGCAGCCGGGAACGGGGACGGCGCTGATGTGGCCGGTGCGGGGCACTCGCTCGTGCCCCTCGGCCCGTAGCCGCTCGGGATCGGCACCCGAGCCGCTGCGGCCCGAGGCATTGAGCACCGCCGGCGTCGCCTCTCCCGGCTCGTGCACGAGGGCGAAGAGGTCGCCTCCCATGCCGCACATGTGCTGGGTGGTCACCGCCAGGACCGCGTTGGCTGCGAGGGCGGCGTCGACGGCGTTGCCGCCCCGCCGCAACATGGCCACCCCGGCCGAGGAGGCCAGGTGGTCGACGCTGCAGATCATGCCGTTGACGGCCAAGCGCGTGCTGATTGGCGCCAGAGTGTCCATCCGGGGGCCGTAGGCTAGGCCGGTGGCTGGAACTGGCGAGCGTGGCGGGGGCTGGGCCACGGTTCGGTTCCAGGAGCTGGTGACGGGTCCAGCCGATGCCTTGGCCGGCGCTCTCGACGAGGCCGCGCTCCTGGTGGCGGCCCACGCCGAGCCCGGCCTCGACATCCCCGCCTACCAGGCTCGGCTCGACGAGCTGGCGGCCGCCTGCGCCACACCCACGTTGGACCAGATCCTCCACCGCCTGTTCGCCGTCGAGGGCTTCCGGGGCAACGAGAACGACTACTACGACCCCCGCAACTCCTACCTGCACCAAGTGCTCGACCGCCGCCTCGGGATCCCCATCACCCTGGGCATCGTGATGATGGAGGTGGCCCGCCGCCTCGGCCTGCCGATGGCCGGTGTGCCCATGCCCGGCCACTTCCTCGTGCGGATGGAAGGCGACCCGCCGGTGCTGGTGGATGCGTTCGCCGGCGGCCGGGTGCTCAGCCCGGCCCAGTGCGAGGAGCGCTTCCGCTCGACCCAGGGCCCCGCCGCGCCCTTCGACCCCGCCTATCTCGAGCCCATGGGCCCCCACGGGGTGCTGGCGCGGCTGCTGGCGAACCTCCGCCACATCCAGGCCCACCGCCAGGACAGCCACGCGCTCGAGTGGGTCCTTCGGCTGCGGACCATGCTGCCGGGCGTCACCGTCGAGGAGCGGTCGGAGAGGGCGGGGGTGCTGGTGGCCCTGGCCCAGTTCGATCAGGCCGCGGACGTGCTGGAGTCACTGGCCGACGAGGCCCCGCCCTCGCGGGCAATGGATCTGCTGGCCAGGGCCAAGCGCCTGCGGGCCCGACTCAACTGACGAGGCGCGCCGCCCCTGGGCGTCGGTGCGCCCTCAACCGATGCGGTGGCGGTGGTCCTGCCAGTACCGGTCCTTGAGCAGGCGCTTGTAGAGCTTCCCGGTCGGGTGGCGAGGCAGCTCGGCTTCGAAGTCGATCGAGCGCGGCACCTTGAAACCGGCCAGGTGCTGCCTGGCGAAGGCCAGCAGCTCGCGCTCCAGCGAGGGTCCGGCGGCGGCCATGTCGACCGGCTGCACCACCGCCTTCACCTCCTCGCCCAGGTCCTCGTTGGGGACGCCGAACACGGCGACGTCCATGACCATGGGGTGCGTCGCCAGCACGTTCTCCGCCTCCTGGGGGTAGACGTTCACCCCGCCGGAGATGATCATGTTCGCCTTGCGGTCGGTGAGGTACAAGAAGCCCTCTTCGTCCACGTATCCGATGTCGCCCAGGGTCGACCAGTCGTCGTGGTCGGGGTGCCGCGATGCCTGCGTCTTGCCCGGGTCGTTGTGGTACTCGAAGCTCTGGCCGCCGGCGAAGTAGACCAGGCCGGCCTGGCCAGGCGGCAGCTCCCCACCGCTGTCGTCACAGATGTGGACGGCGCCGAACAGGGGGCGCCCCACCGTCCCCTTGTGGGCCAGCCACGCCTGGGAGTCGCAGACGCACAGGCCGTTGGCCTCGGTGCCGGCGTAGTACTCGTGGATGATCGGGCCCCACCACTCGATCATCTGCTCCTTGATCGGGATCGGGCAGGGCGCCGCCGCGTGGATCACGGTCTGCAGGCTGGAGAGGTCGAACCGGTCGCGTTCGGACTGGGACAGCTTGAGGAGGCGCACGAACATGGTCGGCACCACCTGGGTGTGGGTGACGCGGTGCACCTCGATGAGGCGGAGGAACTCGAGCGGGTCGAAGTGCTCCATGATCACCGAGGTCGCGCCCAGCCGCTGGGCCGCCATGGTGAAGCGCAGGGGGGCGGCGTGGTACAGCGGCGCCGGAGTCAGGTACACCGTCTCGGCCGTGAACCCGTAGAGCATCTGGCACAGGACGGTCACCCCGGAGGGGGTGCCGATGGGCGCGAGTGGCAACGGCGGCTTGACCCCCTTCGGCCGGCCGGTCGTCCCCGATGAGTAGAGAAGGTCGGTGCCCTCGACCTCCTCGGCCAGGGGCTCGGCCGGAAAGCGGGAGACGGCCTCGCCGTAGCTCTCGTACCCCTCGATGGATCCGAAGCACATGAGCCGGGTGTGCACCTGGGGCATCCGGTCCCGGAGCTGGCCGGCCAGCTCCCGCCGCTCCCACGAGGTGATGAAGGCCAGGGCGCCACAGTCGTTGACGATGTATTCGGCCTCGCCGGTCGTGAGGCGGGAGCTCACGCAGGTGTAGTAGAGGCCGGAGCGCTGCGCGGCCCAAACCACCTCCAGGTACCGGGCGTTGTTCTCCATGCACACCGCCACCGTGTCACCCGGGCGCAGCCCCCGGTCGTGGAGCAGCCGGGCCAGCCGGTTCGAGCCGGCATCCAGTTGGGCGTAGGTCACCGTCTCACCGCTGCCCATGACGTAGGCCACCTTGTCGGGGGAGGTGGCGGCGTGGCTTCCGGGGTGCACGCGGCGGACTCTAGTTACGCGGGCGGAGGTGCCGGAGTGCACCCACCAGCCCGCCATCGGCCACCGCGATGGCCCGGTCCCAGCTGAACCAGCGGACCTGCTGGCTCTCGCCCCGGGGCGGGCCGGATCGGCGTCGGCGGCCATCAGCAGGTACCGCAGGTCCAGGTGGTATGGCTCCGCTCGCGCTCGTCCACCGGCTGGCGGCCGGCGACCGCCCCACCAGGGCGGCCAGCGGGTCGGGAGGCGACAGGCGGGGCATGGCGGGGGAAGGATTCTCCCCGATGCGTCGATCCTTTGCCCTGGTTGCGGTGGCCCTCACCCTCCTGGTCCTCGGGTGCGGCGAATCGCCGCCTACCGGTCGAGCGGCGCCGGCGGAGACGACGGTGGCCCCGCCGAGCGAACCTGCCCCCGCTGCCTCGACCCCGGCGCCACCGGAGCCCCCACCGCCCACCCGGGCAACGCGTGCTCCCGCGCCCGCAACCGCCGGTGGCGCCGACACTGCGCCGCCTGCTACCGCCGGCCCCGCGGTCGGGGCGCACGAGGTGGTGGTGGTCGCCTACCGGGTGGAGCGGCGCACCAACGACGACGCCACCGCCGGCTTCGAGGAGACGGTGGAGGCGACGCTGTCCGACCCCCGGGGCTGGGTGCGGGCCGGCTTCGACCTGGTGCGGCGGGCCGAGGATGCGCCGTACCTCATCGTCCTGGCCGAGGGCGAGGAGGTCGACCGCCTGTGCCTCCCCTATGACACCTACGGCAAGTACTCCTGCCAGAACGGACCGGTGGTGGCGCTCAACGCCGACCGCTGGAGGACGGCCACGCCCAAATGGACGGCTGACCTGCCCACGTTCCGCCAGATGCTGGTGAACCACGAGGTGGGCCACCTCCTAGGCCAGAAGCACCCCCGCCCCCAGTGCCCGCGTCGGGGCCAGCCGGCCCCCGTGATGAACCAGCAGTCGACCGAGCTCGACGGGTGCCTGCCCAACCCGTGGCCCCTCGACTGGGAGGTGGCTCTGGCCGCCCGCCACGACCGGCCCCTGGCGCCGGGGCCCGATCGCCGGTAAGACCGGAGCCGCCGTTCCTCCGGTCTCGTCGGCGACCATCGGCCGCCGATCGTGGCAGGGCCGTGGCAGGCTGGCCGGTATGGGGCTGTTCGACGAGTTGGCGTGGCGCGGCCTCGTCCATGACTTCACCGACC
>JAHWJU010000100.1 GCA_019348255.1 Actinomycetota bacterium | reverse complement strand
GAGGGCGCTCCTCGTACGGCATCGGGACGGAAGGTCACGAAATCCCAGGCTACCCGCGGCCGTCCACGTCGACTCCGGACAGCTGAGCCACCCCGATCACGCCGCCGCGCCTGGAGGGGCTATGGTACCTACCGTTATATCGGATCGATACATCGGGGCGACGTGCTGGAACTGGCCATCCTGGGGCTGTTGAAGGAGCAGGCGCTCCACGGCTACGAGCTCAAAAAGCGCCTGTCCGAGATGCTGGGGCCGTTCTCCGGAGCTTCTTTCGGCTCGCTGTACCCGGCCCTCCGGAGACTCGAGGCCGCCGGGGCCGTGGAGGCGGTGGCCTCCGACCCGGTCGCCCGGCCCATCCCGATGACCGGGTCCCTGGGCGGGGAGCTGGCCGCCTTCGCCGCCCGGCGGCGGTCGGCTGCGGGCGCCAAGGGGGGGCGCACGCGACGGGTGTATGCCATCACCTCCTCGGGCCAGCAGCTCTTCGAGGAGTTGCTGGCTGCAGATTCCGGCTCCACCGACGACGACCGCACGTTCAACCTGAAGCTGGCGTTCGCCCGTCACCTGCCTCCGGCGGGTCGCGTCAACCTGCTCGAGCGGCGGCGGGCCCAGCTCGTGCAGCGCCTGTCACAGGCTCGGGCCAACGCCCGGGCCCGGCGCGGGCTGCTCGATGCCTACAGCCGGTCGGTGCTGGAGCACTGCCGGGAGACCACCGAGCGCGACATCTCGTGGCTCGAACAACTGATCGCAGCAGAGAAGGGGAGCGTCAAGTGACCAAGAAGATCCGGGTGGCCATCGCCGGGGTGGGCAACTGCGCCAGCTCGCTCATCCAGGGCGTCGAGTACTACCGCCAGGCCGATCCGTCCGAGGACGTACCCGGGCTCATGAACGTGACGCTGGGTGGCTACCACGTGGGCGACCTCGACTTCGTGGCCGCCTTCGACGTCGATGCGGCCAAGGTGGGGACCGACCTGGGCAAGGCCATCTTCTCCAGCCAGAACAACACCATCCGCTTCGCCCAGGTGGGGGAGCTGGGAGTGACCGTTCAGCGGGGGCCGACGCTGGACGGGCTGGGCAAGTACTACCGCCAGACGGTCGAGGAGTCGCCGGCTGAGCCGGTCGACGTCGCAGAGGTGCTGAGACAGACGCAGGCGGACGTGCTCGTGAGCTACCTGCCCGTGGGGTCGGAACAGGCCCAGCGTCACTACGCACAGGCGGCCATCGACGCCCGTGTCGCCTTCGTCAACGCCATCCCCGTCTTCATCTCCTCCGAACCCGACTTCGCCCGCAAGTTCACCGAGGCCGGCGTTCCCATCGTGGGCGACGACATCAAGAGCCAGGTGGGCTCGACCATCGTCCACCGCATCCTGACCAGGCTGTTCGAGGACCGGGGCCTGGCTGTGGACCGTACCTACCAGCTCAACTTCGGCGGCAACATGGACTTCAAGAACATGCTGGAGCGCGAGCGACTGGAGTCGAAGAAGATCTCCAAGACGCAGGCGGTGACTAGCCAGCTCGACGAGCCGCTCCCGGACGACTCCGTGCACGTGGGGCCCTCCGATCACGTCCCCTGGCTGGAGGATCGCAAATGGGCCTACATCCGCATCGAGGGCCGCAACTTCGGCGACGTGCCCCTCAACATCGAGCTCAAGCTCGAGGTGTGGGACTCGCCCAACTCGGCCGGGGTCATCATCGACGCCGTGCGGTGCGCCAAGCTTGCCCTCGACCGGGGCATCGGCGGGCCGCTGCTCGGTCCCTCCGCCTACTTCATGAAGTCCCCGCCGGTGCAGTACACCGATGACGAGGCACGCCGGATGGTGGAGGACTTCGCCGCCGGGGTTTGATCAACCAACCCGACGGGCCCGCAGCGAGAACAGCAGGGGTAGCGCCGGCATGGTCGACGGGAGCCGCCACCACCCGTCCGGGCCCCGCTTCATGAACGGCAGCTGCTGGTAGATGGTGCAGTCGTGCTCGTGGAGGAACTCGAGCACCAGGCCGGCATCGATCAGGGCAGTGACGATCTCGCCCAGGCCGTGGTTCCACACGTACTCCGGGAGCTTGATCGGGGCGTCGTAGTCGGCATAGGTGCCCTCCTCCTCGAAGCGCAGCGGCTCGCCGCCGGTCCAGTAGGGATAGCCGATCCGAAGCTGGCGGATACCGGGCTCGTCCGACAGCGTCATCGCCGCCGGGTGCATCTCGACCACGTAGAGGAAGCCTCCGGGGCGGACGAAGCCGGCCGCCACCTCAGCCCACCGGGCGATGTCCGGCAACCAGCACAGCGCACCGTAGGACGTGAAGACGACGTCGAAAGTCTCCTCCAGGACCCGAGGCAGGCGGAAGATGTCACTTTCGACGAAGCGAGCCGCGATTCCGAGCTCGGCGGACAGCCGGCGGGCCTCCTTGATCGCCACCGGCGAGAAGTCGGCCCCGGTGACACGGGCGCCGCGCCGGGCCCAGGACAGTGTGTCCATGCCGAAGTGGCACTGCAGGTGCAGCAGGCTACGGCCGTCGACCTCGCCCACCTCCTCCACCTCGAGGTCGTGCAGGGAGCTGCGGCCGGAGAGAAAGCCCTCGACGTCATAGAAGCTCGAGCGCAGGTGGATCGGCGTACGAGCGTCCCAGAGGCGGCGGTTGGCGGCAACCGGATCGGGGTCGTCCCGCTCTTCGGACGGCATCAGTGCGGCTGCTCCAAGTCGACCATGAGCGCCCGATGATCCGAACAGGGCGTTGCGACCACCTTCGTCTCGCAAGGGGTCAGGCCGGCGATGGCGACGTGGTCGATGCGGATCCGGGGGTCGGGCGCCGGGAAGGTGGGCTCGCCGTCGACGAGGGTGAGCCCGGCGGCCTCCACCACCGGCGCGACCTCCTCCGGCAGCAGGTTCAGGTCTCCCAGCAGCACGAGCGGCGGCGGTCGGCGCACGAGAGCGGCAACCACCGTCGCCAGCTGGTCGTGGACCTCGGGGCGGTGGATGGACAGGTGGGTGGCGGCCACGGACACCGGGCTGCCATCGACGTGGACGGTGGCCAGGATGGCCGCCCGGGGCTCGTGACGGTGGGCGGATTTCGGCAGCCGCAACACCTCCACCTCCGAGATCGGCCCCCGCGCCAGCAGGGCGTTGCCGTACTTGCCGACCCCCCGGACCCGGTGGGCACGGCCGAAGACCACCTCCATTCCCGTGGCCGCAGCCACCGCGGCGGGCTGGTCGGCCCTCCCCGAGCGGGGAACACCGACATCGACCTCCTGCAGTGCCAGGAGGTCGGCGTCGAAACCGGCGGCGCAACGGCCCAGCTGCTCGAGGTCCACCACCCCGCTTCCGTCACCCCTCTGGCCGTGGAGGATGTTGAAGGTCACTGCCCGGATACGGCGCACGGGGCCCAATACTGCCTACTCTCGGGGGGTGAGCCCGTCCGGAGCCAACGCTGCCGCCTGGGACCGGCACGCCGCCGCCTACCAGCAGGGCGCGGCGCTGCCGACCGATGTCGCCCACTACGGCCCCGACATCCCCACCGAAGCCGACCTGCGCCTGCTCGGCGACCTCCACGGCAAGCGGGTGCTCGAGTTGGGCTGCGGCGGGGCGCAGTGCTCGATCGCCTTCGCCAAGCAGGGCGCGGTGGCCATGGGCGTTGACTTCTCCTCCGAGCAACTCGCCTTCGCCCGGCGGCTGTGCGAGCGGGAGGGGGTGAGGGTGGAGCTGCACCACAGCGACCTCGCAGACCTCGCCTTCGTCCGCGCCGAGTCCATCGACCTCGTCTTCTCCGCCTACGCCTTCGGCTACGTCGAGGACCTGAACCGGGTCTTCCGCCAGGTGCACCGGGTTCTCAAGCGGGGCGCTCCGCTGGTGTTCAGCCTCCCCCATCCCGCCTACGACATGATCGACGACGACGACCCGAAGTCGCCGTTGCTCGTCCGGCGGTCGTACTTCGACCGGACACCCATCGACTACGAGTGGAACGGCATCGGGTTCACCGACTACCACCACACGATCTCCGAGCTCTACATGGGCCTCACCCGCGCCGGCTACCGCATCGACGTCCTGCTCGAGCCGGAGCCCACGCCCAGCGGTCCGCGCAGCATCTTCTGGCGGGAGGCCTTCCGCTACGTCCCCCGTACCCTCGTCGTCCGGGCCCGCAAGGAAGGGATCTAATACGATCCGGCGGCGGCGCGAACGGCGGGAGGTGTCATGACGGGAACAGCCACTCTCGCGAGGGTGCGGGCGCTGGCGCCGGCCATCTCCGAGCGCGCCGAGGAGGTGGAGGAGGCGCGGCGGCTGCCGCCGGACCTGCTCGACCAGCTGATCGAGGCGGGCTGTTTCAGGATGGGCCTGCCCCGGAGCCACGGAGGCGACGAGCTGAGCATCGTCGAGATCATCCGGGTCATCGAGGAGCTCGCTCGAGCGGACGGCTCGGTGGGATGGGCGGCCATGATCGGTGGCACTGCTTCGGAGCTGTTCGCCTTGCTGCCGAGAGAGCGCTTCGACGCGCTCTACGCCTCGGGGCCGGACCTGATCGGCGGGGGCACCTTGGCTCCCAAGGGCGTGGCGGTTCCCGTGGACGGCGGCTACCGGGCGAGCGGCCGGTGGCCCTTCGCCAGCGGAAGCGAGCATTGCACCTGGCTGATGGCCCACTGCGTGGTTCTCAGCCCCGAAGGCACTCCAGAACCGGGCCCACACGGCATACCGCGCCTGGTGGCAGCGGTGCTCCCCGCCCAGGAGTTCACCATCGTCGATACGTGGCACGTGAGTGGCCTTCGGGGCACCGGCAGCCAGGACCTCGTCCTCGAGAACGCCTTCGTGCCCGAAGACCAGACGATGGACATCTTCGGCCGGTCGGACCTGGCCGAGCCGCTGTTCCAGATCCCGGTGCTCGGCAAGTTCGCCCTCTACGTCGCCGCGGTCGGCTTGGGGATCGCGTCGGGCGCTCTCGAAGAGGTGGCGGCGCTGGCCGCGGGAGGGAAGCGGCCCGCCTTCGCCACCCGGCGGATCGCCCAGGACCCGCTGTTCCAGCACCGGCTGGGCCAGGCCGATGCCGACCTGCGGGCAGCGAGGGCCCTGCTCCATGCCGAGGCAGCCGGAGCGTGGGCGGCCGCCGCCGAGGCGCGGCCGCTTGCCCCTGTGGTGCGGGCACAGCTCCGCGCCACCGGTGCCCACGTGACGCAACTGGCGACCGCGGTGGTCGACACCGCCTACAACCTCGGGGGTGGAACCTCCGTCTACAACAGCTGCCCGCTCCAGCGTCGGCTCCGCGACATCCACACCGTGACGCAGCACGCGGGGGTGGCGCCGAGCGCCTATGCCGCCGTGGGTGCCGCCCTGGTCGGCGAGGACATCTCCAAGTTGATGATCTAGGCGAACCTCGACAGGACCGTCGGTCGGCCGGGATCGCCGCCCGGCTTGGACCGGTAGGTCGGCTGACCCACCGCGGTGGCCAGCATCGGCCAGCTGGAGGTGGCGAACGCCTGCCGGACCTCGTCGTCGAAGAAGGTGAGCCCGGTGGCGCCGAAGCCGAGGGCGTAGGCGCCGAGATGAAGACGGCCCTCGACCACGCCCGCCTCGAGCTGGGCGCAGCGGTAGCCGCGGTCGCCGAGCGTCGCCGTCACCGCCTCGAGCTCGGCGCCGGAGAACACCGTGTAGGCGCCGGCACCACCCAGGTCCTGATCGAGGGTGAGGAACCGCCCCAGCGCCCTGGAGTCCTGCCGAGCCTCGATGAGCTCCATCCGGCCTTCCCCCTGCCCGACCCGGTGGCGCCTGTGGTCCCCTGGAGGGGCCGCTCGCGACCAGCGGTAGCTCCCCGGCTCGATGCCGGCGACGGCGTGCACGAGCACGTGGTGGTCCACCAACGACGCGCCCGGCGGAGCGAAGTCTGCGTTCAGCGGCGTGGCCGCCGGCGCCAGCACCTCCGTCAGCAAGTTGGTCGGCGCCACCGCCGCTCGGTCGAACTCGCGGCTGGACCCCCGGCGGCGCACCACTTCGCCCAGGGGTTGGCCGAAGCACACGTCGGCGGGAGCGGGGGCCTGCGGCCGGGCGGCGCGCCACGCCTCGACCGCCGCCTCGTCCCCCAGGTCACCGGCCCTCTGTGCCGCGGTGACGAGCGGGAACTCGACCGGGCGCTCGGCCAGGAAGCCGGGTGAGGCGGTGTGGCCGGGGGGCGGCGACAGCGGAGGGTCGTCCTGGCCGAGCACGACGATCACCAGGGGGAACTCGTTCACGCCGTCGGCACCCACCAGGGCGGTGACTTGGGCGTCGACGAACCCCAGCCGCAGCCTGGCGTCGCTGCCGGCTGCGGCCAGAAGGTGGCTCAGCATCGTCCCGGCATCCCAGTAGAGATGGCGAAAGCCGCGCTCGGCGTATTTCCAGCCCGTCCGCCACGGCACACCGGTGAGGACGACGGTGGTGGGACCAGGCGCGGCGGGACCGACAACGCTCACCGCGTGCTGCACCGGGTCGTAGTGAAGGACCCGGCCGTCGTGCAGGACGTAGACCTCGATCGGGCTGAGATTGCCGGCCGAGCCGGCGGCGCGGAAGAAGAGGCGCCCGAAGCCGGGGTGGTCCTTGACCCGCACCACCCCGGCGGTCAGGAAGAGCAGGTCGTCGAGGGCGGGCGGGGCCGGTTCGAGAGCCTGGCCCGGGTAGGTCTTGAACGGCGGCGGCTTGCGGTGCGGGACCATGGGGACGAATCGCTGCAGCATCCTCGGCCCGTCCCGGTGGCCCAGGCGCCCCGGCACGTGGGCGGTGAGGCGGTGGTACTCGAGGGTCGAGACCTTCATGGCCGCCGGCCCGCCCACCAGCTGCGCAACCTCTCCTCTGCCTCCTCCTCCGGCAGCGGCCCCTCCTCCAGCCGCAGTTCCAGCAGGTACGCCAGTGCCTGGCCGACCACCGGTCCGGGACCCACCCCCAGAAGCTCCATGACCCGTCTTCCGTCGAGGTCGGGCCGGATGGACTCGAGCTCCTCGCGTTCGCGCAGCGCGGCGATGTCGGACTCGAGTGCGTCCATGCGCCGCGCCAGCTCCTCGGCCCGCCGCTGGTTGCGGGTCGTGCAGTCGCAGCGGGTCAACTCGTTGAGGCGGTCCAGCAGCGGGCCCGCATCCCTCACGTATCGGCGCAGAGCGCTGTCGCTCCATCCCATCTTGTAGGTGTGGAAACGCAGGTGGAGCTCCACCAGGCGGCTCACTGCGTCGATGTCCTCGCTCGGGTAGCGCAAGGCGCGCATCCGGTCGCGGGTCATACGGGCCCCGACCACCTCGTGGTGGTGGAACGAGACTCCGCCTGGACCGATCGAGCGGGTCTTGGGCTTGCCGATGTCATGGAACAGCGCCGCCAGCCGCAGGATCCTGTCTGGCCGAGTCTTGTCGACCACGGCGATGGTGTGGGCCAGCACGTCCTTGTGGCGGTGGATGGGATCCTGCTCCAGGCGCATAGCCGGCAACTCCGGCAGGAACTCCTCGGCCAGCCCCGTCCGGGTGAGGAACCAGAGGCCCTCGCCGGGCCGGTCGACCACCATGAGCTTGTCCAGCTCGTCGCGGATCCGCTCGGCCGACACGATCTCCAGCCGGGGATGGAGCCGCCCTACCGCCTCGACCAGCTGGTTGTCGGGCCGCAGCTGGTAGCCGGCGACGAAACGGGCAGCACGCAGCATCCGGAGCGGGTCGTCGTTGAAGGACTCCTCCGGAGACAGCGGTGTCCGCAGCCTCGCGGCGGCGAGATCGCCCGCGCCTCCGAAAGGGTCGATGAGCCGCAGGTCGGAGGTGAGCTCCAGGGCCATGGCGTTGACCGTGAAGTCGCGGCGCGACAGGTCCGATTCCACGGAGTCACTGAAGGCGACCCGCGGCTGGCGCGAGTCGGCGGCGTAGGCCTCGGCGCGGTGGGTCGTGATCTCATAGGCGCGCTCAGCGCGCTTCATCCCGATGGTGCCGAAGCGCTTTCCCTGCAACCAAACGGCATCTGCCCACGGGCGCACCAGACGCTCGATGTCATCGGGCGGCGCGTTCGTGGTGAAATCCAGATCCTGTCGCTCGCTCAGGCGACCGAGCAGGAGGTCCCGCACCACCCCACCGACGAGATAGAGGCGAAAGCCGGCGGCGGCGAAGCGGTCCGCGAGGGGCCGCGTCTCGTCGACCAGTGGCTGCAGGCGCTCAGGGACCACGGCGGCGAGGGTATCCGCGGCGCCTGAGACTCAAAAGTTGGTGGCCAAACCCTCCTGCTGCAGCTGCAGTCGGAAGTCGTGGGGGTGCGAGCACACCGCCAGCGCGTCCCGCAGCGCCACCAGCCCGTTCTTGTAGAGGTTGAAGAGGCTCTGGTCGAAGGTCTGCATCCCGTAGTACTCACCGTCGGCGATGACCTCTTCGATGCTGTTCTGGGCCTCGGGATCGACGATGCGGTCGAAAACCCTGCCCGTCATCACCAGCACCTCGGTGGTGGGAATGCGGCCGCTGCCGTCGGCCCGCTCCAACAGGCGTTGTGAGACCACCCCGCGCAACGACGAGGCGAGGGTGAGGCGGATCTGCTTCTGCTGGAACGGCGGGAAGAAGTCGACGATGCGGTTCACCGTCTCGGTGGCGTTGGTCGTGTGCAGCGTCGAGATCACCAGATGGCCGGTCTCGGCCGCTGAGAG
>JAHWJU010000099.1 GCA_019348255.1 Actinomycetota bacterium | reverse complement strand
CGCCGCAGCACGTCCCGCCGGTACCGCCGCTGGCCGCCCTCGGTGCGGGTCGAGGCGATGAGCCCGTTGGTCTCGTAGAAGCGCAGGGCGGACACGGCCAGGCCGGATCGGCGGGCGACGTCGCCGATTGGCAGGTCGGTTGCGCTCACCGGTGTCGCACCGCCCATGGCAACAAGCTCCTTGACCTCAACATTGGTTGAGGTCTTACAGTAACCGGCCATGGCCGACATCAACATGTGGATGGTGCTGCAGAGCTCCATGCAGCCGGGCGGGCGCGGGGGACTGAACCGGGCAACGCTGCGGCGGGTGGGTGCCTTCGCCCGGCCCCACCGGCGCGCCATCGTGTCGTTCCTGCTCCTCGCCACGGTGTCGGCCGTGCTGGGTGTGGCCTCACCGGTGCTCGCCGGGTGGACCGTCGACGCCGTCGTCGAGGGCCGCGGTACGCGCACCGTGGCGGTGCTGGCTGCGCTCATCGCCGGGGTGGCCCTGGTGGAGTCGGCGGTGGGCCTGCTGGAGCGGCTCCAGTCGTCCCGGCTGGGCGAAGGCCTGATCTTCGACCTGCGCCGGAGGGTCTTCGAACACGTCCAGCGGATGCCGGTGGCGTTCTTCACCCGTACCCACACCGGCGCCCTGGTGAGCCGGCTGAACAACGACGTGATCGGGGCCCAGCGAGCCTTCACGTCGGCGCTCTCGGGCGTGGTCACCAACGTCATCGTCCTGGTGCTGACGCTCGGGGTGATGGTGCGGCTGTCGTGGCAGATCACCGTGCTGGCCCTCGTCTTGCTGCCGCTGTTCGTGGTCCCGGCCCGGCGGGTGGGGGCCAAGGTGGGCATGCTCGAGCGGGAGGCGACGGAGCACAACGCGGCCATGACCTCGCAGATGACCGAGCGGTTCTCGGCGCCCGGCGCCACGCTGGTCAAGCTGTTCGGGCGCCCTGCCAGCGAGGCCCGGGAGTTCGGGCACCGGGCGGCCCGGGTGCGCGACATCGGGGTGCGCTCGGCCATGGCCATGGAGGTGTTCTTCCGGGCGCTGACCCTGGCGTCGGGCCTGGCCCAGGCCCTGATCTACGGGCTGGGCGGTTACCTCGCCCTGCGGGGAGAGCTCGACGCCGGCCGGGTCGTGACCATGGCCCTGCTGCTCAACCGCCTGTACGGGCCGCTGACCGCCCTGGCCACTGCCCGCCTCGACGTGGTGACGGCCCTGGTCAGTTTCGAGCGGGTCTTCGAGGTCCTCGACGTCGAGCCCCTCATCGTGGAGCGCGCCGAGCCGGAGGAGGTCCCCGACGGCCCGGTGGCGGTCGAGGTGGACGACGTGCGCTTCGCCTACCCGTCGGCCGAGCAGGTGTCGCTGGCCTCCCTGGAGGAGGTGGCCACCCTCGACGACCGGGCCGGTGCCGAGGTGCTGCACGGCGTGTCGCTCCGGGTGGAGCCCGGCCAGCTGGTGGCCCTGGTGGGCTCCTCCGGCGCCGGCAAGTCGACGCTGGCCTCCCTGGTGCCGCGGCTCTACGACGTCGATGCCGGCGCGGTGCGGCTGTCCGGCGTCGACGTGCGGGACCTCTCGTTCAGCTCCATCCGCCGCACCGTCGGGGTGGTCACCCAGGACGGCCACCTCTTCCACGACACCATCGGCGCCAACTTGCGCTACGCCCGGCCCGAGGCCACTGACGCCGAGGTCTGGGAGGCCCTGACCGCCGCCCGCCTGGCCGCCCTGGTGCGTTCCCTACCCGACGGCCTCGACACCGTGGTGGGGGAGCGCGGGTACCGGCTCTCCGGCGGTGAGCGCCAGCGGCTCACCATCGCCCGGCTCCTGCTGGCCCGGCCCCGGGTGGTGATCCTCGACGAGGCCACCGCCCATCTCGACTCCGAGTCCGAGCTCGCCGTGCAGGAGGCGCTCGGCGCCGCTCTCGCCGGGCGCACCGCCCTGGTGATCGCCCACCGCCTCGCCACCGTCCGGGCGGCCGACGCCATCCTCGTGCTCGAGGACGGCCGGGTGGTCGAACGGGGCACTCATGCCGAGCTCCTCGCGGCCGGCGAACGCTACGCCGAGCTGTACCGGACCCAGTTCGTCCCGGCGGAGGCGGGGGTGGCGCCGGCGGCGGTCCCACTCGTGCCGGTGGACGGGCACGTCCGCACGTGACGGGCCCGGGGCTCCTGCGGCGCCCGCTGGCCGACATGAAGGTCTGCCGCTCCCGCCTGCGTTCGACGCGATCCGCCAGCCCCATCGCCGCCACCCCGGTCGCCCCCGGGGCGGCGGCTACGGTCGTCGATGCCGTTGGCGGTTGTGGTACGCACACGCCGGCCGCCCATTGGCGGCCACGGTGTCGCCGCCGGCGCTCCAGGGCTCGACGTGGTCGATCTGGCACTGCTCGGCCGGCTCGTCGCACAGCGGATGGAAGCACTCCTGGTCGCGCACCTGCACCGCTCTGCGGGTCGCTCCGGTGAACAGCCGCCGGCTCACCCCCACGTCGATGACCCGCGACGCCGGGTCGAACACCACCCGCTCCAGCCAGGCCTGGTCCAGCCACGGGACCAGGGAGCCAGGGCTGACCACGGTGGCGTCGGCCAACTGGCAGATGCGCCCGTGGAAGGTCTCGTAGCCCACCAGGACCGTGAACAATGGCTCCGGTCGTCGTCCGTTCTCGGGAGCGGTGCCCGCTCGCCGGGCCATCTCCACCAGGGCGTCAGCTCGGCGCTGGGCGGCGCTGCGGGCCAGGTCGGCCACCGTGGCCGCCTCGCCCCGCCGGGCCCGGGCCTCGGCCCAGTCGGCTTCGAACAACTCGTCGGCGATGCGGCGCAGGGCGTCGGACACGATCGCCCCGCTGAGAGGGTCGAGCACCCCGTCGAGGAACCACAGGTCGCCGAAACCCTGCGACAGGTGCACCCGCCGGGAGCTCCGCTTGGCCTCGGCGTCGTCCTCGGCACCGTCGGGGTCGACGTGTTGGCACCAGTAGGCCAGCACCCGGGTGAAGTGCTCGTAGCGCAGGCTCGAGGCCTGGCCCACCAGCATCTCTTCCTCGTCGGCCAGGGCGTCCTCGGTGGCCGACGTGCGCATCCGGGCCAGGGCGGCCACCTGGGCCTCGCCCAGCTCGCCGGCCAGCCAGGCGCGTTCCGCCGCCGGCAGGTGGCGCAGCACCCGCCCGAGGCGAACCCGGCGCCGGGCAGAGGTCCTCGGCAGCCGGCACTTCCCCGTGAGCCACGCCGCCGCGGAGCGGGCGCCGTCGGCGTCCCACTCCCGGCGGGCGTCGAAGCTGGCCACCGCCCGGGTGGTGGCCGCCTCCAGGCGGGCCAGGCACCGGTGCAGGCGCTCGATGGTCTCGCCGTCGGAGAGCGCCGCCGGCTCGGTGCCGCAGAGTGCCTCCAGCGAGGACTCCAGCTCATCCAGCACCATATCGGTATCGTACAGGTGTTCGTATGCCGCCGCAAGCGAAAAGCGCCTGTGCCGCAGGCTCTACGCCCGACCGGCCCCAAGCAGGGGGCTTCGACCGATGAGTCGCACCTCAAGCGCCGTCATCACTCCCGACCAGGCAAAGTGTCACTCACCGCAGGGAGGCCCGATGACGTCGCCATCGAACCCGACCGAGAGCAATCAGACGGACGCTTTCCGCCAATCGTCGACCAGGACATTTGGGAGGCGGCGCTGGGCGAGCTCCGGGAACGCGAGAAGGCGGCAACCCGGGAGCTGGACGCAATCGCCGCAGCACGCTGGCGCCTGCCGATGGTCGAGCTCCCCGACTACCCATTGGACGGGCCCGACGGCCCGGTCCGGGTGGTCGACGTCTTCGACGGCAAACGCCAGCTCATCCTCTACCACCACATGTGGTTCCCAGGCGAGGAGTGGCAGTGCGGCGGCTGCACCGGCTTCACGAGCCAGTTCACCCGCCTCGAGTTCCTCGACGCCTACGACGCCCGCTTCGTCATCGTCACCCAGGGCCCAATCGATGAGGCACTCGCCTACAAGGCCCGGGTCGGTAACCGGATGGACTGGTACTCGACGGCGAACAGCCCGTTCGGCTCGGACATGGGCGCGCCACCGAACGGTGGCTTCCAGCTCAACGTCTTCCTCCGCGTCGCCGACACGGCGTACCGCACGTACAACACCCAGGGCCATGGCGTGGAGCAGGTCAGCCATACGTTCCCGCTGATCGACGGTGTATCCGCCTTTTCGAACCACTCGTCGAGGGTCTTGAACGCCGCCACGATCTCCGGTGCTTTCCCACGCTCCGCCTGGCAGACCTCGCGCAGCATCTACCTGTCAGCTCCTCTGTCCTTGAATTGGGTCCTTGGTCTGTTCCTTTGATCGAAAATCAGCGCCAGTCGTCGACGAGCCAGGTGCCGGGGCGGCTGTAGCCTTCGTCGTTGGCCCGGTGCATGCTTACTCCGACCAGTCCCGCCCGGTATCCCCGCGCCATCACCGCGGCGTAGGCCTCGTGGCGGGCGGCGTTCACACCGAGCTCGATGTGATCGGCGCCGTTGTCGACGGCCAGCGACTCGCAGGCGTCGAGGAGCGTCTCGAAGCGCGCCCCTGCCCCGGGTCCGGGCCTGGCCAATCCGAACTTGACGTAGCAACCCTGGCCACCGGCCTCGGTGCCGGCGCCCAGGTGGCACACGGCCATGCCCGCCAGCCCCGACGAGTCATCTAGGAGCAGGACCTCTCCGAGACCCTGGCTCTCCACGGCGCGGATCTCCCGCTCGAGGTCCAGGCCCTCGTAGGCGGTGGCGGTCAGCTCCCTGCACGCGTCCACGGCTCGGGCCCGTTCAGCAGGCGGAAGCGCGGTGTAGCGGATGGGCTGGGGCGACCGTCGTGGGGCGATCGGCGCCTTGGTCATCACCGGGGTCAGAAAGCGTGGCCAGAACCCGAACTTCTGGTACAGCCCGAGGTGCTTGGGGCTGTGGGCGAAGGTGAACAGGCCGGCGTGAGCCGTGCCCCAGCGGTCGAACAGTGCGACGGTGGCCTGCATGAGGCGGCTGGCGACTCCCCGGTCCCAGAGCTCGGGGCGCACGGAGAGGGGTCCGAAGAACCCCACGGTTCCCCAGCGGGTCACGAAGTTGGTCCCGGCGAGCTGCCCGTCTTGCTCGGCCGCGAAGGCGGCGCCGGGGTCGGCCAGCCAACGGGTGTGGACGTAGTCCTTGTCACCGAACAGGGAGGTCACGCACGTGAACTTGTCGAAGGCGGAGCGCAGGATTGCATCGGCGAGGGTGAGATCGCTCTCCCGCAGGTCCCGTACGATGACGTCGGCCCGCTCGGCGGCTATGAGGGAAACGCTCTCGGTCATGGTCGCTCCTTCGTCGAGTCGATGAGGCCATGATCGAAGAGGTGCCTACCCCCAGGCATCGGGCAGACCCCCATCTTTAGGTCATCTCCCCCCCACACTATGGCTGGCCGCGAAGGCCACCAGCTCGGATCGGCCCTCGACGCCGACCTTGGCAGCCAGGTTGGCGATGTGGCGCTCGACCGTCTTGGGAGACAGATAGAGGCGCGCCGCGATCTCTTTGGTGGAGCGTCCTTCGGCCAGCAGCGCAAGTACCTCCGCCTCCCTCGAGGTCACCCCTGCGGCCGCCCAGGGCGCCGCCAGGTCGGGAGCCGGCCGACGGCGTCGCGGCACCCGGGCGCCAGCCCGGCGGAGCAGCGATCGGCAGGCCGAGGCGACCGCGGGCGGACCGGCCGGATCGAAGAAGGCCAGCGCGTCGGCCAGCCATCGCTCCGGGTCGCCCCAGCCGTCGACGAGGGCCGCCTCCGCCACCAGTCGGCGCGCGTGGTGCCGGTACCAGTCGGACGGGACGAGATCGGTGTCAGCCCGAGCGAAAGCCTCCTCGGCTTCGGCGGCGCGCCCTTGCCGGCCCAGGATCACCGCCCGCGCGTGGCCCACCCATCCTCGGATCAGCCAGTACACCGTCAGGCCCGACGCCTCCACCTCCATCACGGCCGCCTCGCCATCGCTGCCGTCGAGGGCGTGGACAAGGGCCCACAACCCCCGGTTGGGCGCGGTGACCGGCGTGCCCCGCAACAGTTCCATGCCGGCATCGAGCTCGCCCAGCGCCCGGACGCGGTCCTCCCGGACGACCCACAGCAGCGTCCGGGCCATGAGCGCAGCCACCCCGTGGACCTCAGGGTGGCCGCCCGAGACAGTGACGGCCTTGTCGATGGCCGCCTCCATCTCGGCCTGCTGATCCATCAGGGCATGAGCCACCGCTTGCAGTGCGAGCCCCAGTCCTTCGACGAGGGGAAGCCGCAGCCGCCCCGCCTCGACGGCGCAGTCACGGCCGGCGTCGAGGGCCCGTTCGGGTTCGGCATGATTGGTGAACCAGGCGGCCATCTGCAGGCTGATGGTGGCGGCGGTGGCCAGCGCCCCCGCGTCGAGCGCGGCCTGACGGGCCTGGGCGAGCCGATCGAGCGGGCCGCCGCCGAGCAGGTCGAGGGTGCCCAACTCATGCAGTGCTCGAACGCGCCACAGGGTCAGGCCGTGCTGCTCGGCCAGTGCCAACGCGGCCGAGAAGGCCCGGGCCGCTGAGGTGAGGTCACGCTGACGTTCGCGTTGGCCCAAGACCGCGAGGGCCTCACACGCCAGCTCATAGCGCCCGTCGGACTGAGAGGTGGTCCACGCCCTCTCGGCGAGAGTCACGGAATCGTCGAGGCGGCCTTCGCCGAGCGCCACCTGTGCGGCCAGGACCTCGTACTCGCTCGCGGCAACGCCACCTGATGCCGCGAGCTCTCGGGCGCGGTGGAGCTGATCCAGGGCTCGTGTCCAATCGGCGGACACGATGGCCGTTCGAGCCAGCCAGAAATGCACCTGCGCCCGGCGCGTCGGCGGGCCCCCCAGGTCGGCCAGCTGAGACAGCAGGCGCTGGCCGACTTCACCCACCCGTTCGGCATTGCCAGCCCGGACGAGCACCGCGCAGAGCGCCTCGTCGATCTCGACCGCCAGTTGCCGGTTGTCGCCGGCCAGTCGTCGGGCCCGCTCCAGGTTCGCCTCGGAGCTGGCCAGCGCGCCGCGACCGAACGACCGCCGGCCCGACTCGAGGTGCAACCCGGCCGCCCGGGCGGGTTCCCCAGCCTGTTCGGCGAGCTCGGCCGCCAGCTCGCACCACTCCCCCGGCAGGCCCGGATGAGCGGTCTCGACAGCACGCAGACCGCGCGCTGCCAGGGTTGCTCGCTCCGGCGGAAGGAGTTCCGCGAGGATGGCGTCCCGAGTCAGAGCATGGCGGAATCGGAAGCGGGGGCCGGGATCGGCGGCCTCCACGGACAGCAGCTGGGCGTCGACAGCCCGGCGGAGGCGATCGACCACAGTGGGCTCGTCCTGGCTGCTCAAGTCCGCCAGCAGGCGCCAGTCGAAGCTTCGGCCGAGCAGCGCCGCGGCCACGAGAAGGTCCCGGGTGCCCGGGGCTGCTCCCAGTCGTCGCCGAACGGTCTCCGCGAACGTAGCGGGGATGACCAGACCCGGAGAGCGGTCGAGGACCCAGCCGTCCGCTGTCTTCTCCAACTCGTCGGCCTGGACCATCCCTGCCAACAGCTCCTCGACGAGAAACGGCAGTCCATCGGCCCTCGCCACGACCACCTCGGCAAGCTCGCGGGGGACGACCGAAGCCCGCAGGCAGCCCGCGGCCATCAACACGACTTCCTCGTCACTCAGCCTCGGGACCTCGACGATGGATGCGGAGCGCCGGGTGGCAAGGCCGTGGACGCACGTCAAAGCCCTGCTGGGTTGCTCGCCGCGAAGCGAGACCAAGCAGCAGACGGGTTCCCCCGCGATGTTGTCGGCCAGGTACTCGACGACCTCGATCGTCTCGGCGTCCGCCCATTGCAGATCCTCGAGCACGAGCACGCAGCCAGCGCCTTCGCCCAGGGTGGCGAGCAGCCTGAGCACGGCTTCACCCAGGACCACGAGCGACTCCTCCCCAGGTGACTCGCCGGGGAGGCGCCACTCGGGAACGAGCCGCCCGAGGATGGGCCGAAAGGGTGCCAGCTCCCGAACCTGTGGCGGTCCAGACTTGCGAAGATGTGAGAACAGCGCCTCCGCGACGGGCCGGAAGGGGAGCGGGCTATCGCGCTCAACCGCCCGGCCGGTCAGCACAAGCGCTCCCCGACGAACGCCCTCCTCCGCCGCCTCCCTCAACAGGCGCGACTTGCCGACCCCAGCCTCGCCCGCGATGACCACCGTCGCGCCGTGTCCGTCGGCCAGGCGATCGAGAGCACGTCGGAGCTCGTGCCACTCCTGGTCGCGGCCGACAACCATGGGGCACAGCAGCTCCCGCACTCAGACGAGCATGCCACGAACGCGGGCGCTCGCTCGGAGCTCATTGCGCCATGAGACCGGCGCCAGCAGCTAGCCAGCGCGACAGACATGGGCGATCTGCTCCACCGGGCAGCTCTCGCCGAAATAGTGCAGCCGCCAGGCCCGATGCGGCGTTCTGGATTCCCTTTGCGCGCCGCGGCGCGTGCCACCGAATGCGCGGCGCGTCAGGTGACTCATGGCGCTTCTACTGCTACTAGGGATGTCAAGCCAGTCGCTCTCGGGTAGATGAGCGAACCCCTCCCGGGTGACGTAGCGCTTCAGACACCGCATCGCTTCCTTTTTCGTGAGGCCCTCCTTCATGCGCCGCTCGATGTAGTGCTTGGTGCGCGGGTCGT
>JAHWJU010000021.1 GCA_019348255.1 Actinomycetota bacterium | reverse complement strand
GGCCCTTCGCCTCGAGCTTCGCCGCCTTCCTCTCCCGGGCCTACGACTTCGTCCGGATGGCGGCGGTGAGCCGGGCGAACATCTCGCTGTGCGGCTCCCACGCCGGCGTTTCCATCGGCGAGGACGGTCCCTCGCAGATGGCCCTGGAGGATCTGGCGTCGTTCCGGGCGGTGCACGGCAGCAGCGTGCTCTACCCGTGCGACGCCAACCAGACCGCAGCTCTCATGGGGCTCATGGCGGATCTGCCGGGCATCTCGTTCCTGCGCACCACCCGCGCCGCCACACCGGTCGTCTATGAACCGGGCGAGACCTTCGAGATCGGGGGCAGCAAGGTGCTGCGCTCCTCCGACAACGACGCCGTCACGGTGGTAGGAGGCGGCATAACGGTGCCCGAGGCCATGAAGGCCGCCGAGGCTCTGGCCGGCGACGGCATCAACATCCGCGTCATCGATCTCTACTCGGTCAAACCCGTGGACCAGGCGACGTTGCGGGAGGCGGCCACGGCCACGGGAGGCCGTGTCGTGACGGTCGAAGACCACTATCCGGAGGGCGGTATCGGCGACGCCGTTCTCGACGCCCTCGCCGGCGCCGGCATCCCCCTGCGCCTCACCAAGCTCGCCGTGCGGGAGTTGCCGGGTTCCGGCAAGCCAGAAGAGCTTCTGGCGGGGGCCCAGATCGACGCCGACGCCATCGCCAAGGCGGTGCGGGAGCTGGCGCAGTCCTGAGGCCCCGGGGGTCGGGCTGGGTAGGGTCCGAACCATGACCCGCCTCCACGACCTCTACGACCAGCAGGGCCAGAGCCCCTGGATCGACAACCTGACCCGCACCAGCCTGCGCTCCGGCCACCTGGCGGGGCTGGTGGGCGACGGCATCCGGGGGGTCACGTCCAACCCGACCATCTTCCAGAAGGCGGTCGCGGGCTCCGACGACTACGACGAGCAGTTCCAGTCGTTGCTCCGATCTCGCACAGTGGACGAGGCCTACTGGGAGATGGTGTTCTACGACATCGCCGAGGCTCTGGCGGTACTCCGCCCGGTGCACGAATCGAGCGCCGGCGGTGACGGGTTCGTCTCGCTGGAACTGGCTCCGTCTCTCGCCCACGACACGGCGGCGTCGGTCGAGGCGGCACGGCACTTCCACGACCGCTTTGCGGAGCCGAACCTCTTGGTGAAGATCCCCGGGACGGTCGAGGGGGTTGCCGCCACCCAGACGATGATCGCCGAGGGGTGCAGCATCAACGTCACCTTGATCTTCAGCCTGCCTCGCTACGCGGAGGTGATCGAGGCCTACCTTGCCGGCCTGGAGGCCCGCTCGGGTGACCTGTCGGACATCGCCAGCGTCGCTTCGTTCTTCGTGAGCCGCGTCGACACCGAGGTGGACCGGCGACTCGACGCCATTGGCTCGCCGGAGGCGCTAGCGCTGCGCGGGAAGGCTGCGGTGGCCCAGGCCAAGCTGGCCTACTCCCTCTTCACCGAGCGCTTCTCCGGCCCCCGATGGGAGGCGCTGGCAGCCAGAGGAGCACGGGTGCAACGCCCGCTGTGGGCATCCACCTCCACCAAGAACCCGGCCTACCCCGAGCTGTTGTACGTCGACTCCCTCATCGGCCCCGACACCGTCAACACGATGCCGGACGCCACGGTCGCCGCCTTCTTGGACCATGGGACCCTCGCCTGCACCGTGGATGCCGGAGTGGACGAGGCGGGCGACACCCTGGCCCGAATCGAGGATCTCGGCATCCCGATGCGCGACGTGGCCGAGACGCTCGAACAGGAGGGCGTGGCCTCGTTCGTGAAGTCGTTCGACGAGCTCATCCAGTCGCTGCAGGACAAGGCCAGTGACCTCACTGCTTGAGCGCCTGCGGGCCCGCGACACGTCGCTGTGGCCCGAGGGCAGCGCCGCCTCGTACAGGTTGGGCTGGCTGGACATCCCGACGCGGATGCAGGCCGAAGCCGAGGCCCTCGCCTCCTGGGCCGCCGGCATCGAGCAGTCCCGCATCGTGCTCCTGGGGATGGGTGGTTCCTCGCTGGGGCCCGAAGTCCTGCGCAGCTTCGCCGGCTCCGACCGCCTGGTCGTCCTCGACACCACCGATCCCCGGACGGTGGCCTCCGTCGAGCTGGACGACGCGTTCTTCGTGGTCTCCTCCAAGTCCGGCTCCACGCTGGAGGTGCAGGTCCTCCTGGCCCACGCCTGGTCCCGCGTCCCCGATCCCAGCCGCTATGCGGCCATCACCGATCCCGGCACCAGCTTCCACTCGCTTGCCAGCGAGCGGGGCTTTTCCCGCATCTTCGTCAACCCGCCCGACATCGGAGGCCGGTACTCCGTGCTCTCCTACTTCGGCCTGGTCCCCGCCGCCCTCCTCGGCTACGACGTCGCCGAGTTGTGCCGACGGGCCCTCGACACCGACGCCCAGGAGGCAGTCGAGCTCGGTGTGGCGATGGCCGAGGCCGCCCAGGAGGGCCGCGACAAGGTAACCATCCGCACCGCGCCCAGCGCCTCGGCCTTCGGGCTGTGGGTCGAGCAGCTGGTGGCCGAGTCGACCGGCAAGGGGGGGCGGGGCTGCATCCCGGTCCCGACCACCGAGGCGGAGGAGGGGCCGGACCGCTTCCTCCTCGCGCTGCACCTGGGCGACGCATACGACCTCGGTGCCGAGTTCTACCGCTGGCAGGTGGCCACCGCCATCGCCGGTCACATCTTGGGCGTCGATCCCTTCGACGAGCCCAACGTCACGGAGTCCAAGCTCAACACCCGCCGCGTCCTGGAGTCGCTCCCGCTGTCGGAGGGGGATCTGGCTGATCCCAATGGCGTGTTCGAGTGGCTGGCGGCGACGGTTCGGGAAGGTGACTACGTCTCGCTGCAGGCCTACCTGCCCTACGGCCAGGACGACGCCTTGGAGACGTTGAGGCGCCGGGTGCGGGACCGCTTGGGGGGCATGGCGGTGACCGTCGGCTACGGCCCCCGGTTCCTCCACTCGACCGGCCAGCTCCACAAGGGCGGGCCGAACTCGGTCGTTGCCGTGCAGATCGTGCCGCTGGCGCCGACGGCAAAGCTCGAGATACCCAACTTCCCCTATGACTTCGCCACGCTGATCGCGGCCCAGGCCGCCGGCGACTACCAGAGCCTCGTGGAGCACGGCCGGCGGGTGCTACGGGTGGGGGCGGACCACCTCCAGGAGGTCAACTGATGCAGCTGGGGATGGTGGGCCTGGGCCGGATGGGCGCCAACATGACGAAGCGCCTGGCCGAGCGCGGGCACGAGCTGGTCGTCTTCGACCGGAATCCGACCGCGGTGGCCGCCGCCGAGGAGGAGGGGGCGTCGGGGTCGAGCGGGCTGGAGGACCTGGTGGCACGGCTCTCGCCACCCCGCCACGTGTGGGTCATGGTCCCCGCCGGCCAGCCGACGATCGAGACCGTCGCCACCCTGGCCGACCTGCTCGAATCCGGCGACGCCATCGTCGACGGCGGGAACTCGCCGTGGCGCAACGCGCAGCAGGAGGCGGCCCGTCTGCGGCCGCGGGGGATCTCGATGATCGACGCGGGGGTCTCCGGGGGCGTGTGGGGGCTCAAGAACGGCTACTGCCTGATGGTCGGTGGCGACGAGGAGGCCGTCGGGCGCCTCGGGCCGATCTTCACCGACCTCGCACCCGAGGCCGGCTTCGCCCATGTCGGGCCCCCGGGGGCAGGTCACTTCGTCAAGATGGTCCACAACGGCATCGAGTACGGGATGCTCCAGGCCTACGCCGAGGGGTTCGCTCTTATGGACGCCGCCGGCGAGCTCGAACTCGATCTCCACCAGATCACTTCGGTGTGGCGACACGGCTCGGTCGTCCGTTCGTGGCTGCTCGACCTGGCCGAGCTGGCGCTGGGCGACAAGGAGAACTTCGCCCAGATCAAGGGCTACGTCGAGGACTCGGGCGAGGGTCGCTGGACCGTCGAGGAGGCGATAAACCGGGCGGTGGCGGCTCCGGTGATCACCGCTTCGCTCTTCGCCCGCTTCTCGTCCCGCCAACCCAACTCCTATGCCGCCCGCATCGTGGCCGCCCTTCGCAACCAGTTCGGGGGCCACGAGTTCTTCAGGGAGTCTGCCGCCGCCGAGGTGGCCAAGGATGACGATACGGCCGATGGGGTCATCACTGCCCACGGGGACGCGGCGGAGCCCGACTCTCCGGCGCGATGACCGAACTTCCCCCCAACCCACTGCTCGAGGGCTTGGAGGGCGAGCGGCGGGCGCCGCCGTGCACGCTGGTCGTATTCGGCGCGTCCGGTGACCTCACCGCCCGGAAGCTGCTGCCGGCGCTCGAACGCCTGGCCCGGCGCCGGCTGCTGCCCACCGCCTTCAGCGTCGTGGGGGTGGCCCGCACCGAATGGACCGACGAGGACTTCCAGGCCGTGGCGGGCGAGGTGGTCAAGGATGCAGCCGCCCAGCCGCAGTGGACGTCGCTGATCAAGGGCTTCCGCTACGTCGCCGGCGAGTACGGCGACCCCAGCACCTTCGAGCGCCTGCGTACGGTGCTCGACGACCTCGACCGCCAGCGCGGCACCGGCGGCAACCGGGTGTTCTACCTGGCCACCGTGCCGGGGGTCTTCGCGCCGGTGGCCGAGGCTCTGGGTGCTCATGGGATGGCCAGACCCGGCCCCGGCGCCTTCGTGCGGGTGGTGATCGAGAAGCCCTTCGGCCGCGACCTCCCCAGCGCCGTCGCTCTCGACGACTGCCTGCACCAGGTCTTCAACGAGAACCAGCTGTACCGCATCGACCACTACCTCGGGAAGGAGACGGTCCAGAACGTCCTGGCCTTGCGCTTCGCCAACGCCATCTTCGAGCCCATCTGGAACCGGCGCTACGTCGACCACGTGCAGATCACGGTGGCCGAGGCCGGCGGGGTGGGGCACCGGGGCGGGTTCTACGAGACGGCGGGGGCCTTGCGCGACATCGTCCAGAACCACGTGATGCAGGTGCTGTCGCTCACGGCCATGGAGCCCCCGGTCACGATCGACGCCAAGGGCATCCGCGACGAGAAGGTCAAGGTGTTGCGGGCGGTGAAGATCTTCAGCCCGGAGGAGGTGAGCCACAACGTGGTGCGGGGCCAGTACGAGCGGGGATGGGTCGAAGGTGAAGAGGCGAGGGCCTACCGGGAGGAGGAGGGCATCGGCCCCGACAGCCGCACGGAGACTTTCGTGGCGGCCCGGTTGTGCATCGACAACTGGAGATGGGCGGGCGTGCCGTTCTACCTGCGCACGGGGAAGCGGCTGCCCAAACGGGTCACCGAGGTGGCCATGCAGTTCCGGTCGGTGCCGCACCTTCCGTTCCCCCCCGGCTTGGCCCGGGGGCTGGGCCCCAACGCGCTGGTGCTGCGGATCCAACCCGACGAGGGCATCACCTTGCGCTTCGGAGCCAAGGTCCCGGGGCAGGCGTTCCGGGTGCGAACGGTGTCGATGGACTTCTCCTACGGCGCCGCCTTCGTCGAGGAGTCCCCCGAGGCCTACGAGCGCCTGCTGCTCGACGCCATGGCCGGCGACCCCACCCTTTTCATCCGGACCGACGAGGTCGAACAGGCATGGCGCATCTGCGACCCGATCCTCGAAGCCTGGACGGCCGACGATGCGCCGTTGGTCCCCTACCGGTCGGGATCGTGGGGACCTCCGGCCGCCGAGCGGCTGCTCGAGCGGGAAGGTCGGGCGTGGCGCAACCCGTAGCAGCACAAGGGGCGACGGGCGCCATCAGCCTGCTGTCGGTGTGGTCCGACGAATCGGTCAAGGTCGGCGAGGTGCTGGCTGCCCTCGACGAGCTGCGCCGGCCCGAGCCGATGCCGCCCACCCGTACCAGCGTGCTGACCCTCGTGATCGTGGCCAAGCAACGGGCCGAGGCGGCGAGGGCCCAGGCGGCCGTCCACGAGCTCGGCGGCCGCCATCCTGCCCGTGTACTGACGTTGCTGTTCGACGGCGACCGGGGCGGTGCCTCGGGCCTCGACGCCGAGCTGCGGCTGCTCGGAGGAGAGGCGGAGGGCCACCAGGTCTGGTTCGAAGAGATAGAGCTGCAGGTGCGGGGCCAGGCGTCGATGCACCTGGACTCACTCATCGAGCCGTTCACGCTCCCGGACCTTCCGGTGGTGTGCTGGTTCGTGACCGAGCTTCCCGACCCCGAGGATCCGTTGCTGGCCGCAGCCGACGTCCTCGTCGTCGACGCCCGTCAATTCGGTGAGGCCGCCTGCTTCGCCACGCTGCTCACGTTGGCGCGGAGGCAGCCGGTGGTGGACCTGTCGTGGGCGCGGCTCATGCCGTGGCGAAGCCTGCTGGCCGGACTCTTCGAAGGCCCCGACTTCCGGCCCTTCGTCACCTGCGTCGTGCGGTCAGAGGTCTGGGGAAGGACCGGGCCCTGTCGTCTGCTCGGCGGGTGGCTGGCCGACCGGCTCGACCTGCCACTGTCCGCTTTCGAGCTGTCAGCTGCGCCCCATGTGGGGCTTCGCCTGCACGCCCGGTCGCCCTCCGGGCAAGCGGCGACGTTCGAGGTGATCAGGGGTGACGGCCGTCTCGTCTCGGCACGGGCGGCGATCGCCGGCGGTCCCGAGTCCGAGGCGGTGTTGCAGCTGCCCGAGGCGACGCCGGCATGGGGACTTCCCGAGGCGCTGTCAAGGCTGGAACACGACCGGCTGTACGAGCGGGCCCTCCGCAGGGCGGTCGAGCTTTGATGCCGCATCCTTGGCCGCGGTTTCCAGGCCTCACCTAGGCTCCCCCGCGTGAACGGGGAGCTCCTGGTGGTCGACGACGTCGCCGGTGAGTTCGCGGAGCGCGTCATCGAGGCCTATCACCGCCGCCCGGGCGAGGATTTCTCCATCGCCCTGTCCGGTGGTGAGACCGCCCGCAGTTGCTACGAGCGGCTGGCCGCGGTCGGCGGGGAGCAGATCGACTGGTGGCAGGTCGACGTCTACTGGGGGGACGAGCGCTGCGTCCCCGCGGGTCACGAGGCCTCCAACGAGCGCCTCGGGCGGGAGGCTCTGCTGGAGCGGGTCGGGGCCGCCCATGCCGTGTTCCCCATGCGCTGTGACGAGGGGCCGGAGAGCTACCAGCTGCGGGTCGGTGAGCTGGGCCGCTTCGACGTTGTGCACCTGGGCCTGGGAGCCGACGGCCACACCGCGTCGCTGTTCCCGGCCTCGCCGGCTCTCGAAGCCGACCCCGGCCTGCTGGTGTGCCTGAACGAGGACCCCACGGGGACCAACCCCTACCGCCGCATGACCCTGACCTTCTCCGGGATCGCCCGGGCCCGGCTCGTGCTGTTCACGGTGACGGGCGAAGCCAAGCGCGACGCCATGCAGGCGGTTTACGACGGCGCCGACGTGCCTGCGGCCCGGGTGACGGCCGAGCGGACGGTTTGGCTGGTGGACCGGGCCGCGGCGCCCCGGCCCTGACGCCGTGGAGCGCCTGGCTTCCTCCGATCTGGCCGCTGCACCGCTGGCCGAGGTGATGGCGGCAGCTGTCGCCGTCCGTGACGCGGACACCGGTAGGCGGATCACCTATTCGCCCAAGGTCTTCATCCCCCTCACCCAGCTCTGCCGGGACCGCTGCCGGTACTGCACCTTCGCCCAGCCGCCGGCGCGGCTGGAGGCGCCCTTCCTCACACCGGAGGAGGTGTTGGCCATTGCCGAGGCCGGCGCGGAGGCCGGCTGCAGCGAAGCCCTCTTCACCCTGGGCGAGCGGCCCGAGGATCGCTACCCGGCGGCCCGACGATGGCTCCTCGATCGCGGGTACGGCTCCACCGTCGATTACCTGGCCGCCATGTGCGGGCTGGTGATCGACCGTACCGGCTTGTTGCCCCACGGCAACGGCGGCGCCCTGTTCCCCGACGAGCTGGCCCGTCTGCGGGAGGTGACTGCGAGCCAGGGGATGATGCTCGAGACGCTCAACCCCGCACTGGCTGCCCACGCCGGCTCCCCCGACAAGACGCCCGAGCGCCGGCTGGCAACCCTGGAGGCGGCCGGCGAGCAGCAGATCCCCTTCACCACCGGCATCCTCTGCGGCATCGGCGAGAGCCGCCACGACCGCCTGGAGGCGCTGCAGGCCATCGCCGCCAGCCACCGGCACCACGGCCACGTCCAGGAGGTGATCGTCCAGAACTTCCTCCCCAAGCCGGGCACGCCCATGCGGGACGAGCCGCCGTGCCCCGACGACGAGTTCCTGTGGTCGATCGCGGCGGCCCGGTTGGTGCTGCCGAGCGACGTCCGTCTCCAGGCGCCCCCCAACCTGTCGGAGGACTTCGGCCGGCTCCTCGACGCCGGTATCGACGACTGGGGGGGTGTCTCCCCCGTCACCCCCGACCACGTGAACCCCGAGCGGCCGTGGCCGGCCCTCGCCCGGCTCCGTGAGGTGACCGAGGCCCGCGGGTTCGCCCTGGCCCCCCGGCTGACGATCTACCCGAGCTTCGCGCTGGCACCGCAGCGGTGGCTGGCCGAAGGCGTCCGCTTCGCCGTGCTCGACCGCAGCGACGCCGAGGGCCTGGCACGGGAGCCGGGGGAACGGTGGTACTCCGGCGTCGATGCCGAGCCACCGTTGCTGGTGCCCGGGGCTGGACCTGTGCAGCGGCGCGGCGGCCGGGTGGCCGAGGTCCTGGCCGGGGTGGCGGCGGGCCAGGAGGTCGGGGTGGAGGAGATCGTCACCCTCTTCTCGGCCCGGGGCCCCGAGGTGGTGGCGGTGGCCGAGGTGGCCGACGACCTGCGCCGCCAGCAGGTCGGCGACAGCGTCACCTTCGTGGTCAACCGCAACATCAACTACACCAATGTCTGCACCTACAAGTGCCGGTTCTGCGCCTTCTCCAAGGGGCCGTTGTCGCTCAGCCTGCGGGGCATGCCCTACCTGCTGGAGGTCGACGAGATCACTCGGCGGGTAGCGGAGGCGGAGGTGCTGGGGGCGACCGAGGTGTGCCTGCAGGGCGGGATCCACCCGAGCTTCGACGGCGACTACTACCTCGATGTCATACGGGCGGTGCGGGCGGCGTCGAGCACCATCCACATCCACGGGTTCACTGCTCTGGAGGTGTCCGAGGGTGCCCGCCGGCTGGGTGAGCCGCTGTCGCTCTACCTGAAGCGGCTCCAGGACGCCGGTTTGAAGACGCTGCCGGGCACCGCAGCGGAGATCCTCGACGACGAAGTGCGCGCTGTGCTGTGCCCGGACAAGATCGGGACCGAGGAGTGGCTCGAGGTGCATCGCACCGCCCACTCCGTCGGCCTGCGCTCGAACGTCACCATCATGTTCGGTGCCATCGAGCAGCCGGTGCACTGGGCCCGCCACCTGGTGCGAACCCGTGAGCTGCAACGCGAGACCGCCGGTTTCACCGAGTTCGTCCCCCTGCCGTTCGTGCACATGGCCTCCCCCATCTACCTCCAGCGCCGGAGCCGGCGAGGGCCTACGTTCCGCGAGACCCTGCTGATGCACGCGGTGGGCCGCATCGCCTACCGGGGCCTGATCGACAACATCCAGGTGTCGTGGGTCAAGGTGGGGGCGTCGGGGGCCCGTCAGATGCTGCAGGCCGGTGCCAACGACCTGGGCGGCACCCTGATGGACGAGAACATCTCCCGAGCGGCCGGCGCCTCGCACGGCCAGCTCATGGACGCCGAGGGCTTCCGCTCCATCGTGGCGCCACTGGGCCGGCGCCTGGAGCAGCGAAGCACGCTCTACGGCCGCGTCGCCGCCACCTCCGGCGCCTGACCCGGCACCGCGTCACCAGGACCCGGGCCGTGGGCGCTCGTCGACCCGGAACAGGCCTTCGTCGTCGCGGCGCAGGTGGGCGGGCCGGGCGACAAGGTTCCACGAGCGGGACCCGGTGGGCTCCCATTCGCCTTCCTCGACGGCGAGGCCGCCGCCGCCCGACGCAACGACGCGCAGGATGAACCGACCCTGCGGTTCGCTGATGCCGGCGCCCCAGACAGTCGGCACCCACCACGGGGACAGCTCAGCGCTGACGACCAGCACCCCCCCCGACAGCTCGGCCCGCACCGAGGTGGGTTGCGCGGGAGCCGCCGGAGTACAGGCAACCGCGACCGGCGCATGCAGCCGCTCCCCCAGCCGGCGCAACGCCGGCTGGGCCCGCGACGACCACGCCGCGCCCAGGCGCAACCCGTGGGCGGAGCGGAACCCTTCGTGGTGCCAGGACCGGGCGGCATGGGCGAAGACGCCCAGCACGAGACGGTCGATGAACGGGAGGGGGAGGCTGAGCAGGGACAGCAGGTCCCCCCGGCGACCGTCGGTGGCCGCGTCGGCTTGTGCGCTGCCGCGGCGCCAAAGGCGGTTCCCCGACGCCCGTCCGAGGACATCGACCATCGGTGCCACCGCGGCCGGCGCCAGGCCCAACCCGGCCTCGCCCGGACGGCGGCCGAGGGTCACCAGCGCGACGTCGTCGGCGTAGCGGGCCCAGAGCCGCTGCAGACGGAGGCACGCCGGGAGCTCGCCACCGAGGGCGCGCAGCGCCTCCTCGGCTTCCCTGTCGGCGTGGTCGTCGGCCACCAGGGCACCCGCTTCCCAGCGCAGGTGGTGGTCCCGGCCTCGGCACTGCAGGCTGGTGGAGACGTCCGGGAGCGCCACCCACCACGGCGTCACAGCGCGATCGCCGCGGTGACGCACTCGCCTCCTGCGGTGATCCGCAGCTGGAGGCTGGCGACCGGCGCGTCGATCCCGGGGCGGAGGTGCACCACCGACTCGCCGGCGAAGGGGACGCTGGGCAGGAGCCCGAGGTGGAGCCGACCCCGATCGTCGAGCGCCCGCACCGCCAGTCCCGCCGCTAGTTCCCGCTCCTGGCCCGCCCGTGGCGCCCCCAGGGCCACGATGACGTCGATGTGCGTGCTCGACCACGCCAGGCGCCTCAGCACCACCTGTCGGCCCCCTAGGGCGCCGAGCGGCTCCCGTGGCCCGCCGACCTCGGTCACGGGCTGGTCGCCGTCATTGGCGGCGGGCCGGTCGTGGAGGAACCGGACCCACTCCGGACGGGCCGCCAGGGGCTCGGTGACGACGGGACCGATGTCGAATCCTGCGGCGGCCAGGGAGGCGGCCAGCTGTGCCATCAGCGCCGCGCAGGCGTCGCCGGCGCCGGCCGCGAGCAGACCCCGCACAGGGCCCGACAGGATCCGCAGCGCCTCCTCCCCCGCCCCCGGTCGCTCCCCCGGATTCATCGCCGCCAGGAGCTCGAGGTGGCGCTCGATCTCCGCCTCCAGCCAGACCTCGGGTCCGCCGGCAGTCACGGTGGCGGGGGCTGCCGCGGCGTCCACAGGGAACGGCCGTCCGGCGAAGCTGGACACATCCGCCAGCCCCCGCAGGGCGAGGGCGTCGTCCAGCTCGTGGACGAGGGCATCGGCCACAGCGGGCGCCACCAGTCCCGAAGCGGCGAGGGCTCGGGCCACATAGCCGTAGTTGCGGCGCGCCTGCCGCGCCCGCTCGATCCGGCCGGCCCCCGCTCCCCCCGCCCCTACCGCCGCGGCCAGGGTCTCTTCCAGCAGGAGCCACAGGTGCGTCTCCGCCCGGCGGTCGGCCACGCCGCCCCCCACGTCGGCCCCTCCCCCTCCAGCGCGCGTCAGAGCTCCCAGTACTCCTCGGGGAGCTTTCCCTCGATCGAGCGGATGTTGGCCCGCACGCAGGTGGTGCACTGGTACTCCACCCTGTGCCGCTCGGTGCCCACCGACCAACCCTGGGGAAGGCCACCCGAGGCTGCCTCGGCCGTGTCGCCGCACTTCGAGCAGGTTCGCTCCTCCGTCTCGCCCACGGATGCAGCGTAGAGGGGCCAGGCCTGAAAACCTGTCTGGCTCATGAGCCGCCGCCGTTCCCCCACCGTCACCCCCGAGCTGGCCGCCCGGGTGGAGGAGTTCCTCGACGCCATCGGAGCCACCCAGGACCGCGACCAGCTGGGCCGGCTGCTGGTCACGGTGGCCGAGCTGGCCAGGGACGGCACCGACCGCCTCGACCTCAAGATCACCAGCGCCGCTCTGGGGGAGATGCGGGGGGCCTTCCGGATCTTCGCGCCGTACAGAGAGGTGCCCAAGGTCACGATCTTCGGCTCGGCCCGCACCAGCCCGGAAGATCCGCTTTACGCACAGACGCGCGACGTCGCCACTGCGCTGTCGGCTCGGGGGTGGATGGTCATAACCGGTGGAGGCCCTGGCATCATGGCCGCCGGTCTGGAGGGGGCGGGCCGGGAGATGTCTTTCGGCATCAACATCCGCCTGCCCTTCGAGCAGGGCGCCAACGAGTTCATCGCCGCCGACCCGAAGCTGGTCGAGATGAAGTACTTCTTCACCCGCAAGCTGATGTTGATGAAGGAGTCGGACGGCTTCATCGTGCTGCCCGGTGGGTTCGGCACCCTGGACGAGACGTTCGAACTGCTGACCCTCATCCAGACGGGCAAGGCGGAGCCGTCGCCCATCGTGCTGCTGGACGTGCCGGGTGGGCACTATTGGCAGGAGTGGGAGACCTTCGTGCGCGACCAGCTGGGTACCCGCGGGCTCATCGGGGAAGACGACTGCGGGCTCTACCGGATCTCCGACGACGCCGGAGCGGCCGTGCGGGAGGTCACCGGGTTCTACCGCAACTACCACTCACGACGCTTCGTGGGCGACGTCTTGGTGGTGCGGCTCCGGGCGGCTCCCACCGATGGCGAGATCGACGAGCTCAACGACCGCTTCGGTGACATCGTCGTGCGCGGCCGCATCGAACGCTCCCAGCCGCTACCGCCGGAGGTGCACGGCGGGGACCACCTGGAGATGGCCCGCATCGCCTTGCGCTTCGACCGCATCCACCAGGGCCGGCTGCGCTCGCTCATCGACGCCCTGAACGGGTTGGAGTCGGCTCCCGAGGAGATCGCCGGCCCCGCAGAGCGCGAGGTGGTGGCCGGCGGGCGCCCCATGGAGCCCGATGTGCGGGCCCGCGACGACGAGGAGGAGGGCGAATCGCAGCTGTGACGGGTCGCTGGCGCCGGCGTAGCTCGGGGCCTCAATCGGTGTCGTCGGGCTGGGACAGGATGGCGGTTGCCTTGTCCACCGCCCGCCGAGCCCTGGTCAGCCGCCGCTCGTCGACGGGCAGTTCGATGCCGCCGGCGTCGATGGAGTCTCGCAGTCGCTGCATGGCCAGGTCGGCCAGCTCCTCACTGATGGCTTCCAGGCGCCGACGGATGTCCTCGAACTCACCCGCCACGCTGCTCGGCCTCCAAGTGCGCGACAGGCGGGCGGGGGGGCTTCACGGTGCGTCCACGGCCGCGTCAGTAGAAGTCCACACACCACGGCGTGGGGCCGGCGAACGCCGCGGTCAGCTCTGGCAGTGTCTCCGGCGAGGCCGAAGCGAGCAGCCCCGCCTGCTGCAGGGTGGTGGCCGAGGCGTAGCCGGTGTACAGGGTGGCCAGGGCGTTGACCGACATGGTGACCTCGCCGGCACCTCCGCGTTCGAGCACGCCACGGCCATCCTCCACAGTCAGGCGCCAACGCCCCTGGTTCCATTCGCAGTGGGCATCGTCGAGGTCGATGTCCACCGACACCTCCACCCCTGGCGGGTAGCCCCGGGCGGCGATGGCGGCCGGGGCGTCGACGATCCGCGTCATCCAGCGGATCTCTGACGGTGTCTTCATCTCCTGGTCCGGCAACAGCAGGAGGAGCGGGTGCTCGGGCGGCGCCACCGCCTTCACGAACTCGGCCTGGGTGGACGACGAGCCCACCAACCGCCACAGGGCCAGCACCACCTCCGGCTCCTCGGCGCACAGTTCCTGCACCGCCACGTTGTAGCCCCACGGCTCTCTGGGGACGTGCAGGTATCGCACATAACCCCGGACCGCGCCTCCGCCGGCACCGACGACGTAGACGTGGTGCTCATCGAAGCTCTCCACCGGCAACAACTTCTCCCACCAGACATCCGGCCGGTCGAGCCATCCCGGCTGGGTGGAGGCGAAACGCCGGTAGCAGTCCTTGATCGCCGGCAGGTCCTCGACCTTGGCCCGCCGGGCCCGCAGACCTCCCGGTGCCTGGATGTGGTGCAGGCTCCTGGTCTGGAACTCCCGGTGGGTGAACGCGCCGCCGAGCTCGAAACCGGCGTTGCGGTACAGCTGGGTGGATGCCGGATAGAGGCCGGAGATGACCTCGCCGCGCTCCCGCATGAGGGGGAAGTGGGCGACCGTCACCAGTGTCGCCAGTCCCAACCCCCGGTGCTCGGGAGCCGCCGCCACGGGTGAGTAGCCGCCCATGGCGACGCTGCGGCCACCGAAGAACTGGCCGAACGGACGGACCTGGGCCCATGCTGCGACCTCGCCGTCCACGAACGCGGCCAGGGAACGGTCCCGGTGCACCTTTTCCAGGAACTCCTGTTCCTTGGCCTCGGTCAGCGGCAGGTTGAAGCTGCGGGCGCTGACGGCGTAGCAGGCCCGCCACTCCTCCTCGGTCTCGGGAACCCGCACCAGCGCCTGCACTCCAACAGACTAGGAGTACCGGGCGCAGCCGCTTCCCTAACATTGGGGAGTGACCCCCAAGAAGCCAGCAGACCCGCCGGCGGACGCGCCCGACTACCGCGAGATCGTCTCGTTCGAGGATCCAGAGGAGGACAGGACGTGGCAGTTCGACGTCACCTTCCTCACCAGCCGGTGGACCTGCATCTTCGGCCAGGGCTGCCAGGGAGTGCTGACCGGCCCCGCACCGGAGCTCGTCCAGGGCTGCTGCTCCTACGGCGCCCACTTCACCGACGACGAGGACGTAAGCCGGGTGGAGGAGGCTGCCGCCACCCTCACGGCCAGTGAGTGGCAGTTCATCGAGAAAGGCCGCACCAAGACCGGCAAGATCAGGGTCATCAAGGTCACCAAGGACGGCGAGACGGTCACCCGGCAGGTGGAGGATGCCTGCATCTTCCTCAACCGGCCGGGATTCGCGGCCGGCGCCGGCTGCGCTCTGCACCAGGCCGCCCTGCGCCAGCAGCGTCGGCCCCTCGATCTCAAGCCCAACGTGTGCTGGCAGCTGCCCCTGCGCCGCGAGGACTCCACCGACTCCACCGGCCACGTCACGTCACGGGTGATCCAGTGGGACCGCAAGCACTGGGGCGACGGCGGCAGCGAGTTCCACTGGTGGTGTACCGAGGCACCGGAGGCCTTCTCCGGTGAAGGGGCCGTTTACCAGACGATGCGGGACGAGATCGTCCACATGGTCGGTGAGCACGTCTACTCCATGCTGGTGGCGTACCTGCGCTCCCGGCCCGCCCGTTCCTTCACTCCGCACCCCGCCACCCGCGTGCGAATCGGCCGGAACCCCCACCGCTGACGGGGAGCGCCGGTTTGGCGGTGCCGATGACGGGTAGGCGCGGGGCCGGGCGTCCTTGGCCCAGATGCGCGAGCGCGACCACGAGGAGGAGCGGTGAGCACGTCCAGCAGCGAGGGTGACGGCTGGGAGCAGGCACCGGCGGCCGACGACGGCTCCGAGGGCCTCGGCGCCAGCTTGGAGTCCGCGGTCGAGACCGCCGGCGACGTCGCCAAGACGTCGGTCGAAACGGGCCGTGATGTCGCCGAAACGACCATTGATGCCGCGGGCGACGTCGTGAAGTCCGGTGCCGAGACGGTGCGCGACGCCATCCCGGAAGCGGCCGACTCGGGTGGCGAGGCGACGACCGCAGTCGCCGGTGCCACGCGGGAGACCATGGAGGCCGGCGCCGATGCGATGCAAGGCGCGACCAAGGCAGAAGCCGATGCCGTTCGCGACGCCGGCCCCGACGCCGCGGACGCGGCGCGCGACGCCGGCACGGCTACGACCGATGCCGTCCGCGACGTCCGCGAGCGCAACAACGGCTGAGCATCGTCTGGGTCTCGTGCCGGGCCCCGACCGCGGCCGGCTACCGGCTGCGGAACTTGCGCAGGTGCTGCCAGGCGCCGGCCTTGGTGGTGCGCCAGTCGTAGACCGAGCCACCCACGGCCGAGTTCTCGACGGCCGCGGTGAGAAAGCCGTTCACGTCGTCGGCGCCCTGGGCCCCGATGCCGCCTATGGGATGCACGGGGGCAGCAGGCTGGCCCAGGTTGTTGCGGAGCCGGCGGATGTTCTCGTCGGTGTAGCGGTAGGGGTCGCGGTAGCCCGACTCGGTCTTGCGGTTCGTCCAGTACCCCATCGTCTGCCACACGTCGTAGAAGGGCGAGATCTCGCGGTACGGGAAGTCCGGCCAGAAGCTGGGGTTGATGACCTCGAGCACGACCGGCGGTAGGACGATGGCGCCGATGGCGCGACCGGGCAGGGCCTGGCGCAGCTGGCGGCTCAACTCGATGAGGCGCCGGTTGCGCTCCCTCACGTCGGCGACGTTGCGGGCCTCGATGTCCACGGCGATGCCGTCGACGTCGAGGTTGGCGCTGGCCACCAGCCGGTTGAGGTCGTTGGCGGGGTCCTCCAGCGTGGGGAGGTACCACGCCACCACCCGGATGCCCCGCTGGTGGGCCCGCTCGATGATCGGCAACAGCAGTTCGGGCTCCGAGATGATGTCAGGGGTGTCGTGCTTGGCCGTCTGCAGGAAGAGGGTCTGCACGCCCTGCTCCGCCATCTGGTCGACCTGGGCCGGCCCCACCGTCGGCGTGGTGCCCTTGTAGTGGCTCCAGTCGTAGACGTCGACCCAGGTGCCGAGGCCGGAGTAGCTCTCGATGGAGCCGGCCAGGGGGCGGGCGGAGGCCGCATCCGCGCCGGACCGCCGAGAGGCGGTCGTGGAGGTGGTGGCCGGGGCCGCCGTCTTGATCGCCACGGTCGAGGGCGGAGCCGTCGTGGTGGCCTTGGCCTTGGCCTTGGCCTCGGCCGTGGTGGGCGCGGGCGGCACCGAGGTCTGGGTCGTCGGAGGCTCGGTCGCGGGCGGCGCCGTGGTGGGAGCTTCGGTGACGGTCGTGGTCGCGGCTACGACCTGGCGCCCGATGGGTTCGGGCGCCACCGTGGGATCGTCCTCGGCACATCCGCCCGCGACCAGGGCGACACAGAGGAGCCACCAGGCCCGCCGAGCGGTGTGCACGGCCCACAGGTTAGAGGACCGCAGGTGCAATCAGACGACAACAAGCCGTGGTGCTAGGGCGGCCCTGGTTTGTCCTCGCCCTCGTCGCCCTCTTCTTCGTCCTCTGTGGCCAGGCACCACGTCGCGTGGGGATCACCGGGCTCAGCCCCGCACTCGGCGCAGGGCTCCTCGGACAACTCGTTCGTCAGCAGCTGCCGCTTCTGGGCGCGTGCCTCTTCAAAGCGACGATGCCGCCCCTTTTTCACAGGCTCGCTCCCCGACTCGACAAGGATGTGAACGAAACGGATTCTACTGCCTCCGTAGCCGCCGGCGGTCATGCCCGGGAGCGGATGCGGCGATAGGGTCCGGGGGATGCCTGCCGGGGAAGACTTCGACGTCGATGCCATGGTCGAGCGCTTCCGCGCCCGCGCCCGCGCCGTCCGCAGCCGGGGCCTCCCGCCGCTGGAAGGCAGCGAGCGCAAGCGCTTCATCGATCAGATGCAGCAGGACTACATGGACTTCGCCATGCTCGGTGATGCCTCCGGCCGCTTGGACGACGGCATCTTGACCCTCACCATCGATCTGCGGCCGCCGCCGCAGGAATGAGCCGCCGAGCGTCGGTCAGTCCTCGACGACCGCCGGCGCCACCTCAACGGGCACCGCCACCTCGACGCTGAGCTCGGTGCCCGACCTCGCCTCCAGGACCAGGTCACCCCGCCCCGGGCGGAATGCCAGGGCGGCGCGCCCGTCCACCAGCTGGCGAATCCGATCACCCACCAGCGTCGCCCTCCATCCCGTGCCCAACCGTGCCGCCCGATCGCCCCGCAGCAGCGCGAGCAGATCGGCGCGGGTGGCCAGCAGGACGGGATCGATCCGCAGCTCCTGGGCCAGCTGGGACACCCAGGCCGAAACGAGGGTGACGGCCGGTCGCAGGTTGCGCTCGAGCTCATCGGACACCGGCAACCGCAGCTCCTTGCGGGCGAGCCTGCGGCCCCGGGCCACTGCGGCCAGGAGCTCCTCGGCCGCGTCGGACCGCAGGTATCGACCATCCAGGCCCCGGATGTCTCTGAGCCCGGCCGGGCTGTCGGGCATCCGGTGGGCTATCCCCAGAAGCGCCAGGTCCGGCAACACCAGCCTCGGCGGCCTGTCCAGGACGGCGGCCCGCCGCTCCCGCCACGCCGCGACCTCCTGGGCCACCCCCCGCGCCGGCCCCCGCAGGGAGCGGCTGTCCTTGATCCGCCACCAGGCCGTGTCCGGGTCCTGCGGCAGGTGGCCGCGCTGCCTCAGGACCTCGCACTCCTGGGCCGCCCAGTCGAGGCGGCCGCAATCCTCCAGCCGCCGGGTGAGCTCGGCGTGGAGGTCGAGCAGGTGGGCGACGTCAGCGGCTGCGTAGCGGCGCTGCGCGGCCGTTAGCGGCCTCTGCATCCAGTCGGTCAGTCGGTCGCCCTTGGTCAAGTGCAGCCCCAGGAGGCGGTCGGTGAGGCTGGACAACGAGGGGGAGGAGAACCCGAGGAAGCCCGCCGCCACCTGGGTGTCGAACAGTCGGGCGGGCAGGGTGCCCGACGCCCGCTCCAGCACCTCGAGATCCTGGTCGGCGGCATGCAGCACCGCCACACCCGGGCCTTCCAGTACGGCTCGCAGCGGGTGAAGGTCGACCGCCACCGGGTCGACCAGCGCCAGACCACCCGGCCAAGCCAACTGCACCAGCGCCAGCTGCGGCCAGTAGGTGCGCTCCCGGTGGAACTCGGTGTCGATGGCGTAGGCCGGCTCCGACGCCAGGGCGGCCACGACCCTCTCCAGGGCCTCGGCCGTTGCCACCCATGCCGGCTCTGTCGCCTTCGGGTCGACCGTGGCCGTCATCCGTCAGCCTCGCAGGTAGCCGATGTCGTCCCCGGTCAGCTCGGTGCCGATCGCCGACTTGGCGTGCTGCTCGCTCATCGGCCGGAACAGCGCTCGCGCCTGCGCGCACACTCTGTCTCTGTCGTCGCTGACCGTGGCCTCGGCCTCGATCTTGGTGTCGTCGTGGCTGACCACCCGGGCCTCCACGCGGTAGTGCCGGCCGACCTGTACCCCGCGCCTGAACGTGGTCGTGTTCTGTTCGGTGAGGGCGAAGGACCTGACCACGGCGATGGCGGCCCACGCCATCGCCTCGTCCAGCACCGCCATCGTGATGCCCCCGTGCACGTAGGCGGGCGTGCCGGAGAAGGTGGCGTCGAGGGTGTAGTCGGCAAAGACCTTTCCGGCCGCCTCGTCGAAGAAGAACGGGATCCGGAGGCCCCCCCGGTTCGACGGCTCGCAGACGAAGCAGTTGGACTCGAAGCCCCAACTTGCGTTGTCGAGTCTGCGGGCTGCCATCGCGAGACGCTACCGGACGGCTCAGGCCCCGTTGCGGAGGGCCGCCAGGTCGGCCAGATCCTGACGATCGAAGTCCCGCGGTGGTCCTCCCGCCAGCACCTGAGTGACCAGGCTCGACTCCACCGCCCAGTACATGACGGAATCTCGGTTGCGGGAGTGGCCGGGGTGCTCCGGATCGTCGCGGCCGGTGTCGACCACGAGATCGACCAGCCCGAGGAGGTGGCCCAGTTCGTGCAGCAACACGGCGTCCTCGAGGGCGCCGCCCGAGACGAGCGGCGTGCCGGCGGCGGCGATGGAGTCGCTGAAGACGGCGAGCACATCCCCCCGGACCGCCACCCCCAGCACCTCGTCGTTGCCCTGCAGGTTGCCACGCAGGAACAGCACGTGCAGCACGGCCCGCCCTCCGCCCTGGCCGGCCTTGGTCAAGCGGTCGGCGGTGTCGCGGATGGACTCGGGGGTCCATGCCTGGGCCCCGCCCGGCACCGCGATGGGCGACGGGTCGGCCACGCTCTTGGCCGTGACCGAGCGCAGCACCGACTTGGCGTGGTCGAGGGTGGCCCGGCGGGGTTCCGCTCCCGCCTGCTGGAGGAGTTCGAAGACCACGGTGCTGGCTGGCTCCGGGCGCAGCAGCGTCCGGGCGAACGACCCCGGTGGCCCGGACGCGCCGTCGGACGCCCGCTCCCCCTCGGGGGGAGACGAGGGCTGGCTCCCCGTGTCTCCGGGAGGGGGCGGCGACCGCCGGGGGGCGGTGGTGGCACCGTCGCGCCCCCCACCGCCCCCGTCGGTCCCGGTGTCGTCACCGGCGGCCGTGGTGGTGCTGCCACCGGGGCTGTCGGGCGTACCGAGCTCGACTTCGATCTTGCGGCCGCTGGTGCAGCCGGCGAGGAGAAGGAGGATCAACACGACCGCGATGGGCCGGCCGCCGCCGTGATGGATCAACCGAAAGGGCAACGCCTCAACCCCCGTAGTTCATGCGGGTGTCCTCCATGCGCAGGACGTCGGTCTCCTCCGCCTTCTGGAAGTCGGCATCCACCACCTCACCCAAAAAGAGGGTGCTGCCCCCCACGTCCACCGCTTGGTGCACCCGGCAGTCGACGTAGGCGACCGCCTGTTCCAGCAGGGGCGCGCCCGTGACTGGTGCATCCCGGAATGCGAACCCGTTGAGCGTGGCTGCTTCGTGGTCCTCCTCCACCGGCTTGGTGAACTTGCGGATGATGGCGCGGTCCTCGCGGTCGATGACATTGACCGTGAAGATGCCGTCGGCCGTGATCAGCTCGTGGGTCAGGGCGTCCTTTTCGACCGACACCCCCACCAGCTTGGGCTCGAAGCTCACCTGGGTCACCCAGTTGGCCGTCATCAGGTTCCGGCGGTCGTTCCCACGGCTGCCGATCACGTACAAGCCGCTCGGGAACTTCCAGAGCACACGGCGCCGGAGCTTGTCGTACTCGACCGGGTCGGCCTCCGGGGGGAAGGGTCCTACGGGTTCGCTTCCGTGAGCCGGCATGGACCAAGTTTGACCCACCGCTGCGGTGCGGGGGGGTCAGACGAGCCGGCCGGCCGGCCCGTCCGCCGGCCGGCGCTGCTCAGGTGCCCTCAGGTCGCCGTATGGCAGCGCCCCGTTGTGTCCCAGCACCAGCCAGTAGCCCCGCCCCGACGGTGCCGGGACGACGGCCCGAACCGGGTCGGAGAGGGCTTGTTCGGCGGCGGAGCCACTGAACAGCGCGTCGCCGAACGCGAACACGCCGCCGTCGGCAGCCACGAGCCAGTACCCGTCGCCGGTGGGGGTGGTGCCCATCCCCACGATGGGCGCCCGCAGCGGCGCCATGTCGACGACGCTGCCCAGGAAGGGAGCCATTCCGAAGGCGTAAACGGCCCCGTCGGCGGCGACGAGCCAGTAGCCGTTTCCCGCGGGCGTGACCGCACCTCCCACGATCGGGGCCTTCGGGTTCTGGTCGACCGCGCTGCCGTGGAAGGAGGCGTCGCCGAAGGCCAGCACCCCGCCGTCGTCGGCGAAGAGGGTGTAGCCGAGGCCTGTGGGCGACATGGCGCCGCCCACCACGGCACCCCGGAGTGGAAGCTGAGAGCCGCTGCCGTAGAAGCCGGCGGCCCCGAAGGCGAAGACGCCGCCTCGCCGGCCGAACAGCACGTAGCCGGCCCCGTCCTCGGCGTGGGCACCCCCGACGATCGGCTCGCTGAGCCCGAGCTCGGCGCCGCTGCCGACGAAGGGCGCGTCGCCGAAGCTGAACACGCCGCCGTCGGTCCGGATCAGCTGGTAGCCGCCTCTCGGCGCCGCCATGCCGGCCACTGTCTCGGGCTGTAGCGGGGGCGGAGGGACCGGTGCCGGCCGCGGGGCATCGGCTACCAGCCGCGACCGCGACACCCGCGGCTGGACCGACCGCTGCGCCCTCACGGTGGCTTGCGGATTGGCCGCTTGCGGAGTGGCCGCTCGCGCAGTGGTGGCGGTGCTGGCCGCGGCGGGGACGCGGGCGAAAACCTGCGTCACCCAAACCTGGCCGTCCTCGGAGGTCACGACACCCACCCCGGCCAGGTTGTAGTTGCCCATGATGTTGGCGCGGTGGGCAGCCGACGTCATGAACCTGGCATTGACCTCGGACAGCGAATCGCCGACCCCCACGTTCTCGCCGACCGCCTGCCAGCCGGACAGCACGCCACTGACGGCGGCAGGCAGGTTGGCGGAGTGCCCCAACGTGCGGCGGGCCGCCATCCGCTCGGAGTGGGCACGGGCCACGGACGCGAGGGCGCCGCTCTGGGCCACCGGCGCCATTCCCGACGCGGAACGTCGGGAGTTGATGAACGACACGTCGCCCACCGCGGGAGCAGCCGTCACGATGATGGTCATCATCACGACGGTGGCGACGGCCACAGCCCGCGAGAGCGGCCGGAGGCGCGTGAAAACAGGACGCTTCACAGTCAAAAGCAGATCTCCGTGGGGAGTTGGGCTCGATCCGCCAGCCGAACCAGGACGGTGACCGCTGCAGCGCTGGGCGGCAGCTGTCGCCGGCACCCTAGACGGGGCTTTTCCTGCTTGTCACGTATCCCCACGTACCTTCGACGCTGCGTGTACGGGTGCGTGCAGACCGTGCGATTCCCGCCTCCTGGGACGCCTGTGAGTGCTAGGTCCCGCGCTGATCGAGGGCGGGCGCGTCGGGAGCGAAGCCCTGACGCAGCGTGTTCTCCGTGACCACCCGGGGGTCGAGGAACTGCAGCAGGTAGTCAGGACCGCCGGCCTTGGTGCCGACGCCCGACAGCCCGTAGCCCCCGAAGGGTTGGCGGCCCACCACGGCGCCGGTGGTGCCGCGGTTGACATAGACGTTGCCGGCCCGAAGCTCACGGGCCACCTTGGCGATGTTCGCCGGGGAGCGGGACATGACGCCGCCGGTGAGCGCGTAGTCGGTGTCATTGGCCAGCGCCACCGCATGATCGAGGTCCTCGGCCCGAAGCACGACCAGCACCGGCCCGAAGACCTCCTCGCGGGCGACCCTCGATGACGGTGAGACGTCGACGACGATCGTGGGGCCGACGAACCAACCGTGGCCGTCCACGTCGTCACGGCTGAAGGCGATCCGCCCATCCGCCGCCCCGATGTCGACGTAGCGGAGGATGCGGGCCTGGGCGTCGGCATCGATCACCGGCCCCACCTGCACCGCCATGTCCCGAGGATGACCGACCCGCAGTTCCCGGGCTGCGCCGGCCAGTCGGGCGACCACTTCATCGTGGACCGCATCCACCACGATGAGCCTCGACGCGGCAGAGCACTTCTGGCCGGCGTAGCCGAAGGCGGAGTAGGCGGCGGCAGGTATGGCCTGGTCCAGATCCGCGTCGTCGTCGACGATCAGGGCGTTCTTCCCTCCCATCTCGGCCAGGACCCGCTTCACGTGGCGCTGCCCGGGCCGGTGCGCGCCGGCGGTCTCGACGATGGAGAGGCCCACCTCCTTGGACCCGGTGAAGGCGATGACTGCCACCTCGGGGTGCGCAACCAGATGCGCACCGACCTCCTCGCCCACGCCGGGCAAGAAGGACAGGACGCCCGGCGGCAGACCTGCGGCTTCGAAGGCCTGCACCAGGCGGTAGGCGGTGGCCGGAGTCTGCTCGGCGGGCTTGAACAGCACGCAGTTCCCGCTCACGAGCGCAGCGCTGACCATGCCGCAGGGAATGGCCAGTGGGAAGTTCCAGGGCGAGACCACCGCCGTGAGCCCCCGCGGCCGGTAGTGCAGGCGGTTCGCCTCCCCCGGGGGCGACTCCACCGCTCCGCCGGCGTCGAGGCGCAGCATCTGGCGGCCGTAGTACTCCAAGAAGTCGATGGCCTCGCAGACGTCGCCGTCAGCCTCCTTCCACGGCTTGCCGGCCTCGAACACCTGCAGGGCGGCCAGCTCGTCGCGCCGGCGGCGAAGCCAGTCAGCGGCCCGGAACAGCACCGCCGAGCGATCCGGTACCGGCACCCGGCTCCACCCCTCCCAGGCCCGGAGCGCCGCACCTACGGCGGCTTCGGCGTCGGAAGCGGTGCACGAGGCCGAGACCGCCACCAGTCGGTCGGGCTGGGCCGGATCGACCGAGTCGATCCTGTCCCGCGTCCGCACCCGCTCGCCGTCGATCACGGCCGGCACGTCCTCGGCCGCGGCGGCACCGGCGCCGGCCACCGCGGTGGCGAACGCGGCACGCACCGGTGCCCGCCGGAACTCGGCGTGGGGCTCGTGGTGGTACGGGCCCGGGCTCAGCGGGTCGGTGGGCTCGCCCCGCCGGGGAGGGTCGGGCTCCGGGATCCGCTCCGCCGCCGGAGGAGCGAGCAGTTCCTCCAGCCCCCGTGCCTCCGCGAACCGCTGGCGCACGAAGCTCTCGTTGGAGGTGTTCTCCAGCAGCCTGCGCACGAGGTAGGCCATGCCCGGTACCAGGTCGCCGACGGGCGCATACACGCGCAGGCGCAGCCCCAGTCGCCGGATGGCGGCGTGGATCGGTTCGGCCATGCCGTAGAGCATCTGGATCTCGTAACCCGAGTCGGGGATGCCCTTGGCCCGGCCGTAGGTGACGGCGTAGGCCAAAGACCTCAGGTTGTGGGACGCGAAGGCGGCGCGGACGCTGCCGTGGTGGTCGTGGAGGAGCCGGGCGCAGCGCTCGTAGTTGGCGTCGGTCTCGGCCTTGTGCTCGAACACGGGGCTGGGCCAGCCCTCGGCTCGGGCCAGGATGGTCTCGGCGTCCCAGTAGGCGCCCTTCACCAGGCGCACGCCCACCGGCCGAGCCCGCGCACCGGACCAGGCGATGACCTCGGCCAGGTCGTGGATCGAGTCCTTGAGGTAGGCCTGGATGACGATGCCCCCCTCCAGCCCCTCCAGCTCCGGTTCGTCCAGCAGCTCCCGGAACAGCTGGAGGGTGAGGTCCTTGACCTCGTAGTGCTCCATGTCGAAGTACACGAAGGCGTCCCGCCGGGCGGCCAGCCGCAACAGAGGACGGAGCCGCTCCTTGGCCTGGTCGAGGCCGTCCTGGCGGGTGAGCGGCGAGTACAGCGGGGCCAACGCCGTCGGCTTGATGCTCACGTTGACCCGGGGCAGCCGGCCCCTGTCGTCGAACTCCAACACGTCGTCGGGAGCCCACGCGTCGGTGGCCTCCAGCAGCGTCGACAACAGCTCTTCCACCCGTGCCGCGTAACGGTCGGCTTCCGCGGCCGTAACCGTCTTCTCACCCAGGAGGTCGACGGTGAACGCGCTGCCCTGCCTCCACAGCCGGTGCAGCCCCTCCACCGCTTCCTTGGGGCCTTCCCCGACGATGAACTGCTCGGCCATGCGCATGATGTTGCGGCGCGCCATCGATGCGGAGATGGAGTCGCCGAACGGCACCTTCTCGGCCAGGTCGACGCCGAGGCCGAGCAGGCGGGGGGCGTCGGCGCCCTCGAAGTACTCCGAGATGTGACGCAGCACGTCGGCTGCGCCGGTGGTGGCGGGGAAGACGTCCACGAAGCGGAACAGCTGGGTCTTGAACTCGGGATGCGCCATGGCCCACGACAGCATCCGCTCGCTCCACCAGCTCATGTGGAACACGCGGCTCTGCTCGCCGGCCCCCAGCTCGGCGATCCGCCGGGCCAGGGCGGTGACCTCGGGATCGAGCGGCGACGCCACCCCGCCATTGTGGCCCGCACGCCGAGCCATGGCGCCCCGCCTGTCAGTCCACCGGCCGGCGGTCCCAGTCCGGATCGAGTTGGTGGAGGAAGTCCCGGCACCGCTCCTCCTCGGCCATCTCCCCGATGGCGCCGGCGGCTCGCCGCAACCCGTCCAGGGAACGCAGGAACCCGCGGTTGGTCTCGTGCCGCCATCGCACATACCCACTCCCCCGCCATCCGTTGGCCCGGAGGGCGTCGAGGCCGCGGTGGTACCCGACGCGGTAGTAGGCGTAGGCCTCCACGTCGTCGCCGGCCAGGTCACCCAGGGTCGCCCACCCGGCCAGCAGGGTGGGGTGATCGGCCACGACCGCCGCCACTGCGTCCCGTCGCTGCTCGACCGGCGCCACCAGGGCGTCGGCCAGCCGCTCGGCCACCGCTCGGGGGGGCGGGGGGAGGATGGTCTCGGGCAGGCCGCCCGACAGGTTCACCGGTGTGTTCGACATCGTTCATGATCGTCGCACGGTTACCGTGCCTCATGGCCAACTGCGCCTTTTGCGCCATCGCCGCCGGGGAGGCGGATGCCGCGGTGGTGCTCGACGAACCGGAGGTGATCGGCTTCCTCGACCTCCGCCCCGTCTTCCCCGGCCATGTCCTGGTGGTGCCGCGCCGTCACCACGAGACGCTCCCCGACCTTCCCCCGGAGCTGCTCGCCACCCTGTTCGGCGCGGTGCAGCGCGTCGCCGCCGCCGTGGTGGGCGGCCTGGGCTCCGACGGCTCCTTCGTCGCCCTCAACAACACGGTGAGCCAGAGCGTCCCCCATCTCCACGTCCACGTGGTCCCCCGCAGGCGCAAGGACGGCCTCCGCGGGTTCTTCTGGCCGCGGCAGCGCTACGAATCCGACGCGGCGATGGGCCAGGTGGCGGCGAGGCTCCGTCACGCTCTGGCGTCGGCTACCGCGGCGGCAGCCGCCGGCGAGGGTCGGCCCCATGCATGACAGCGGGAGCGGAGGTCCAGGAGCTTCCGGGGCTAGGCGAAGCGCAGGAGGCGGTGCTGCGCCCGTCCCCGGCGCAGCACCACGTAGTTGCCGTGGAGCGCGGTGGCCGCGGGGTCGATGCATGAGTCGGCGTCCTGCACCCGGCGGTTGTTGAGGTACACGCCGCCGCCTTGGACCTGGCGCCGGGCGTCGGACTTGGACGAGGCCAGGCCGGAGGCCACCAGGGCGTCGACGAGCGGGACGGGCCGGCGGGGCAGCTCGCACGACGGTGCGTCCGAGAACAGCTCCACCAGGGTCGCCTCGTCCAGGCTGGCGATCTCCTCGGAGAAGAGCAGCGACGCCGCGTGCGCGGCGCGGTCGGCCTCGGCCGGCCCGTGCACCAGTGCGGTGACCTCCCAGGCCAGCGCCCGCTGCGCCTCTCGCTGCTCGGGCCGGGCCGCCACCGCCGCCTCCAGCTCCTCGATGCGCTCCCGAGGCAGCCGGGTGAAGTAGCGCAGGTAGGTGGCCACCACCGAGTCGTCGCTGCGGACGAGGAACTGGAAGAACTGGTACGGGCTCGTCCTGCGGGGGTCGAGCCAGATCGTCCCCGTCTCGCTCTTGCCGAACTTGGTGCCATCGGCCTTGAGCACGAGAGGAGTGGTCAGGCCGAACACGGTCGTGCCCCGCACCTTGCGGATGAGCTCGATGCCCATGGTGATGTTGCCCCACTGGT
>JAHWJU010000098.1:5739-8698 GCA_019348255.1 Actinomycetota bacterium | reverse complement strand
ACGTGGGACGATCCAGCCCCGTGACGATGCGCTCGACGCCGAAGTGGTTGGCTTGCCCGGCCACCGGCGTCCCCTCCGCCGGCGCCGCCTCACCGGCGCCGCAAGCGCCCAGCGTGGCGACCGCCACCAGCGCCGCCACCAGCCGTCCCCAAGTCGTTAGCCCTGCCACACTGCGGACAGTAGGTGCTCCTAAAGCTCGGCGCACCTTCGGGATCATCGTCTTTCTGACGTTGCTGGGCGCGGCAGCGTCGCTGTTGGTGGTGCGCCCGGCGCCCTCCTATGACCCCTGGGCGTGGTCGCTCTGGGGCCGCGAACTGCTGCACGGCCGGCTGAGCACGGCCGGCGGGCCCGCGTTCAAGCCCCTTCCGGTGGCGCTGTCCGCAGTGCTGGCGGTCTTGGGGGACGCCGGCCCATGGGCGTGGGTACTGGTGGCCAGAGTGGCGGCCGTGGCCGCCGCCGGCCTGGCCTGGCGGGTGACGGCTCGCCTGGCCGGCGGGTCCCGCGCTGCTGGCGCAGCCGGCGCCATGGCCGTCCTCTTCTGCGGGCACTACCTCTGGTACGCATCGTCGGGGCTGGCCGAGGGGCTGCTGGTGGCACTGGCGCTGGCGGCGGTGGAGGCCGCCCGAGCCGGCCGGCCCCGGCTGGCCCTGGCCCTGGCCGTGGGCTGTGGGCTGTTGCGGGTCGAGACCTGGCCGTTCCTGGTGGTTGCCGCGGCAGCCGTCTGGCGGCGCCGACCCCAGGACCGCCCCCTGCTCGTGGCCGCCGCTGGCACCATCCCGGCTCTGTGGTTGTTGCCCGAGTTGGTGGGATCGGGTGACGCCTTTCGTTCCGCGGCCCGGGCCCGCGTTCCCAACCCGGGCCAGCCGGCACTGGCGGACATCCCGGGCCTGGCTTCGCTCGATGCCGCCCTCGCTCTCCCGCTGTGGCCGCTGTGGGTCGGAATCGCCCTCCTCGGGTGGAGGGCATGGAAGAACGACCACCCGGCGGCGCGGGAGGCCCTGGTGCCGCTCGCTGCCGGCGGAGCCTGGCTCGGTCTCGTCGCCTTGATGGCCCAGGTCGGCTTCTCAGGGGAGCCCCGCTACGCCCTGCCCGGGGCTGTGCTCATCTCCATGAGCGGTGCGGTGGGCCTGGTGATCGGCATGCCGGAGCGGCTGCGGAGACTGCCTTTGCCAGCCGCCGCGGCGGCCACCGTGCTGCTGGTGGCGGCGGCGGCGCCTCGCACTGCCGGGCTGTCGGAGGTCCGCCGCTCGCAGGCCTACCAGTGGGGCCTGCAGTCGGATCTCCGCCGGGTCATCGCCATGGCCGGCGGTGTCGACTCTGTCGTTGCCTGCGGCCGGCCCTACGTGGGACGCCTGCAGGGCCCGCTCCTGGCCTACCACCTCGATGTTCCCCGGTCAGCAGTGGAGCCCGATCGGCCACCTCAGGCGCCGGGCGTCGTCTTCCGCGCCAGCCGAGTGCCCACCGCGCCACCCGCGCTCGGCGTTCCGGACGGCTTCCACCACAGGGCTGTCGCAGGACGCTGGCAGGTGTTCGCCTCCTGCTGAGCGGCAACGGGGCCGGCGCCGGCCCCGTTGCCGCTCAGTCACCGGACCTGGATGCGCCGGGGCCGGGCGCTGGCCGGCTTGGGGACCCGGACGGTCAACACGCCGTTGTCGAGGTTCGCCTCGACCGCGTCCTCCTCGACGTCACCCGGCAGGAGCACCTCGTAGTGGAACTGGCCCACCACCCGCTCGCGCCGGCGCAGGATCCCGACGCGCTCCTTTTCCTTGCGCTCGCCGCTCACCTGGAGGCGCCGGCCGGTGATCTGGATGTCGATGTCGTCCTTCTTGATCCCCGGCAGCTCCACCTCGACCAGGTAGGCGTCGTCGGTCTCCTCGACATCCGCTAGCGGAGTGAAGGCTTCCTCCAGCAGGCGGGGAAGCTGCCGCCACGGCTCGAGCTCGAACAGGAGGTGGCCACGCTCCGGGCGGAGCTGGCGGCCGCCAGGTCTGAAGCAGCCGACGCAGTGGAACGTACCCACCGCATCTACCGCCGGGAGTTGGTCCCCTACCGCGCCGCCATCGTTCCGTGGTCACCGGCCCGGCGGCCGAGGCGGGACAGGGTTGACGACAAGATCCGACCCGACCGACAGGTCTCCTGATCAACCTGACGTCGAGGATCTGGAGGCGACGGTCAGCCGAACAGGCCGGGGATGAGGCTGTCGTCCCTGGGAGGGGCGCTCGTGGTCGTGGTCTTGGGGACGGTCGTGGTCGTCGCCGAGCTGACGAGCGACCCCTTCACGACGTAGCGCTGCCGGGCGCTTCCCTTGGGATGGCAGGCGAAGATGGTGAAGGTGGCATCGTCGGTCCGCTTGGTGATCCAGGTGGCTCCCTCGTCGACCACGAATCCCTCCCGCACCTGATAGGTGAAGCGCCCGGCTGCGGTGGTGAAGATGACGTGATCGCCCGCCTTCAGCCGGTCGATGTCCCAGAAGGGCCGGCTGTAGGTCGTCCGATGCCCGGGGAACACCGTGTTTCCTTTCTCCCCCGGATGGGCGGTGCCGGGCCAGTGGCTGGGGCCGTGGTTGATGATGGACAGGTCTATGCCTTCGTAGGTGGCGTGGTTGAGGCCGATGGCAGGGATCTCGATGCGCCCGGTGGGCTGCGGCTTGCGGCCGTCGGGCACCTTCTTCTGACTGCGGGTTTCGACGCCGACCGGCACGGGGTTGTCGGCCGCCGCCGCTGCCGTCTTGGTCACCTCCGCCACCTGAGCCACAGCGGGCGCCTCCACGGCCGGCGCAGGCGCCGTCGTCGTCTCCGGTGCGGCTTCCACCGCTGCCGCCGGTTGCGGTGTGGCCGCCTCGAGCGCCGGCTTCGAACCGGAGCACGAACTTGCGACCGCCACGAGAAGACCCACAACGACTACCAAGCGCTTCCAGCCCATGGGATCTACTTTGCCATCGGAGGCGAATCTCCTGCTT
>JAHWJU010000098.1:0-5639 GCA_019348255.1 Actinomycetota bacterium | reverse complement strand
CCGGCGGCCACGCCGGCGAACAGCGCCGCCCCCCGCGCCACGGCTTCGGGCGCCGGCGATCGCCACACCGGCAGTTGGACGTGCCGGGCCTTGGCCCTCAGCCAGGGCCGGCTGTCGCTCCCGCCCCCGAAGACGATCACCCGCCGGCGTGGCCCCACGAGCTCCACCAGCCGTTGCGCCGCTCCCGCCGTCCGTTGGGCCAGAGCGTGCAGGACGCCGTTCCAGACTTCACCCGGCGGCTCCTGGGCCAGGTCGAGCGACGAGCCGGCGTCGATGCTGGCCATCACCGCAGTGACGTCCGCCGCCGCCGCGTCCTCGGCCAGGTCGTCGAGCCGGGCCGGAGACGCGCCCAGGGCCTTCGACACCTCCCCCAGCACCAGACCAGAGCGGGCCGCGCTCGAAAGAACCGCCCAGCCCTCGCCGCCGGCGGCGAGGGTCACGGCAGTACCGAGCTCCAGCGAACGATCCACGTCGGGCAGGACAGGATGGCGGGCGACCACGGTCTCGGCCGTCCCGACCGAGTTGGCCAGGTCGGTGCGTCCCGCGCTGGCCCCCTCGATCCCGGCCAGGTGGTCGTGCCCGGCCAGGGTGACGGGGATCCCGGCGGCAAGCCCTGACCACGTCGAGCCGGCAGGTGAGACCCGTCCCATGGCCACCCCCGCCGGCTCCACCGGGAGAAAGACGTCTCGTGGGAGCGCCACAGCGTCGAGCACCTCGGGCAGGTAGTGGCGGGCTCCCACGTCGTAGGCGCCGGTGCGGGCCGCGAGGGAGCACTCCGTCACCGCTGCGCCCGTCAGGTGATGCAGGCACAGCTCGGGTACACCCAGCCACTGCTGGACTCGCCTCACTCCTCCCGGCCCCACGAGCCAACCCAGCTTGGCCACCGACGACACGCTTCGCAGTCGCTGCCCTATGAGCCGGTCGAGGTCATGGCCGAACTGCCGTCGCAGCTGTTGGGCCACCTCCTCCCCGCGGGGGTCGTGCCAGCTGATGATGGGCGCGAGCGGAACACCGCCGTCATCGAGGGGGGCGCCGCTCTCGGCTATGCCGGCGATGCCCACTGCTGCGACCCGCTGCAGCCCGGGCCCGAGGTCCACGAGGGTGCGAGCGACGGCCGAGTACAGGCTGTCGACGCTCATCTCCACCCGGTCGCGGTCGCGGCGGAACGGCGTGTCGGTGACCGAGGAGCCGGCCGTCCGGCCGTTCTCGTCGAGGAGCAGTGACTTGATCCTGCTGGTTCCGATGTCCAGTCCGAGGAGCAGCGGCGTCGTCACACTGCCGCCGCCACTCGCAGAATCGCCTCCACCGAGCGATCGACGTCCTCGTCCGTGGTGGACCAGTTGGACACCGAGACGCGCATCAGGCGGCGGCCCCTCCAGGTGGTCCCGCCCACCCAGCACGTGCCGTCGGCCTGCACCCCCTCGATCACCCGGTCCGTCCGGGCGCCGTCCCCGAAGCCCACCAGGACCTGGTTCAGCACGACCTCGTTGGCGATGTCGGCGCCGGCCGCAGCGAGGGCGTCACGGAAGCGGCGGGCGTGGCGGCAACTGGTCTCGACCAACTCGGCCACACCCTGACGACCGAGTTGGCGAAGGCCGGCCCAGGTGGCGAAGCCGCGGGCCCGCCGGGACGATTCGAGGGTGAAGTCGGCCCCCGCTGTCGGCTCGCCACCCGAGCCGACGAGGTAGGCGGCGCTGTAGGAGACGGCGGCGGCGTGGACATCGGGGCGGGCACAGAATGCGAACCCGGTGTCGTAGGGGAGGTTCAGCCACTTGTGGCCGTCACAACCCCACGAGTCGGCGAGCTCCACCCCGTCGACCAGGTGACGCATGCTCGGGCTGGCCGCTGCCCACAGGCCGAAGGCGCCGTCGACGTGGGCCCAGGCGCCGTGACGGCGGGCGAGCTCGCAGGCGCCGCGGAGGGGGTCACAGGCGCCCGTGTTCACGTTCCCGGCCTGGAGGCAGACGATGGTGGGGGCCTTGGTTGCGGCGGACAGCACCCGATCCAGGTCGTCCACGTCCATGGCCCCGTTGGCATCGGCGGCAACCTCCTCCACCACGGAGGTGCCGAACCCGAGCAGGCGCAGCGCCCGGTCGATGGTGCCGTGACGTTCGGTGCCGGCCACGACCCTCACCCGCGGGCCGCCCTGCAGCCCATTGGCCTCGACATCCCAGCCCGCATCGGCGAGCACACGATGACGGGCGGCCGCCAAGCCGACGGTGTTCGCCGCCTGCCCGCCCGTGACGAAGCCGACGGACGCGGTGGCAGGGATGCCGAGGAGCTCCTTCAGCCATCCGCCGGCCACCTCCTCGGCCGCGGAAGCGGCCGGTGACAACACGGCGTTGAAGGCGCACTGGTCCCAACCGGTTGCGAGGACGTCGGCGGCAGTGGCGGCATCGAGCGACCCGCCGATCACGAAACCGAAGTACCGGGGGCCGGCGGTGCCCATGAGCCCGTCGCCGGCTGCCGCCAGGAGCTCCTCCAGGACCACCTCGGGCGGGGTCGCAGCCTCCGGCAGCGGCCCTCCGAAGGCATCCCGTAGCTCCGTGCCGGCCGCGGCCGGGGTGACGGCCCGATGCGCCAACGAGGCGCGGTAGGCACCCGCCGCTGTCGCAGCGGCGTGGAGAAGGTCCGACAGCTCGCCCATGACGCAGAAGCTACGCGGGGGCTCGGCCCCCCTACGGCTTCTGCCTGGACGCCTTCCGTTTGGGGATGAACAACCCCGCCTCCTGATGCCGGAAGGGGGAGAACAGATCATTGGCCACGAACCGCGACCGGATCTCGCCCACGACCCGGGGATCGGCCCGGTGCTTGACGTTGAAGAACGTCTCGCGGTGGATGAGCTGGTCGTCCACTCCGATGTCCGACAGCGCCAGGCGCATCTCCTCGATCATCGCTCCGTTGCCGACCAGGTAGAAGTGCTTCCCGGCCAGCGTCTCGAGCAACGGCGGCACCGTCTCGGTGACCCGCCCCCGCAGGCCTGTCCACGTCGGCGGTGGCTGCGACAGCGAGATCCGGTAGCTGAAGTTCTCGTGGCTGGCGGCCAGATCGTCCAGGTCGTCCAGCAGGCAGAGGTCCTCGGCTTGGCGGAGGCCCCAGTAGAGCCGCACGGGGCGGTCGAAGCCTCCGGACAACAGATGCCGGGACAGGCTCACGAAGGGGCCGACACCGACGCCCGTCGCCACCAGCACCAGCTCGGTCCCGATCTCCTTGGGGATCATCGACTTCCCGCTCGGCCCCCGGAACCTGATGACGTCCCCCACGGAAAGAGCGGCCAGGTAACACGACAGAGGGCCTTCAGGCACGAGGCGCACCAGCAGCTGGAACGAAGGCGCTGCCTCGGGGGGAGAGACGATGCAGTAGGGGCTCTTGCACTGGCCGCCGTCGGCCAGGTCGGCCTCGATGCCGACGAAGTACCCCGGGAGGAACTCGAACGGCAGGCCGTCGACGACCTCGAAGGACAGCCTGATCGTCCCGGTGGTCGTCAGCTTCTCGTAGGCGACGAGCCGGGCACGACGGTCGTACCGGTTCACCCGGGCCAGCCGACGTTCCGGCGCTCCTCTGGACACCGGCAGGGGGCCCCTGGGAGGAAAGACGAAGATGTCAGGAGGGGGCAGATAAGGCCGTCCGGGCAGTGGTTCGGGAGTCGGCCCGGCGCCGCCCTCGTCTGATCCCATGTCCACCCCCGATCCTTGCCGGCAACTTTATTGACTGCGGACGACCAACCGTGGGCGGGGCCGGGATCCGACCCGCCGGTCACGGGAGGGGTCAAGCCGCTTCCGACGAGCCCGACGGGGGGTTCTCCGAGGCGAGGTCGGCCACCGCCCGCCGGTGCTCGACTCCTTCATAGCGCCAGGCCCGCATGCCCCTGGGCCAGTGGCCGGGGGTCAGCCCCGCCTTCTGCTCGAGCTGACGGAGGAAGACGACCGGGTCCGGCAACGACTTCCACACCGCTGGCAGGAACGTCGCCCGGTGCAGGCGCCGGGCGATGACGAGGCCGTCGACGCCGGGGCGAAGCTGGGCCAGGACCTGGTCCTCGGAGCCCGCGGCGATGGGCTGCAGCGGGCCCAGGATCGACACCTTGATGTGCAGCCGGGGGTAGTCCTCGGGGGTCAGGGAGGGGAGGCGAGGATCGGCGAAGGCCGCCTCCCAGGCGCAGCGGCCTACCGCCGTCCCAAGTGGCTCCCGGGCCTCCAGCGTGCCGATGCAGCCGTTCAAGGCGCCGTCCACCTCCAACGTGACGAAGGAGCCCCGTGGCTCGCGCAGTGCCGGCGGGAGATGTTCGGCGTCCGGAACCGGCGCCGGCGCGCCCCGGAGTCCGGCCTCGATCGCCCGGCGCGCCAGCGCGAACAGTGCGTCGAGGTCGCCAGCATCCAGCGGCGTCGGGTCCTCGGGCGGGCCCGCGGGCGGACGGTGCGGTTCAGGCGACAGCGAAGGCTCCATATCCCACCACCCGGCCGGGATCGCCGGCCGTGTCGGCCGAGGTACGCAGATCGATCAGCTCGACGTCGAGCCCACGCCGGCGGGCGGCAACGAGGAACCCCCGCACCGGGAACAGCCCGCAGGCGTCGCCGGAACCGAGTCCTTCGGCATCCTTGGCCACGATGGCCGCCGCGGTACGGCGATCGAGTGCCTGAGCGGTGCCGTGATCGTGGTAGTGGCTCAGGTCGGTGCTGACCACCACGAGGGTCTCAGGTCCTCCCCAGACCTCCTCGAGGACCTCGGCCACGAGCGACGACGGCACCTGCCCCACCACCAGGGGCACGACGGCAACGTCGCCCAGGCTGAGCTGGATGAACGGCAGGTGCACCTCCAGGCTGTGCTCGGCCGCATGGGCCCGATCGGAGACGCAGACCCTGCCCCGCTCGACGAGCCGGTCCCTGGCTTCGGTGTCCACCCGCACGAGCCCCAGGGGGGTGGCGAACCCGTCGGCGCCCGAGGCGGCGATGCTGTCCAGCGCGACGGTGTGGGCCGGCCCCAGCAGCACCACCCGCTCGACCTGGCCCCGCAACGGTCGCACCCGGGCGTAGGCGGAGGCCGCCACCGGCCCGGAGAAGACGTAGCCGGCGTGGGGCGCGATGATCGCTTTGGGCGCGGGGCCCGACGGGCTGCCGGCCTCTTCCAGTGCCGTGGTGACGGCGGCCTCCAGCACCTGGGGATCGGCCGGGTAGAACATGCCGGCCACCGCCGCCGGGCGGACACGGCGGGTCCTCACGGCCGCACCTCTGCCAGGCGTACCGGGATGCGGCGGGGGCCACCGCGGCCGGGCCGTCCGTCGAAGTGGCCGGCGATGCGCGTGCCACAGCCGAGGCACGACCCGTCATCGCCCAGGCCGTACTCGCCCAACGAGTACCAGTCCCGCTCGATGACCCGAGCCCCACAACCGGGGCAGTAGGTGCTGGAGCCGTCCCGGTCGTGGACGTTGCCGGTGTAGGCGTACTGCAGTCCGTTGGCCAGGGCGGTGCGGCGGGCCCTGGCCAGGGTGGAGGCCGGCGTGGGCGGGCGGTCCAGCAGCTTGAAGTCGGGATGGAAGGCGGTGAAGTGGATGGGCACGTCCGGGCCCAGGTCCTGCACCACCCAGCTGGTGAGGGCGTCGAGCTCGGCGTCGGAGTCGTTCATGCCGGGGATGAGCAGGGTGG
>JAHWJU010000273.1:1951-2665 GCA_019348255.1 Actinomycetota bacterium | reverse complement strand
GCCTGGAACAGAGCGGGAACCGGCTGGTGGGGGCGGTCCTGGCCAAGGGTGAGCTGCCTCCGGACTGGGGCAGGTTGAACGATCGGGGGGAGCTGACCCCCACCGGCCCCCCAGAAGCACCGGAACGTCGGCCCCAGTACGGCGCCGACGCCTCCCGGCTGGGCTTCCGGTTCGCCGAGGACTGCGACGGAAAGGGGCCGGTGCTGGCAGGTCGCCTCTGGACCCAGCTCGAGCGCCTGGACGGTCAGGGCGCGTCGCTCGCCTACAGCATCGACGGTGAGCGCCTGACGCCCGACGAGCACCCGGTGGGTCTGGTGGGGGCAGCCGCCGCGGCCAAAGCGGCCGGCGCGGCCGACGAGTCGGCCCGGCTGCTGGGCCGTGCAACCACGCTGGCGCGGCGCCACCCGACGTACTACGGGTCGGCGTGGGTGGCCCTGGGGGAGGCGCTGCTGGTCCCTCCGGGCACCGGTGGCCGAACAGGAAAGAGACCATGATCGCCCCCTCCCGCATCGCTGCCGTGCTCGTGCTGACGGGCCTGGTCTTCGCCGTCGCCATGACCGTTGCCGCACCTACCCACAGCGCGGCCGACCAGCACAAGGCCGGCCCCGCCTCGACCACCACCGCGGCGCCGGCATCGACCACCACCGCGGCGCCGGCCACGACCACCACCGCGGCGCCGGCCACGACCACCACCGCGGCGCCGGCCACGACCAC
>JAHWJU010000273.1:0-1851 GCA_019348255.1 Actinomycetota bacterium | reverse complement strand
CACCGCCCCGGGCGCCGTCACCACCGCCCCGGGCGCCGTCACCACCACCACGGCCCCGGCGACAGCCACGCCGGCGCCGGGGTCGACGACGACCACCATCCGCCGAGCCACCAGCCCCGGTGCCTCCTCCGACACCGCCCGCAGCTCCCGGGAGGCCACGACCCGGGAGCCCACCGGGGCGGCCCGCCGCTCGGCGCCGGCCTTGGAGCCTCAGGGTGATGTAGGTCCCCAGCCCAACCTGGGACCCCTTCTGGAAGAGGAGCCGCCGGCGGAAAGCGGGGCAACGGACCCAGAGCGGGGTCGTCTCTCCAACAAGCCCCTGGCGGTGGGTGGCTTGGCCGTGGGCGCGCTGGTGGGGCTGCTGCTCGGGTTGGCGGACCGCGCCGCCGGTCTGGCCGTGCGCTGAGGGCTGGAGGGCTGAGCGTGCTCTCCAGGCGTCGGCGCATCGCCGCCCTCGTCGCAGCCATATTCGTCATGGCCGCGCCGATGGGCCTCCCCGGGGGGCCATCGGCGGCCGCCGCGGCGCCGGAGGGGGTTCTGCGGCCCCACTTCGCATTCGGGATCTCGGCCCAGCCCGACGCCACAGGGCTGGAGGGTTGGGTGCCCGAGTCGGGCGTTCCTTTCGACTACCTCTACCAGTACCTGGCCGGGGGCTCGAACACGGGCGCCGGCTGGCAGACCTGGCACCCCGACGCCACCTTCCCTCTCGCCTACGCGCGGCGGGCCGCCAGCCTCGGCGCCGTCCCCGTCTTCAGCTACTACCAGCTCCTGCACTCGCGCGGTCCCTGCGACGGCTGCGGGGAGGCGGAGCGCGACCTGGCCAACCTCGACGACCCCGCCACGATGCGGTCCTACTTCGAGGACTTCACCACGCTGCTGCGCCGCCTGGGGCCGCATGCCTCCGGCGGCGTCCAGGGCTACGGCGGGCCGGCCATCGTCCACGTGGAACCCGACCTCGCCGGCTTCGCCCTCCAGGGTCTGCTCGACCGCTCGCGCTGCTTCGGCCACTGCACGGGGCCGGGAAGCGATCCATCCGGGCTGCGGGCGGCCGTGGCCTCCACCGGGCTGGCCCAGCTGGCGGGCCTGGAGGACAGCTTCCGCGGCTTCAACCTGGCGCTGCTGCGGCTGCGCGACCTCTACGCCCCCAACGTGGCGCTCGCTTTCCACATCAGCAACTGGGCCGCCCTGCGCGACATCGGCTCCGAGCGTGATCCGGCCATCGACCCGGTGGCCCTCGGCCGCACAGTGGCCGACTTCGCCGCCCGCAGCGGCGTCACCGACCCCGGCCCCGGACGCTCCACCTACGACCTGCTGTTCAACGACGTAGCCGACCACGACGCCGGGTACTACAAGTACGTCCTCGGCCAGGACCGGTTCTGGGACCGGCTCAACGCCAGCCCGCTCAGCTTCCACCGCTGGGAGCGGTATCTGGGCACCATCACCAGGGCCACGGGCAAGCCGGCGTTCGTCTGGCAGGTGCCTCTGGGCAACCAGCGCTTCCGCACGATGGACAACAGCCCCGGCCACTACCAGGACAACCGGGCCGAGTACTTCTTCGACAACGTGGAGGAGCTCAGGGGCGCGGGGATCGCCGCCGTCCTCTTCGGGCCGGGCAACCCCGGCAACACCACCTACCACGACGCCCGCGGCGACGGCGTCACCAACCCGGCGCCCAGGTGCACCACCGACGGGACGAGCGCCGGTCAGGTATGCCCCACCGAGGCGAGCGTGGTCACCGACGACGACGGCGGATACCTACGGATGGCCGCCACCCGCTACTACCGGTCCCTGTCGCGGCCCACCGGCGCCGGCTACTGGCTGGTGGCCTCCGACGGGGGCATCTTCGCCTTC
>JAHWJU010000097.1 GCA_019348255.1 Actinomycetota bacterium | reverse complement strand
GAGCGGGGGAACCCGGGCCGCGGGTGCTCCTGGTGGAGGACAACCTGGTCAACCAGAAGGTGGCGGGGGTGATGCTGCAGCGGCTCGGCTACCGGGTGGAGGTGGCCACCAACGGACTGGAAGCGGTCGACATGGCCGGCGCCAGCCGGTACGAGGCCATATTGATGGACGTCCAGATGCCGAAGATGGACGGCCTCGACGCCACGCGGCAGATCCGCAGGACGGAGATGTCACGGACGCCGATCATCGCCATGACGGCCGGCGCCATGAACGAAGACGAGGACCGGTGCCGGGAGGCGGGGATGGACGACTACGTCACCAAGCCGGTGAGCCTCGACACGTTGGCATCGGTGCTGGAACGCTGGGCTCCCGTCGGGCAGAGCTAGCCTGCGGATGCCATGGGCCAACCGATCTCCGTAGTCCGCAAGCCGTCCCAGACGCCCGACGTCGTCCGCTTCGAGATCAACCGCAGCCTCACCGGCATGGGCCACGAGCGTTACGCCTCGGCGGCCGACGTGGCCGGCGATCGCCCGCCCGACGAGCTGGCGCGACGACTCTTCGAGCGGGGCGGCGTACGGAGCGTCCACATCTACTCCAACGTCGTCACAGTCGAACTCGAGCCGGGGACCAAGGCCGACGGGTTCGAGGACGTGATCCGCGAGCTGTACATCCACTACCGCCCCGGCGTCGCCCCCTCCTTCACCCCCTAGCTGTCGGAGTCGTGGCCTCGGACCCGTGGGCGGCGATCCTCGAGCGTCTGGACGATGCCGCCGAGTTGACGGGGCTCGACCCCGACATCCACCGGATGCTGCGGATCCCCCGGCGGGTCCTGGAGGTGGCGGTGCCCGTGCGCATGGACGACGGGCGGGTCGAGGTGTTCCTCGGCTGGCGCGTCCACCACGACAACACCAGGGGCCCGGCCAAGGGCGGCATCCGGTTCCATCCCGACGTCGACGTCTCCGAGGTCATCGCCCTTGCCGCCGGCATGACGTTCAAGACGGCCGTGCTCGGCCTGCCCTTCGGCGGGGGCAAGGGGGGCGTGCGCTGCGACCCGGAACGGCTGTCGCTGGGGGAGCTGGAGCGGTTGACCCGCCGCTACACCTACGAGATCTCCCCGCTGCTGGGCCCGGACAAGGACATCCCGGCCCCCGACGTCAACACCGACGGCCGTGTCATGGCCTGGCTCTACGACACCCTCTCCATGACCCAGGGCAACGCCACGCCCGCGTCGGTGACGGGTAAGCCCCTTTCGGTGGGCGGCACCCGGGGCCACGCCGGCGCCACGTCGGCCGGGGTGCTGCTCACGGCACGGGCCGCCTTCAGCTCCCTCGGCCTTGCCTTCGTGGGGGGGCGGGCGGTGATCCAGGGCTTCGGGAAGGTGGGGGGGCCGCTCGCCTTCCTCCTGGCCTCTGCCGGGATGCGGGTCATCGCCGTGGCCGACGTACGAGGCGGTGTCCACAACCCCGGCGGGCTCGACGCCGGCGAGCTCTCGGACCACGTGGCGGCCACGGGCTCGGTGGCCGGCTTCGACGGCGGTGACCGCATCGACCAGGACGATATGTGGAAGCTCGACTGCGAGCTGTGCGTCCCGGCGGCACTGGACGGCGCCATCACCGAGGACGTGGCCAGGAGCCTGGGGGCCAAGGTGGTGGTGGAGGCCGCCAACGGACCGACCACGCCGGCCGCCGATCCCGTGCTCGACCAGCGGGGCGTCGTGGTGGTGCCCGACATCCTCGCCAACGCCGGGGGCGTCACCGCCTCGTACTTCGAGTGGGTGCAGAGTCGCCAGGGGATGGCCTGGGAGGAGGACGAGGTGGCGGCCCGGCTGCGCTCCTACATGGACGGCGCCTTCACCGATGTGTGGGCCAAGGCCGAGGCACTGGGGGTGTCGATGCGCCGGGCCGCATACGCACTGGCCGTCGAGCGGGTGGCCGAGGCCATCAGCACGCGGGGTCTTTTCCCGTGACCACCGCTAGGCACCTGGGCGGGCCGGGGGAATAGTTAGCCGGGCTAAGGAGTTGGGGTAGACCATGCAGGTGCCTGCCGCCGCTCCCCCCGATGCCGACTTCGTGGCCGGCCTGCGGCTGGGGATCATGCGACTGGCCCGGCGGCTCCGCCAGCAGGCCGACGGCGAGGTGACGCCGTCGCTGCTCTCGGCGCTGGCCAGCGTCGAGCGCCTGGGCCCACTGACGCTGGGCGAACTGGCGGCGGTCGAGCGCGTACAGCCGCCGACGGTGACCAAGCTCGTAGCGCGGCTGGAGGAACTCGGCTTCGTGGTCCGCGAGGCGGACCAGCAGGACCGCCGGGTGACCAAGGTGCGGCTGGCCGAGGGCGGCAAGCGGTACATCGCCCGCAGCCGCACCCGCAAGGACGCCTACCTGGCCGAGCGGTTGCAGCGGTTCACGCCCGAAGAGCGGGCTGCGCTCGCGCAGGCCCTGCCCCTGCTCGAGCGACTGGCCGGAGAAGAGGCACCGTCGTGACCCGGCTGGCCCGCCAGACCTTCGCATCGCTGTCGGTCCCCAATTACCGGCTCTTCTTCTTCGGCATGCTCGTGTCCAACACCGGCACGTGGATGCAGACGGTGGCAGAGGGATGGCTGGTGTTGAAGCTCACCGGCAGCGGCACGGCAGTGGGCCTGGCCCTGGCTGCCCACTTCGTCCCCATGCTGCTGTTCGGCGTGTGGGGAGGCGTGGTCGCGGACCGGTTCGACAAGCGGCGGACCCTGTTGGTCAGCCAGGCCGCCCTGGCCGTCGTGGCCGGCGTTCTGGCCGTCGTGACGGTGGCGGGCGTGGTGGAGCTGTGGATGGTGTTTCTCGCCGCCTTCCTCGGCGGCTGCGCCACCGTCGTCGATCATCCCACCCGCCAGTCGTTCCTGAGCGAGCTGGTGGGGCCGGAGCTCCTGCCCAACGCCGTCGGTCTCAACAGCGCCATGTTCAACGGCGCCCGCCTGGTCGGGCCCGCACTGGCGGGCGGTCTCATCATGGTCGCCGGGACCGGCAGCTGCTTCGCCCTCAACGCCGTTTCCTACCTGGCCGTGATCGTGGCGTTGGTACGGATGCGGCCCGCCGAACTGCACCGAGGGACGGGGGCACGCGGCCGCGGCCAGGCCCGCGCCGGCCTCCGCTACGTGTTCGCCTCCCGGCAGCTCCGGTCGGTACTGATGCTGGTGGCGGTGGTGGGTACCTTCGCCCTCAACTTCACCGTGCTGCTTCCCCTGCTCTCCCGGTTCACCTTCGCCGCCGGCGCCGGCACCCTCGGCCTGTTGACCTCGGCCATGGGAGCGGGCTCGCTCCTGGGGGCACTGATCGCGGCCGCCAGGGGCCGCCCCACCCCCCGCCTGCTCGTGGGAGCGGCGGCGGCCCTGGGATTGCTGATGCTGGGCATCGCCGCGTCCACCAACCTGGTGGCGACGGTCGTCCTGCTGGTCCTCGCGGGCGGGGCCGCCATCACCTTCCTGTCCACGGCCAACTCGATGCTGCAACTCGGATCGTCGAATGAGATGCGGGGCCGGGTCATGGCGCTGTACCTGCTGGTGTTCCTGGGGAGCACCCCCATCGGCGGGCCCATCGTGGGCGCCGTGGCCGAGGCCATGGGCCCTCGGGCCGGCTTCGCGGCCGGCGGCGCGGCGTCGCTGCTGGGGGGATTGGCGGCCGGCGCCGGCCTGCTGCAGGGTCGCCGCCGGCTGGCCCGACTCCGCAGCGGTGAAGAGTTGGCACGACCCGAAGAACCACTGGCCGCTTAGCCGGCACGCCCGGGCCGAAGATGCGCCTCGCTGGTAGCTTGAGCGCCGGCGGGCGTCGTGGCGGAGGCAAGGGCTCCTCCGTCTTGGACAAGGAGGGTCGTCATGCGCCTGCGGCGCACGCTGTTGGGGCTGGGTGTCGTGGTCGTGGCAGCGGCGGTGCTGCTGCCGGTGGGGGCCGCCTCCCCCGCCAGCCTGACCATCGACTCCGTCGGCGGCCAGACCGTCAGGAACGGCACCGTGGGCAAGCCGCTGTCGGGCCTGGTCGACGTGCGGGGCAGGGCCAACCTGGGACCGGCGGCAACGACCGACCAGGCGCCGCTCGTCGCCGACGCCGGCGACAGCGCGTTCGTGGCCGTGGGGGACAAGGCGACGCTGCTGGGTACCGGCTTCGGTGGTACCGCCCCCTACAAGTTCGCCTGGTCGGCCTCGACGGGGGCGCTGGAGGGGGCGGACGCCGCCACTGCCCAGTTCGACACGACTGCGCTGTCCGACGGCACCTACGACGTCTCGCTCACCGTCACCGACGCCGGCGGCGCCAAGGCCACCGACACGGTCAAGGTGGTGGTCTACGCACCCGAGAAGCGCGAGATCTTCAACGAGACGAGGCCCGATGCGACGCCCGGTGTCCTCGCCGTGGGTGCCCCGGGGACGCTCGAGTTCCCCTTCGACGTACCGCCCGGCTCCAGCGTCATCGAGGTGTCGACCGCGTGGCGCGTCCCGGCCAACGACTACGACCTGCGGGTTCTCGCTCCCGACGACAAGGAGAGGGCTTCTTCGGGCGACGGGGTTCCCACCACGCAGGAGCAGACCAGCGTGGCCAAGCCGGAGCCCGGCAAGTGGACGGCGGCGGTGGACAAGTTCGCCACGGTGGCCGACGAGGTGACGGTGAAGGTCGACGCCACCATCGTGCCCGGCGATCCCCGGCCGGCGGTGTCCGCCGGCGGCCCCTACCGGTTCCCGACCGGCGGTGTGCAGCGCCTCGCCGGCACGGTCACGGGCGGCCAGATGCGGCGGGTGGCATGGGACACCGACGGCGACGGGGTGTTCGAGACCGAGGGTGCCGAGGCGACCGTGGCCCTCGACGAGGGCCGCCACCTGGTGACGCTCAAGGCGGTGGACGAGGCCGGCCTCGAGCGGCGCCAGACCACCTCGGTGCTGGTCGCCGACCCCGCCCGGGTGGCGGAGGAGACGACGGCGGTGACGGTGATCGGCGTGGCCGACACCGGCATCAACCCCTACCACTTCGAGTTCTCCGCCGACACCTATCCCGATCCCGACGTGCTGGCCCTCACCGCCAACTTCACCCGGCACCCCTCGGAGTACATCCCCGGCTACCCGGCCGATGCCACAGCCCTGCCCGTCACTCTCGGCCAGGGGTACTTCCCGGCCGCCGACACCGCCATCTGGGACGGCAACAAGACGATCCAGGCCGGCAAGCTCTACTGGGTCCCGGGCACCAAGATCGTGGGCGCCGTCGATGCCGGCGGCTCCACCGGGGCCACCAGTGGCGCGGACCGACACCCCATCCTCGACGACAACGGCCATGGCTCCGGATCGGCGTCGGTCTCGGCCGGCAACCGCTACGGCTACTGCCCGACGTGCCTGCTCATGGTCGTCGAGGCTCTCGATGAGTCCGTGGTGGCCCGGCTGCCGTGGGTCGACATCAGCTCCAACAGCTTCGGCTACGTGGGCGGGCTCCCCGTGGGGCTCGCTCTCGGCGCCAACGAGACGACGCGCGACGCGACCGAACGGGGCCAGACCACGCTCTTCGCCGCCGGCAACGGCGTCGGCAACGCCTTCGACGTCCCCGTCAGCACGTACGGCTCCGACCAGACCGGCAACGACTGGACCATCACCGTCGGGGCGCTGCGGCGCGACAACCAGCGGGCGGTGGTGGGCGACGGCATCCCCGTCCACATCTCGGCCTGGGGCGACGGCAACCTCCCCTCTGCCTGTCGAACCGGCACCGTCGGGCAGTGCGCCTTCGGTGGGACCTCGGCGGCCACCCCCTACACCGCCGGCGTCTTCGGGACCGTGCTCACCGCTGTGCGTCACGCCGTGGGCGACGGCGCCGCCGGGCAGAAGTCGGGCCAGGTGGTGGCTCAGGGCCTGCCCGTCGGCAGCGACTTCCTGTGGGATGGGAAGCTGACCCGGGCCGAGCTGCGCAACGCCGTGCTCAAGACGGCCGAGCCGCTCAACCAGAAGAACGAGATGTCTTCGTTCCCCTACCCGCTCACCGCTCCCTACGTACGCCAGGCCAACGTGCTCTTCGAGGGCTACGGCGCGGCCACGCCCGAGAGTGCGAAGCGGGCGGTAAACGTCCTGCTCGGTAAGGCCGCCATGCCCGACCGGAGCTTCGAGGACGCGTTCTTCGCCGTCGACCGCGCCGTGCGGGACACCCTCTACGGCGGCTACGACCGCAACGGCGACGGGAAGGACGACTTCGAAGGGCTGGCCGGTCTGGGCCTCACGGCGGCGAAGGTGTCCAGCGTGGACGGCGCTTTGGGCGCCCTACGGGCCGCCGGCCGCCGGCTGGCGCCGGCGGTGGCCAACCAGCCGCTCGGGGAGAACGACCGCACCTACTACCTGCACCGCCGCTACGCGGGCGACCCCGGTACCCCGTCCGCCTGCGCGCCCGCCAGCAACGAGAGCTATCTCGACGCCTTCGACACCACCGGGGACCTCGAGCCGTGCTTCGAGTCCCGCATCACCAGCGTCGCCGCCGCCTACCGGCCGCTGGGGATCTTCCCTTCCGCCGGCACCCTCGACACCGCGCTGCCCGCGGGCTCGACGGTCAAGGTCGACCTGTACCTCACCACCGAGACGCCGGCGGTGGTGCGCCCGACAGGCGTACTGATGGCCACCGACCGCGAGATCGGCGCCGGACAGGGCGAGGTCCTGCCGGTGACGGGCAGCGGCCCGACGGGAGCGGGCTGCTCGGCGCTGGGCGAGGCGTGCTGGACGAAGTACGGCATCGAGTTCGAGACGAAGCGGCCGGCCTTCGCCGGCGAGCAGATCACCTTCCAGGTGCAACTGGTGGGCACCCGCTCGTGGGCCTTCGGCTTCGAGGCTGGCCACGCCTCGAAGTTCACCGTGACCCCTGCTCCGTCGCCGGGGATCGGCTTCGACTTCGGCGCCAGCATCGAGGAGCCGGCCGCCGGCGCCCGGGTGCCCGAGGGCCAGCGCATCGTGGCCGGGGGCAGTGCCCGCTTCCCCGACCTGGGGCCGGAGCCGACGGGCGCCGGGGACCATCCCAGCCGGCGGCGGGTGGAGGTCTCCGTCGACGATGATTCCTTCGGCACGCCCATCGAGGCCAGGCTCGACCCCCTTACCGGTACCTGGAGCGCCCCGCTGGGCAAGCTCCAACCGGGAAGCCACACGGTCTACGCGCGGGCGGTCGTCGACCGCACCACCTCTCAGGTGGCGTCCCGGGCGTTCACCGTCGTGCCCGATGCCCGGGTGGAATGGCAGGTGGTGAAGAGCCAGGCCTCGCCCGCCAGCGACGGGTGGCGGGGGACGCAGGGCTTCGGGGAGTGGTCCTTCACGTTCGACACCGCCGAGTACGGCCCCGGCCCGCACACCATCGTCACGCGGGTCGTTGCCGAAGGTGCGGTGCAGGTGCAGCGCACCGTCGACGTGAGGTTCAGATGATCCCGCCGTCAGCGGTCTGAGTCGTCGGTGAAGTAGCCCAGGCCGGCGAGGACGACGGCCCCGCCGGCGATGACGATGATGCCCAGGGTCACGAGGATGCTCCTCGTGGCCAGGGGCTTCAGTTCGCCCTGGTCGGCGGCCTCTGCGGCTGCGGCGGCGAGGGCGGCCAGCGCGGCGAGCACCATGGGCTCACTGTAGGCAGCGCCCTCCCGGCGACTTGACAGAGTCGAACATGAGTTCGATAGTGGCCGGATGGGGGTGCCGGTCGACCGGGTGGCGAAGGGCGCCGACCGCGGTGAGGCGGTGGCGGAGCTCCGGGAGGTGGCCGGCCGGGTGGCGCCCGTGGCCCTCGCCGGCGACCAGCGCCTGCCCCTGGCCTCCTCGGTGGCGCCGCTGTTCCCGGGCGGAGGACTCCGGCGGGGCACGGTCGTCGGCATCACCGGCCAAGCCGGCGGGATCGGTTCCACCTCCCTGGCGCTGGCCGTCCTGGCCGGCCCCTCCGCGGCCGGGTCGTGGACGGCGATCGTGGGCCTCGGCGCCCTCGGAGGCCTGGCGGCCGCCGAGCAGGGAATCGACCTCGGCCGACTGGCTCTGGTGCCCGAGCCGGGCAAGGCATGGCCGACGGTGGTGGCGGCGCTGCTGGATGCCATCGACGTGGTGGCTGTGGCTCCCCACGGACGGCTGCGCGCCGCCGACGCCCGCCGGTTGAGTGCCAGGGCCCGCGAGCGGGGGAGCGTGCTGGTCGTGGTCGGCCGTGGATGGTGTGACGGACCAGCGCCGGACGTGCAGCTGCAGGTGGCCGGCGCCTCCTGGTCCGGCCTCGGCCGCGGTCACGGTGTCCTCGCCGGCCGGCGTCTCGAGGTGGTGGCGGGCGGCCGGGGCGCCGCCGCCCGCCCCCGCCGCGTCACCATCGGGCTGGGGCCGACGGCGTGACACAGCGGACGCTGGTCGTGTGGTGCCCCGACTGGCCCGTGACGGCGGCACTGTTGTCCGAACCGGGGAGGGCAGCCGACGAAGTGGTACCCGCGGCCGTGGTCCACGCCAACCTGGTGGTGGCGTGCTCGGCTGCCGCCCGGGCCGAAGGCGTGCAGCGGGGCCTGCGCCGGCGAGAGGCCCAGGCCCGCTGCCCGGGCCTGGTCGTGGTCGAGCGGGATGCCGGCGCCGAGGCCAGGGCCTTCGAACCGGTGGTGGCCACCCTCGACTCCCTGTGCCCACGGATAGAGATACTGCGCCCCGGGTGCTGCGCCTTCGCCACCCGCGGCCCGTCCCGTTACTTCGGCGGCGACGAGGCGCTGACGGCGCTGGTGGTGCAGACCGTCCCCGTTCCTTGCCGGGTGGGCGTGGCCGACGGCCCCTTCGCCGCCCTCCTCGCCGCCC
>JAHWJU010000272.1 GCA_019348255.1 Actinomycetota bacterium | reverse complement strand
CGGTCCGACGAGTTTGGGCAGCCTGAGCTTCGCCATGCGGAGCTGAGACTGCCCGAACCTGAGCGCTGCTGGCGCGGGCCGGCGTAGCGTCACGTCGTGCTCGCCCTGCGTGCGACTCGGCTTTTCGACGGCGAGAGCGCCACGCTGGTGCAACGACCACTCGTCCTCATCGATAGTGGGCGCATCGTTGCTGTCGACGCCGGCGCCGGCGAGCCGCCGGCGGGGGCCGAGGTCGTCGAGCTGGGGGACGTCACCCTCATCCCCGGGCTGGTCGACACCCACGTGCACCTGGGCTTCGACGCCAGTGCCGATCCGGTGGCACGGATGAGAGCCGACGACGACGGCGCCCTGTTGCTGCGCATGCGCCTGGCCGCACAGCAGCACCTGGTGGCGGGGGTCACCACCGTGCGCGACCTCGGTGATCGCGGGTACCTGGCCGTGACCCTGCGCGACTGGTTCCGCGAGGGCCACGAGGTCGGCCCGGAGGTCCTGGCCTCGGGGCCGCCCCTCACCGTGACCGGCGGCCACTGCCACTTCATGGGCGGCCAGGCCGACGACGAGGCCGAGTTGCGGCGGGGTGTGCGCACCCGGTGCACCCGCGGTGTCGACGTGATCAAGGTGATGGTCACCGGCGGCAACATGACGGCTGGGATCGACCCGCTCACGCCGCAGTACACGGCCGCGGAGATCGCCGCGGTGGTGGAGGAGGCCCACCGCTTCGGACGCACGGTCACCGCCCACGTCCACGGCGTGGCGGGGATCGAAGCAGCGGTGGACGCCGGCGTCGACGGGCTCGAGCACTGCGGCTTCTGGGTGGCCGAGGGGGTGCGCGCCGACCAGGAGCTCATCGACCGCATCGCCGGGCGGGGCATCACCGTGTGTCCCACCCTCGGCCTCCTCCCGGGCGGGCCACCACCACCGCCGCCCGTGGCCAGCCGGATTCCGGCCATGAGCGCCTCCGTCGGGCGCCTCCACAAGGCGGGAGTGCGCCTGGTGGGCGGCACCGACGCCGGCATCGCGCCGGCCAAGCCCCACGGAGTAGCGCCCTACGTAGTCGACCATCTGTTGATGACCGGCCTCACCAGTGTGGAAGCTCTGCGGGTCGTGACCTCGGCCGGCGCCGACGCCTGCGGGCTCGGGGGCCGCAAGGGCAGGCTCGTGCCCGGTGCCGACGCCGACGTCGTCGCCGTGGCCGGCAATCCCCTGGTCGACCCGCAGGCGCTGCGCCAGCCGGCTGCGGTGTTCCGGGCCGGCGTGCGGGTGCGCACGCCGGTTCTCAGCTAGTCACCGCACCGCTTCGATGGCCGCCGCGAAGCGCGGCAGCGACCGCTCCACCATCTCGTCGGAAGCGGTGAGAGAGATGCGGAAGTAGCCGGGCAACTCCACGATGTGTCCTGGCAGCACGAAGACGTCGTCTGCGGCCAGCCGCTCTGTGAAGGCCGCGTCGTCGGGGGTGGGGCACCGGGGCAGCAGGTAGAAGGTTCCCTCCGGCACGTGGACCTCGTAGCCGCACTCCCTCAGCGCCTCGACCATCACGTCGCGCCTGCGCTGGAGCCGGGCCAGGTCGATGCAGAGGGGCTCGATGGCCGGCAGGGCGTGCTGGAGCACCGCATCCGGCACGCCGTAGCCGCTGAACTGGCTCACCAGCAGGGCCTTGCGCATCTCCTCCCGCCCCGGCATCGACGGCGGGAGGGCCAGGTAACCGAGCCGCTGGCCGGGGGCCAGCAGGGTCTTGCCGTAGCTGTAGAGCAACATGGAGTGGCGGTAGTAGCTGGTGGGACTGGTGAAGTGGGCGCCCTCGAAGAGGATGCGGTTGTAGGCCTCGTCCGACAGCAGGTAGATGGGTCGGCCGTTCGCCTCCGACGCCGACGTCAGCACCTGGGCCAGCCGTTCCAGCGTCGGGGGCGGGTATATGCGCCCGGTCGGGTTGTTGGGACTGTTCACGATCACCGCCCGGGTGCGAGGGGTGATGGCGGCCCCTATGGCGTCCACGTCGAGATCGAAGCTGGACAGGTCGACCTTGACCCGGACCGGCACGCCGTGGGAGAAGGCGATCATCGACTCGTAGAAGAACCACGGCGGGCTCGAAAAGATGACCTCGTCGCCGGGGCGGACCAGTGTGGCCATCGCTATGGCGAGCGCGGTCGAAGCGCCCTTGGTGAGGAACACGTCGTCGCTTTCGAAGTCGATGCCCAGTCGTTGCCGCAGCGAAGCGGCTGCCGCCTCCCGGGCGGGACCCTCGTTGCCCTTGTAGGCGAACCAATCCGGCGACCGTGGAATGCTGGCCTCCCGGATGGCCTCCACGTACGCGGGCAGGGCCATGTCCTGGGGGTTGCCGGCGGCGAAGTCGCAGATCCCGGGCGAACCGGCCCGGCTCGTCCACCTCGAGGTGGCGAGGAAGTCCATGAACGGCCCGAACGCGGCGTGGGACGCCTGGATGTGGCCCGACAGTGGCGTGTCCGTCATGGTGGCTGCCTCCCGCTATCGGCGCCGACGCTACCGGCTCCAATGGGGCGGTCGTTGCAACTGCCGCTGTTGCGTGATACAACATGAAATGCACTGAAGGTGCTGCTTCCCCCTCCTCCGGCTACTCCTCCCGTGGAGGCTTCATGCGCCCCGCTCCGTCCTTCGCCCCCGTCGACTCGCTCACCGTCCGTCACTGGCCCGACCAGATCATCGAT
>JAHWJU010000096.1 GCA_019348255.1 Actinomycetota bacterium | reverse complement strand
GCACCCGCCGGCGCAACGAGCTGTTCGACCTGATAGGCGCCCAGGGTCGCCACATTGCCGGCGTGCTGGTCGACCTGGTGCGGGGGGTGCCGCCGGAGGTGCTCGAGGTCCTCGACGAGCTGCGACCGCCGCCGCCCAGCGCCGTGGACTCGCTCAACCTGGTCCCCATCCCCATCCCCATCCCCATCGACTGGGACTGAGCGGGCCCACTTGGGTACGAACACGACGTGCGTGCGCTGCTCGTCGCCCTGACCCTGTTCTCGGGCCTCGCCGGGGCCGTGGTCGACGAAGCCGGCGCCGCTTTGCGCCGTGATCCGGTCTTCGTGCACGCCGATGCCCGCGACCTCCTGTCGGAGGCGGACGAGGACAAGCTCACCGAACAGATCCGCTCCGGTCAGCGGCCGATCTTCATCGCCGTCCTGCCGGCCGGCGCGGAGTCCGAGGTCGGGGGCGTCGACCAGTTGCCGGCCGCTCTCGCCAAGGCGACGGGGCTGTCGGGCACCTATGCGGTGGTGGCGGGCAAGAGCTTCCGCGCCGGCAGCAACGCACTGCCTTCGGGAGTCGCCGGGCAGCTGGCCACCGCCGCCTTCCAGTCCCGCAGCGACGGGGGCAGGTACGCCGTGCTCGAGGAGTTCGTGAAACGGGTGGAGGCGTTCGATGCCGGCGGCTCGGGCGCGGGCGGCGACGGCGCCGCCGGGCCGGCTGAGCGGGGCGGCGGCGACGGGGGCGGCAGCGGCGTGTTGCCGCTGGTCCTCGTCGGTGGGGCGGCGGCCGGCGGCGTCTACCTGGTCCGCAAGAGCCGCCGCGAGAAGATGGCGCTGCAAGCGGCCCTGAGCGGAGATCGCGAGGACCTGCGGGCCGAGCTGTCGGTGATCGCCGACGACGTGATGCGCCTGGAGTCGGAGGTGGCCCTCCACCCCGAGGCCCGCGACGACTACGAGGCCGCAGTCGGCCGCTTCCGCTGGGCCCAGGCCGCGGTGGAGGCCATCGACTCTCCGGATGACGTGCCCCGGGTGCGAAGGGCTCTGGCCGAGGCCGGCTATGCCATGGCCCGGACGCGGGCCATCCTGCGGGGGGACGATCCCCCGCCGCCGCCGGCGGAGCTGCGGGCGCCGGGGCCGCAGGGGGAGCCGGCGGTCGTGCTCGACGACGACCGCCGGCCTGTCTACGCCGGCTACGACGGCTACGGCGGCGGCTGGGGAGGCGGCGGCTTCTTCGGTGGCAACGGGCTGTTCGCAGGGCTGCTGCTCGGCCAGATGCTGGGCGGCGGGTTCGGCTGGGGCGGGGGCTGGGGCGGCGGCCACGACGTCGGCCGGCACTCCGGGGGCGACGGTGGCGGCGGTTGGGGAGGCGGTGGCGGCGGCGACTTCGGGGGCGGCGGCGACTTCGGGGGCGGAGACGTCGGCGGGGGCGACTGGGGCTGAGCCCAGGTTCGCGCCCGGCGCGGGCATGCTGTTGCGCTGATGATGCGTCGAAGGCTGCGGAACCTGTCCGCCGCGATGGTGGCCGCCCTGGTGGTCGCCGGCTGCGGGCGGGGGGACGAGAGCAGGCCGCGACCGTCGGCCCAGCCGGCCACGTCCGCGCCGGCTGCCGTCGAGCCGGCGCCCACCACCCCGGCCGAGGAGCCGGCTCCGCCGCCCACCACCACCCTGCCCGCCAGCACGGTGCCCAGGGCGGCCCGGGTGCAGCCGGCGCCGGCGCAGCCGGCCGCCGCCTCCTGCCCTGCGGTGCCGTCACGGGTCGAGCCCAGGCCGGACCGGCCCGCCTACCAGCTCCGGGTCGACGTGAGGCCGGGCGAGGGGCTGGTGGGCGGCCGCCAGTCCGTTCGCTTCACCCCCGACCTGGCCACGGATCGCGTCGTGTTCCGGCTCTGGGCCAACGCCCCCCGGATCGTCAACGCCGGCGGGGGCATCGAGGTCTTCACCGAGGACGACGTCCCGGTGGAGCGCCCGGACCCGACCACTCTGGTGGTCAAGAAGCCGGTGGCCGCCGGCCAGACGGTGACGATCGGGCTGGTGTGGAACCTCACGCTGCCCACGGGCGTGAGCAACGACCGCATCTCCCGCAGCGGTGACACCGTGCGGCTCGGGTCGTTCTTCCCGGTGCTGGCCTGGCACCCCGGCCTCGGATGGGCCACCGAGCCGGCAACCGCCGGCTTCGCCGAGGCCTCGCTGTCGCTGCCGGCCGACTTCGACGTCACGCTGACCATTCCGCAGGGGCTGGAGGTTCTGGCCACCGGCGTCAGCGACCGGCCCGGCCATTGGGTGGCCTCGGGCGTGCCGGACTGGGCCGTGTCGGTCGGCGACTTCAAGCTGGCGACGGGCACCGCCGACGGAGGCGGCGGTTCGAGGGTTGCCGTCACCGTGGGCGTCGATCGCCAGGTGGGTGACGCGCCAGGCCCGTACCTCGAGAAGTCGATCGCGGTGCTGGCCGACTTCTCGCGCCGGTTCGGGCCCTACCCATGGCCCTCGTACTCACTGGCCATCACGCCCCGGTTGTCGGGGGGCATCGAGTACCCGATGCACGTCATGCAGGGCCCGGGCACCCTGGGGCGCACGACCAGCCACGAGGTCGCCCACATGTGGTTCTACGGCCTGGTGGCGACCAACCAGGGCGCCCACCCGTGGATCGACGAGGGTCTGGCCACCTATGCAGAGGCCCGGTACGAAAAGGCCCTGGAGGAGCTGAAGGCCAAGCCGGTCCCGGCCGAGGGGCGGGGCCGGGCGGGGGAGCCGATGACCTTCTGGGAGTCCCGCCCCGCCGCCTACTACCGCTCTGTCTACGTGCAAGGGGCGCAGGCGGTGGCGGCACTGGGCCCGCCCGACCTGGTGGACTGCGCGCTGCGCCAGCTGGTGGCCCGCCAGGCCTACCGCATCGCCGGTCCGGGTGAGGTGCTGGGCGCCCTCACCACTGTGTTCCCCGACGCCGGGTCGGTCCTGGCCCGCTACGGCATCCACGGATAGCTTCCGACGCGCCGGCGCAGGGGCCGGCGGGCTGGCAGTCGGCGGTCAGCGAGCGGCGGCGCAGGCGTCGGACATCTTGGTGGAGGCGATGAGGTACTTGGCCGTTCCCGGGCGCCCGGCCGCGGCCAGCTCGGCTGCCGCGGCGGCCACATCGGGGTCCGCGGCGTTGGCGAGCTCGCGGACCTCGGCCAGCTCGGCGGCGGCGGCGGGAGCGCTCAGCGTGCCGTTGACGATCTGGGTACGGACCCGCTCGTAGCGGCTGCAGGCGGCGCGGCTGTGCTCGGCCGGCGAGCCGCCGCCGGCCAGGGTGACGACGCCGGCGATGCCGGCGGTGACCACCACGAGGAAGACGCCGGCGGCGACGAGCTTCCAGCGCCGCCGGCGGGCGGCCGCCATCGCCCGCTCCCGCTCACGGCGGGCAGCGTCTTCCCGCCGGCGCTCCTGGACCTGGGCCCGTTCTCTCGCCGCGGTGCCGGTGCGCCACCACGACCGGGTGTGGTGGCCGCACGCGCCGCACCGCCACGACTCCTGCCGGGCCACCGTGAGAGCGAGGTCGTCGCAGCCGTCGCAGATGGCCCAGCGCCACACGCGGTCACAGCTCGGGCAGCGAAAGCCGGTGGCGGCGACGGCCACCTGGGTCGTGCCGCGGCAGGTGGGGCAGCGCACGGGCGCCCGGGGCCCGTCCGGCTCCGGCTCCAGGGCCTCGGCCGCGCCGGCCTCGGCCTCCTCGGCCTCGGGCGCGGGCTCGGTCCAGGTCGCCAGGGCGGCCGGCGCCGGCCTCGGCTGGTCCGGGGTCACCTCCCTGATGCGGACCGAGGGCTCGGTGCGCACCAGGCCCCGGGCGGCCAGCCGGGCCCGCAGGGCCTCGACCGACATGTCCTGCTCCTCGGGCTCGGGCTCGGGCTCGGGTTCCGGCCCGGCCTCGGGCCCGGGCGCCGGATCCCGCTCCGGCGCCGGGGCTTCGGCCCCCGCCCCCGCGTCGGCCTCTGCCTCGACGGCTGCCGGCTCCGGCTCGGGTTGCGGCTCGACCTCGTTCGGGTCGTGGAGGGGCACGATCCAGCGGACGCTGGCGTCCGGCCGTCGCTGCTGAGGCCGGCGCCGTCTCAGCACGTCGAGTCCATCAGGGGACTCCGGGGCTACTCGAGGGGATCTCCGAGTAGCGGCTCACCTTCCAATCCTTGCCGTAGTAGCTCCGCAGGTCGAGGTCGTAGCCGATCTTCAAGTTGGGCGTCCCGTTGACCCGCACCTCGTTGGTCACTATCGATCCCGTCCACCACTTCCCGCCGTTGATGTTGATGGTCGACTGCGGGGCATAGAGGATGCCGCTGAAGGTGAGGGTGTCGGCCGTGTTGCCGGGGTCCAGGTGGATGGCGGCGTCGCCCGCCTTGTAGATCTGCACGTTCTTGCTGTAGCCGCCGGAGTTGATGACCGCGCCGCGCATGTCGACGGAATGGTAGATCGGCTTCCCGTCGGCGCCGATCACCAGGTTGCCGCTGGCATCCACGTCGGGAAGCACGTAGACGATGAGCGGCGGATTGGTGACCGTGACCGTCCCGACGAAGGACACGTCCCGCCGGCACACGTACGGGATCCCGCCGCCCCCGTCGACGGTACCGGTGAAGATGCCGTCGGCGGGGCAGGACTGGGTGGCTCCGGTGGGGGCCACCACGTCGGTGATGGGTTCCGGGTTGGTCAGCGGGGCGAAGTTGGGGCAGTCCTTGTTGCCCGTGAAGGCCCTCGTCCTCATCCCGAGAGGGAAGGCGCCTCCCTGGCAGACGGTGGTGCCGTTGGAGCCGACGGTGACGGCTTCGGTGCTGCTGGTCCCGGTGGCGACGTCGAAGCTGTAGAAGTTGGCCCGCCCGCCGACCCGGCCGTCGAGCGTCAGGTTCTGCTGGGAGAAGAGGGCGTAGGGGAACCGGGCCGTGCGGGTGATCCTGGCTGCGATCGCGTGGTTGGAACGCCCCACCCTGCCGCGGGAGCGCACCACGTACTCGGTCTGGGACACCTTGTCGGCGGTGTAGGCGAACTGGCCGGCGCCCACCGTTCCCGTGGCCGTCCAGTCCTCCGGCGCCGACTGGTCGATCTTGAACAGGGCGTCGGACAGGCCGGCGTCAGCGGCCGCCAGAGCGGCGTCGAAGTCCTGGCCCGACCGCACGCTGCCCAGCACGCTCAGCGTCCGGGCCAACAGAGCGATGCTGAGGGTGCTCAGGATCATCATGACGATCATGGCGATGACCAGCGTCGCCCCGTCCTCGTCGGCCTCCCCGTGCGGGAGCCGGCGCCGGCAGGTCACGCGCACCCCGATCCGCCGGGCAACCGGTTGCGCAGCATCACGTCGGACACCAGCCGGACCGGAGCCGGCCCGGGCACGGGGGCGGCCCGCAGGTCGATGCGGATGCGGATGGTGCAGTGGGCGATGGTCCCCGGGGTGTCGGTCCAGTTGAAGGCCGCTCCGTCGGCTTGGTAGTAGGTGAACAGGGGCCGATTGAGGGAACGGTTGGCCACCCCGCCCAGGCGGTGGGTGACGGCGACGGTGCCGTCGGGCTGCACCAACTCGCGGACGAGGGCCGGCGGTGCGGTGCCGCTCTGCGGCTCGACCCTCCAGCGGATCGACTCGGTGGTGGTGCTGTCGGGGCCGTCGAAGATGGCGAGGTCGACGCGGAACTTGAAGTCCTCGCCGGTGGGCAGCGGCGCCAGCGGCTCGGCCGACCGGAGGTCGCGCTGCATGGCCAGGATGGCCTGGCGGGCGGTCTCCTGGTTGTCGACGAAGTTGGAGATGCGGCGCTCGGCTTTGGTCTGGCTGTCGAGCATCCCGAACAGCGTGGCCGAGACGATGGCGGCGATCATGCCGGCGATCATCACCTCGACCAGCGTGAAGCCGGCCTCGCCGGCCCCGCGGCGGCCGCCAGTGCCGGTCACAAGCAGTCCCGGGCGTTGCGGTCGCAGACGGTCAGAACGACCTGGCCCCGCTTGACGGTCAGGCTGTCGAAAAGCTCGATCGTATGGGGCCCCACGTCCCAGGGCGTGGTGGTGCCGGCCAGCTGGCCGGTGAACAGGCCGCTCGACGACGAGGACAGCACCAGCGTCCGGCTCGTGGTCATGGTCGGCTTGTACTTGATGCTCAGCCCCGAACAGGAACCTGACGTGTTGACGCTGAAGATGGGGTTGGAGACCAGCCCCGCTCCGTCGTTGGCCGACTTGCGCTCGATCTTGGCCGGCGTCACCGCCGGGGTCCCGATGCTGCACTCGGTGAGGGAGGTCCCTGCAGTGGTCGCCGAGGCGGTGGGGCTCCATGCCGAGCGGGTGCCCACCGGCGACTTGGACGCCACCCGGAACGAGTAGGTGGTGCCGGCGGACAGGCCCGTCACCCGTAGGCTCCGAGCCGCGGCGGGAACCGTGTCGGTGACCTCGTGGGGTGTGGCGAAGGAGTTCGTCGAGTACTGGACGACGAACTGGTGGACCAGCTCGAGGCCGGTGGTGGGCATGGTCCAGGCCAGGTCCGCCGCGGTCTGGCCGTCGTCCCCCGCCGGGACGGCGGCCGCGAGCGTCAGCGGTGCCGGCGGCGCGTTGGAGCTGGAGGTGACGGTGTTGGACGACGACGTGAAGGTCCCGAGGCCGCCCGGGTAGAGGATGGTCGACTGGTGGACCTGGTGGAGCCCGGCGCCGTCCGTCCAGCTCACCGCCACCGTGGCCTGCTTGTAGGCCTGGTTGACGCTCGCCTCGTTGAGCCAGGTCACCGCCTTTTCGATCGTGTAGGTGAGGCCGCCGATCTGCTCCGTCACCGTCGTGGTCGTGCTGCTCACCACCACGTCGCTGTACTTCTTGGCCCGGAAGGCCTCGATCTCGCGGGTGGCCAGCGAAACTGCCTTCGATCGGGCGCTGGCCCCGGCGGCGACGGAGAAAGAGGAGTTGAAGACGCCCACGACGCCCACGATCCCGATCGCGAGGATGGTGAGCGACACCATGAGCTCGACCATGGTGAAGCCCCCCTCGGACCTCTTGAAATCGCTTGCAGCGTCGAACAAGGCAGCACGCTCCCGGTGTTCAGGATCTCTCGGCACCCGCTACCCACAGTGATAAGGAACATTTCGCCAAATGCCTCTGGGTGACTAGTCCCCCGGGGACCCCCGCTGGTCCCTCAGGAAGCGCTCCACCTCGGCGGCCAGCGCGTCCTGGGAGGGGAGCTCGATCTCCTCGTCCCCGTCGACCACCGCCTCCTCCAACCCCCGCACGTAGTCCGCCACGTCCTCCTCACCGGCCAGCATGTCGTCGACCTGGCGCTCGTAGGCGGCGGTGGCGATCTCCAGGTCGGTGGTCTCGAGCGAGAAATCGAACATCCGGCCGACGCGCTCGACCAGCGCGAGAGCGGCCTTGGGAGAGGCCGTTTCCCGCAGGTAGTGGGGCGTCGTCGCCCACAGCGACGCCGAGGGGATGCCGGCCGCCCGGCATCCCTCCGCGAGCACCCCGAGGATGCCGGTGGGGCCCTCGTAGCGAGAACGGCTGAACCCGTGCTCGGCCATCACGGCCGCATCGCCGGAGGTACCCCGCACCTGCACCGGCCGGGTGTGGGGGACGTCGGCCAGCAGCGCACCCAGGGTGAGCACGAGCTCGACCTGCAGGTCGCGGCAGGCCTCCACCACGAGCGCGGTGAAGCTGCGCCACTTGAGAGCGGGCTCGATGCCGGTGAGAAAGATCAGGTCCCGGCCGCTGGGCGTCCGGCCGGCCTGGAAGACGGGCTCAGGCCATTCGAGGCGCCGGACGGGCTCGTCGCCGCCGCCGGCATCGGCGTCGAGGTGGACCTGAGGGCGGGCCACGGTGAAATCGTAGAACTCCTCGGCGTCAATAGTGGCGAAGCGGCCAGCGTCGAGGGCGCGAGCCAGGTAACGGACGGCGGTGGTGGCCGACTCGCCGGCGTCGTTCCAACCCTCGAAAGCGGTAAGGAGGACGGGGCGCCGAAGCTCCGGGCGGTGCTGCCACCGCAGGGGGGACATTTCGTCCAAAGGCTATCGCCGGTGGCGGGCCCCGCTGGCGTCACCGCTCCCGGGTGCCCTCGGGCAACCGCTCGGGCCGCTCGTCAGGGCCCGCGTACCCTTGCAGCGTGAGCGTGCTCGACCGGTTCTCCCCCGCCGCCTCGGGCTGGTTCCGGTCCTCCTTCGCCGCCCCCACGCCGGCCCAGGAGCAGGGGTGGGAGTCGATCAGCCGGGGCGACCACACGCTGATCCTCGCCCCCACCGGCTCGGGCAAGACCCTGGCCGCCTTCTTCTGGGCCCTCGACCGCCTGGCCGGCGACCCGGCCGGGGCGGCGAAGCCGCCAACAACACAGCTCCGCGTGCTGTACGTGTCGCCCCTCAAGGCGCTGACCTATGACGTCGAGCGCAACCTGCGGGCGCCCCTCGCCGGCATGGGCGCCACCGGGGTGCGGGTCGGCATCCGCACCGGCGACACCAGCGACAAGGAGCGCCGCGACCTCCACCGGCACCCGCCCGACATCCTCGTCACCACTCCCGAATCGCTCTACCTGATGCTCACCTCCCAGGTCAGGGAGATCCTGGCCTCGGTCGACCACGTCATCGTCGACGAGATCCACGCCGTGGCCGCCACCAAGCGGGGGGCGCACCTGGCGCTGTCCCTCGAGCGCCTCGACCGGCTGTGCCCGCAGCCCCCCCAGCGGATCGGGCTGTCGGCCACCCAGCGCCCGCTCGACGAGCTGGCCCGCTTCCTGGGGGGCCGCGACAAGCGGGTCACCGTGGTCGACGCCGGCGTGCGCAAGCAGCTCGAGCTCGAGGTGGTCGTGCCGGTGGAGGACATGGGCCAGCTGGGACGGCCGGTGGGCGACCCGCTGCCGGCCGAGGTGGTCATGAGCGGCCCGGCCGCCGCCGTGGACCCCGAGGTGCGTCACTCCATCTGGCCGTCGATCCACCCGGTGCTGCTCGAGCTCA
>JAHWJU010000095.1 GCA_019348255.1 Actinomycetota bacterium | reverse complement strand
GGAGTCCCGGGCCCGAGCGGCCCCCAGAGCGGAGTCCCGGGCCCGAGCGGCCCCCAGAGCGGAGTCCCGGGCCCGAGCGGCCCCCGCAACCAACGGGGGTTCGGGCAGCCTCAACGTCGCCAGGCGGAGCCGAGGCTGCCCGAACCGCCGGTCGGCCGTTGTCCCACGCTGCTCCCCGCGCCGAGCAGCCGGCGGCGCGCAGAGCCAGCGGAGAGCGGGCTGCCGAGCCGGAGCGACCGCCGGAGCGCCCTCAGCCGCCGCGAGCGGCGGCCGCGGAACGGACCCCCCTGATCGGCTCTCGTCAGCGGGCGCGCCCGCCGGCGCCGGCGGTCCCGCCCCCGCCCCCGCCATCGCCTCCCGGTCCCGAACGGGCCGGGCTGGCGAGCGGCGGCAACGATCCCCACGATCCGGCTGGCGTCGAGGAGCCGCCCCGCCGGCGCCGTTTCGCCCGCCTCTTCGGCGGAAGCCGCTAGCCCCCCTCCCACTTCTGGGGCAGTTCGCGCACCGCACAGGTGCGAGGACATCCCCAGAACGCCCTGGTTGCCCACTTGCCCCTCCGTCACCCCCTGGACCGCGAGATCCTGCGCCTGGCCGTGCCGGCACTGGGGGCGCTTGCGGCCGAGCCGCTCTACATCCTCGTCGACACCGCAGTGGTGGGGCACCTGGGCACGCCGCAACTCGGCGGTCTCGCCATCGCCGGCGCGGTCCTCACCACCGCCTTCTTCCTGTTCAACTTCCTGGCCTACGGCACGACGGCGGCGGTGGCGCGCCTGTTGGGGGCGGGCGACCTGCGGGGTGCCGCCCACCAGGCCGTGCAGGGGCTCTGGCTGGCGGTTGCCATCGGGATCGGCCTCGCCTTGTTGGGCCTGGCCTTCGCACCCGCCGCCGTCGGTCTCTTCGGCGCCGGCGGGGACGTGCGGGAACACGCCATCACCTACCTGCGGATCAGTTCGCTGGGCGCCCCGGCGGTGCTGGTGGTGCTGGTGGGTGTGGGATACCTCCGGGGCCTGCAGGACACGAAGCTGACGTTGTTGGTGGCCGCCGGCTCCAACGTCGCCAACCTCGTCTTGGAGCTGGTCCTGATCTACGGGCTCGGGTTCGGCATCGGTGCCTCGGCGGCGGCCACCGTGGTCGCCCAGCTGGGTGCCGCCGCGGTGTTCGTCGCCATCCTGCTGCGCAACGTCACCGCCGCCAAGGTTCCGCTCAGGCCCCATGCCAGGCGCCTCCGGGCCCTGGTTCGGGTGGGCCGCGACCTGTTCGTGCGCACGGGCTCGCTGCTGGCGGCCCTGGGGCTGGCGACCGCCATCGCCAGTCGCCTGGGGGCGACTGAGCTGGCCGCGCACCAGATCGCCTTCCAGCTGTGGAGCTTCCTGGCCCTCGTACTCGACGCCATCGCCATCGCCGGCCAGGCCATGATCGGCCGCCTGCTCGGCGCCGGCGTGGGGGACGAGGCCCGCCGGGCCGGGCGGCGGATGGTCCAGTGGGGGCTGGTCGCCGGCGTCGTGTTCGCAGGCGCGGTGCTCGCGCTGCGGTCGCTGCTCGTGCCCCTGTTCACCCAGGACCCGGCAGTGGCCGCCCTGGCTCGAGACGTGCTGCTGGCGGTGGCGCTCCTGCAACCGGCCAACGCAGTGGTGTTCGTGCTCGACGGTGTCCTCATCGGGGCCGGCGACCTGCGTTACCTGGCCAAGGCCATGGCCCTGAGCAGCATCGTGGTCTTCGCACCCGCCGCCATGCTCGTACTCCGGCGGGAGGGGCCGCTCCTCGCCTTGTGGGGCGCCATCGGGCTGCTCATGGCCGCCCGCCTCGTTGCCAACGCGGCCAGGTTCCACGGGCCCCGCTGGCAGGTCACCGGAGCCGAGCGGGCGTGATTGGGTCAGAATCGCGCATGCCCGAGCCCGCGCCGAGTCGCGTCGACAAGATCGACGTCGAGCGCGACCGGGGCCTGACCCTGATCTTCGGCGACGGCCGGTCGTGCTTCTTTCCGAACGAGCAGCTCCGCCGTGACTGCCCCTGCGCCACCTGCCGTGGCCTTCGCGACGCCGGCGAGCCGGCCTGGCCGCGTCCCGGGGGTCCGCCCTCGGCTCGCATCGAGGGGGCCGAGCTGGTGGGGGCGTGGGGCGTCAGCTTCCAGTGGAACGACGGGCACAGCACCGGGATCTATCCCTTCGACGCGCTGCGGAGCTGGTGCGACCAAGAGGTCGCGGCCGACGAGGCGCGATAGGGGACCATCCGGGTCCGACCGGTTGGCCGGCGCCGGCTTCAGCCGGCGAGGAAGCTGCAGCGGACGGTCCGCCGGGGGTTGTCCGGGTTCGTGTCGACGAGCACGATCGACTGCCATGTCCCCAGGGCGGGCCGGCCTGCCAGCACGGGGATCACCAGCGACGGGCTGACGAAGGCGGGAAGCACGTGATCGGCACCGTGACCCTCCGACCCGTGGCGGTGGCGCCAGCGGTCGTCGCGGGGCAGGAGCCGGCCCAGCGCCTCCCGCAGGTCGTCCTCCGAGCCGCTCCCGACCTCGATGAGCGCCAAGCCGGCGGTGGCGTGGGGGGCGAAGACACAAACCAGGCCGTCGCCCCGCCCGTCGCAGAAGGCGGCGACCTCGCGCGACAGGTCCACGATGTCTTGGCCGCGGGTGTCGATGGTGAGCTCTTCGCTGAACATGTGGGGTCTCCTCGAGCGGTCCGCGAATTTCGATCGTGCAGGAGCAGGCACAATGGTGCAGCCCGGCTCCGACACCCGGGTGCCTGCAGGGGTGAAGATGGCCGTTCGCACCATACGGGGAGCGCGAGCTCTCGTGGTGGCCTTCGTCGTCTTCGCCGCGGGTGGAGCCTGTTCGCTGCAGCGTTCTGGGTACCAGTTCGTGAGAAGCAAGGAGACCGGCACCTACTTCAAGGTGCCCGACGGCTGGACCGTCTACGGCCACGGCGACGTCACCAGGTTCCTCGAGCAGCAGGGGGCAGCGAGCGAGGAGACCCGTGGCCGCACCCCCTTCATCTCCACCTTCTCGGCTGAGAAGAAGGCCAAGGTCCTGCCGTTCGACCCCACCGGCGACCGCCCGGCGGGGATCGTGAGGGTGAAGACGCTGTCGCCGGCCGAACGCGACGAGACCTCCTTCGCCAGCCTGCGCGAAGAGATCGTCGACTTCGACACCGGGTTGCAGACGGGCCAGATCGAGGTGCTGGACTCCGAGGAGATCGAGCAGGAAGACGGCGTGCGGGGCCAGCGGGTGGTCTTCAAGATCCGCGACCCCGCCAGCGGCGGGGTGTTCACCATCGACCAGACCACGCTGCTCGACAGGTCGACGAGCAAGCTCTACCTGCTCGCGGTGGGCTGTGAGAGCCGTTGCTATGACCAGAACCGAAAGCAGATCGACGTCGTCGTCGATTCGCTGACCATCAAGGAGACGTGATGGACGTCGCCACACTGGGCCAGCCCGACCCCGAGCCGCGAACCCGACCGCCGATGTCGCTGTGGGACCGCAGCAAGTTCCTGCTCCTCTTCTTCGGCATCTGGGGGCTCCTGGTCTGGAACTACTACGTGGAGAACCAGGTCGTCGGCGCAACCCTGGGTGATGCCGTAGCCGAGCAGAGCCGCACCGGCGCCGTCTGGATCTTCCTGTTCAGCATCGAGTTGTTGCGCCAGATGCACTACCTCGTCTCCGAGCAGTGGGCGGGTTGGCACGGCTTTTGGAGCCGGAAGGTCTTCGGCGGCTTCAACCGCCGTATGGCCAGGCTCAACGACTGGAACCGCTACCGGCTCGGCCGGGTCGTGAAGGGGCTGGCGGCGCTGGCGGTCCTCGGCTACGTCCTCGGCCAGGTCTACGACAAGCCACCGGCCCAGGCGCTGCTCGAGCTGCCGACCACCATCTGGACACTCCTGCCGCTCGTGTTCCAGCTGCTCTTCGCCGTCGTATTCATCGTGATCCAGTTCGTGGCGCTGTTCTGGTTCCTGTCGCGGGGCGGCGTCGACACCTACATGCCCAACGACATCAAGACCCGCTTCGCCGACGTCTGGGGCCAGGATTCGGTCCTCGGGCGGATCAAGGAGAACCTGGTCTACCTGGACACGCCCGAGAAGATCGAGGAGAAGGGCGGCTACGTCCCCGGCGGCATCCTGTTGTGGGGGCCACCGGGGACGGGCAAGACCCTCATGGCCGAGGCCGTCGCCGGCGAGACGGGCAAACCCTTCGTCTTCGTGGAGCCGGGCGCCTTCACCAACATGTTCATGGGTGTCGGGATCCTCAAGGTGAAGGCGCTGTTCCGCAAGTTGCGCAAGCTGGCGGTGCGCTATGGCGGCGTCGTCGTCTTCTTCGACGAGGCCGATGCCCTGGGAAATCGTGGCGCCCTGGGCCAGGGCGGGTGGAACGGCGGAGGCAGGAAGTCGGCGTGGGGCGAGCTCACGCGGTGCAACGGGCTGGGCTACCTCACCGACGGATCGTCCAGCCTCGTCATGCGGGCGGCGATGGCGCCGGCGGGCGGCGACCGCGTGGGGGTCGCCCGCGACGGCATGATCATGGGAGCCGGGATGGGGGGAGGGGGTGGGACCCTTCAGGCCCTGCTGGCGGAGCTGTCGGGCCTCAAGAAGCCGAGGGGTTTCTTGAACCGCCATCTGCGCCGGGCGCTGGGCATGCGGCCCAAGCCGCCGCCCAAGTACCGCATGTTGGTGATGATGGCCACCAACATGCCCGAGTCCCTGGACGAGGCCATGCTCAGGCCGGGCCGCATCGATCGCATCTACAAGGTGGGATACCCGTCCAAGGCCGGCCGCGTCCGCACCTATGAGGGCTACCTGGCCAAGGTGAGCCACGAGCTGACCTCGGAGGAGATAGACAAGCTCGCCACCATCACCCCCTACGCCACCGGCGCCAGCATCAAAGACATGGTCAACGAGGCGCTCATCACGGCCATCCGCGACGGCCGGGAGACGATCACCTGGCAGGACATCATCCGGGCCAAGCACCTGAAGGACCTGGGGCTGCCCGAGGACGTCGAGTACATCGACCGGGAACGCCACGCCACCGCCATCCACGAGGCCTGCCATGCGGTGATCGCCTACCGCGTCCGGCGGCACCTCACCATCGACATCGCGACCATCGAGAAGGGCGGTAACTACCTGGGCATGGTGGCGTCGATCCCTCCCGAGGACCTCTTCACCCAGTGGCGCTCCGAGTACGAAGCCGACATCCTCGTTGCCCTTGCGTCGCTGGCCGGTGAGCGGCTGTTCTTCGAGGGCGACAACTCTTCGGGTGTGTCGGGCGATCTGGAGGCGGCGACGCAGGTGGCCACCCTCATGGAGGGGTACTGGGGGATGGGCACGACCATCGCCTCCCACGGTGTGACCCACAGGGTGGGCATCGGCGGGGGTGGCGGCGGCCCGGGCGGAGGCGGCAAGGGCAAGGACAAGGACAAGGACCTGCTCGAGAGCCAACTGGGCGACCGCATCGAAAAGAAGCTGGCCGAGCTGTACCGCCGAGTGGAGCGGCTCTTGGTGGAGAACCGTTTCGAGGTGCTCGCCGTCGCCCACGCGCTCGAGGCCCAAAAGACCCTCACCGGCGACGACGTGCGGGCGATCATCGAGGGGGAGGACGGGCCGCTGGTCGACGGCAGCATCTACCGCCACCAGGGGTTCCGCGAGGCGGCCGAGGAGTACCACCGTCGAGCCGTGGAGGCCCACCAGACCCACAACCGCGTGGGAATCGCGCTGCCGGCTCTACTGGCGCTGGGCCAAGGTGAGGGGGAGCCGGCGAGCAACGGCGAAGCCGCTCCAGGCGAAAGCGGCAGTGAGCCCCAGCCGGTCCCCAACGGGCGCCGGCGGCGCCGGGCGCCGTTGATCCAGCCTCCCGACTAGCAGGGGCGGCCTCAGGGCCGCTTGCCCTTGCGGGGCGGCCCTCCGGGGGCGGTCGTCGTGGTCGGGCCCGGGGCTACCACTTCGTCGTTCTTCTTCGGTTGGCCCGGTGTCGGCCCGGGCGGCGGCGGTGGGGGCGGGGGCGGCGGTGGGGGCGGGGGCAGCAGGTGGGGCGGCAGCACGAATCCCGGAGGCAGGGTGGCCGGTGGTGCGCCGATCCAGTTCGACAGTGGCCATCCCGCCGGGTCGGGAGGAGTGAAGTCCACCACCGGCAGAGGGGCCATGGCCGTGGCCATGAACTGAGACCAGATCCTGGCCGGGTACGAGCCGCCGGTGACCGGGATACCGCCCACGTCGAGCATGCTCTCCTGTGCCACCGGGCTGCCCATCCAGATCGCAGTCGCCAGCTGCGGGGTGTAGCCGGCGAACCAGGCATCCCTCCACTCCTGGGACGTGCCGGTCTTGCCGGCTGCGGGCCGACCGATGGCGGCGCGGCGACCGGTGCCTCGCTCCACGACCCCCCTCAGCACCTCGGTCACGGTCCTGGCCACCTGCGGCTCGAGCACCCGCTCGGAGGCCGGAACGTTCTCGAGCAGCACCTTGTCCTGGTGGTCGACCACCTTGCGGATGAAGACCGGCGGTCGTCGCAGTCCCTCGGCGGCGAGGGTGGCGTAGATGGAGGCCATCTCCAACGGGGAGACCTCACCCGAACCCAGCACCACCGACGGCACCGGCGGCAGCCGCCGGGTCATCCCGAGGCGCTGCGCCATGTCCACCAGCTTCTGAGGACCGAGCTCCAGCGCCACCCGCGCATACGCGCAGTTCGCCGACTTGACGGTGGCCTCCCGAAGGGTGGTGACGACCACGTCGCCGCTGCCGCCGTCGTAGTTGTCCACCGGCCATGTCGGCTCGGGGGCGCCGGGCGTGGGGAACTCGCACGGCGCGGTGGCATCGACCAGGTCCTCGGGGGAGCGGCCGGCGGCGAGCCAAGCGGCCAGCGCGATCGTTTTGAACGACGACCCCGCCTGGCGTGCCCCCTGGGTCGCCAGGTTGTACTTCGCCTGCTCGAAGTTGCGCCCGCCGACCAGTGCTCTCACTGCGCCGTCGCCCGGGTCCACGGCCACCAGGGCGGCCGTGAAGGGGGAGTCGGGAAGCTGTTCTCGCACCGCCTGCTCGGCCATCGCCTGAAGTTGGGGATCGAGCGTCGTGTGGACCGTGATCCCGCGGCGGAAGACGGTGTCCGACCGCGCGGCGGGGCTGGCGCCGAGCCGGGGATCGTCGAGGAGCTGGCGCCGTACCTCCTCGGTGAAGTGGTCGCTCGGTTGGGCTGGCGGGCGCATGACCTCGGTCGGCAGAGGAGCCTGTTCGGCTGCGTCCGCCTCCTCCGGGGTCGCGAAGCCCGTCCGCACCATGCGCCGGAGCGCGTGGCGCCGGCGGGCCAGGGCGGCCTCCGGCCGGCGCACGGGGTCGAAGCCCTCCGGGCTCGAGATGAGCCCGGCCAACAGGGCTGCTTCGGCCAGGTCCAGGTCCTGCAACTTCTTGGAGAAGAACCGCTCGGCCGCGGCGTGGACGCCGTAGGCGCCCTGGCCGAAATAGACCGTGTTGAGGTAGCGCTGGAGAATCTCCTCTTTGGTCATCTCCCGCTCCATCCGCAGTGCCAGCACCGCTTCGCGGGCCTTGCGGTCGTAGCTGCGGTCGGCGTCGAGGACGGAGTTCTTCACGAGTTGCTGGGTGATGGTCGAGCCGCCCTGCTCCACGTCCCCCTCGACGGCGTTGGCTTTCACCGCCCGCAGGAGGCCCCGCACGCTCACCCCGTCGTGTTCGAAGAACGCCGTGTCCTCCACCGCGAGGACGGCGTTGACCAGCACGGGCGGAACGTCGGCCAGCGCCACGGGTACCCGGTCCTCTTCGTAGAGCGCCGACAGCAGCGACCCGTCAGCGGCCAGGATCTGGCTGCGTCGGGCCAGAGGCCGAAGCTCGACTTCGGGGACGCCCTCCGAGCGCACCGCGGACCGAAAGGTCTTCGCGCTCATGAGCGTGAACTCGAATCCGGCGGCGAACATCAACGTAGCCATGCCCACCGCGAGCATCAGCCGGGCCAGGCACCGCACATCGGCCCATGTACCCAGGCACCCCTCCGTAGTACCGCCCGCCGTCGTAGGCTCCGGTCCCATGGCATCTGGCGATTTCCTCACCGACGTCGAAACCCTCCGCCGGAGGGCCCGCGAGCAGATGGAGTCCGGCCCCATCACCGACGCCTACGGCGCCGACCGCCAGCGGGTCATCTCCGTGCTCAACGAAGTGCTCGCCACCGAGCTGGTGTGTTACCTGCGATACAAGCGCCACTACTTCACCGCCACCGGGATGAACGCGAACACGGTGGCCGCCGAGTTCCTCCAGCATGCAGACGAGGAGCTCGGTCATGCCGACATGGCAGCCACCCGGATCACCCAGCTCCAGGGCAGCCCGGACTTCAACCCCGACGTGCTTTCCAGCCGCAGCCATGCCGAGTACGTCGAAGGGGAGACTCTCGAGGAGATGGTGCGCGAGGACCTGGTGGCCGAGCGGGTGGCCATCGCGTCGTACCAGGAGATCATCCGCTGGCTGGGCAACGACGACCCGACGACGAGGCGCATGATCGAAGAGATCCTGGCTGTGGAAGAGGAGCACGCCGACGACATGCTCACTCTTTTGGAAGGGCTCAACTGACGGGCGGTTTCCTCGGCAGGTGCTGAAACCCTTGTTCCACAAGGGTTTCCGGCCGGAGCGCGAGCCAGAAGCCTTGAAGTAGAAGGCTTCTCGGCCTTTGGCAACAGTGGGAATGCTTGACCTCGCGCGCCAAAACCTCTTTCATTGCAACCAACTTCCCCAACTTCCCCAACAACCAGGAGGTGGCGGTGAACAAAGGTGAGCTCGTCGAGGCCATGGCTGAGAGGTCCGGTCTCGACAAGCGCCAGGCGGAGAGCGCGCTGAACGCCTTCGTCAACACCGTGATGGATGCGGCCAAGGGTGGCGACAAGGTCGCCATTCTCGGCTTCGGGAGCTTCAACCCGACGGCCCGTGGTGCTCGCACCGGCCGCAACC
>JAHWJU010000020.1:2566-27532 GCA_019348255.1 Actinomycetota bacterium | reverse complement strand
TCATGGTGGGGGGCCGGGGCTGGGTGTACTACGAGACCGTGGCCGGCGGCCAGGGTGGCCGCCCCGGCGTCCGGGCCGGCATGAGCGGCGTCCACACGGGCATGACCAACACGCTGAATACTCCAACGGAGGCGCTGGAGCGGGCCTACCCGATGCGGGTGCTGCGGTACCGGCTACGGAGGGGGAGCGGCGGCGCCGGGCTCGCCCCTGGGGGCGAGGGGATCGAACGGGACCTCCAGGTGCTGGAGGACTGCACGCTCTCGTTGATCACCGAGCGGCGCGTCTCGCAGCCCTGGGGCCTGGCGGGTGGCGCGTCGGGCGCGAAGGGCGAGAACTGGCTGCTCCCGGGTGGCGACGAGTCGCGTGCCGAGCGCCTGCTTGACAAGTGCACGATCCGGCTGAAGGCGGGCGACGTACTGAGGATGCTGACTCCTGGCGGCGGTGGTTGGGGCCCGCTGCGAGAGCAGAGATGACGGTGGGTCAGTCGGCACCTGCAATCGCCACCCCAGCGCGTTGATGCCGGCCGACCCGCCATAGCGGGACCTTCGCGTCCCCGTGCGGAGGTGGTCCTGGACGAGAAGTGGTCCACCTGCTTCACTGCGGCCGCCTCTCGCCGCGCCCACGAGGCCTTGGACGTGTAAACGTACTATCATACTGTCATGGCCAAGGAGAAGGTGACGCTGACCCTCGACGCCGATCAGCTTGAGGAACTCAGAACGCTCGTTGGCCCGCGAAGCCTGTCTGCGACGGTTGACGGCGCGGTCGCCGCGTACCTCGCAAGAATGCGACACCTCCATGCCGTCGATGAGTGGCTCGCAGAGCTCGAGCGGGAACACGGGCCAGTCCCGCCGGAGACACTCGAGTGGGCGGCGCAGATCGTCGATCAGTGGCGCCCGACCGGTTCCTCATCGCCGAAGGTCGGCTGATGCTTCTCCTTGACAGCGAGGCGGTTTCGGCGATTGCTCATGGCCCCGCGTCGCGACGCGATCGTGTTCGAGCGCTCGCCGTAGAGATGCGATCCCGTGAGCTTCCCGTCGGAACGGTCGCCGCGGTTCTTGCCGAAGTCGTGCGCGGACATCCTCGGGATGCCGCCGTGTTCGCCGGGCTCCGCCGCGAGCGGGTGGAGGTCCATCCCGTCGACACCCGCACCGGAGTTCGAGCCGGTCAGCTGCTCGGCCGCATCCGAGCCGGCTCAGAGCTGGCGGTCGACGCATTCCTCGTCGCCTCGGCGGACGTCCTCGGCGGGGCGGTCGTTGCGACCTCCGATCCCGACGACCTCCGTCGGCTGGCGGCTCACGCGTCGAACGTCGCCGTCGCTGATCTCGACGCCTGAAGCACGCCTCGGCGTGTTGAGTGTTCTCGACCATGACCAACACGCTGAATACTCCGACGGAGGCGCTGGAGCGGGCCTACCCGATGCGGGTGCGGCGGTACCGGCTGAGGCGGCGCCTGCGTCTCGAGCCAGCGGTCAACCGTAACCACGATAATGGTATTCTTCAGGCATGCGGGCAACCATCGACAAGGCAGGTCGGCTGGTGATCCCGAAGCAGCTTCGTGATCACTTGGGGCTCCGGCCCGGGATCGTCGAGGTCGTGGCGGACGGAGCGGCGCTGCGTGTCGAGCCGATCGCGAACGAGGACCTCCACGAACGTCAAGGCCGTCTGGTCATTCCTCGCAGCGGCGTCGGCCTCGACGACGAGGCTGTACAGGCACTCCGCCATGCCGACCAAAGGTAGAGATCCTGACTGCCTGGTCGACACCAGTGCCGCGGTCCCGCTCCTCGTAGCCGACCACGAGCACCACGAATCGACCTTCCGTGTGCTCGGCGGCCGGCGGCTCGGTCTGTGCGGTCATGCCGCGTTCGAGACCTTTTCCGTGCTGACCCGGCTGCCCGTCCCGGACCGCCGAACCCCCGAGGTCGTCACCCGTCTGCTGTCCACCAATTTCCCGGAGAACCGTTACCTCTCGGCCGAGGGAGCGGCCGCACTCCTCAGCCGGCTGGCGGGCGAGAACCTGGGCGGTGGCGCCGTCTACGACGCCCTCGTGGGTGCCGCCGCCGCTGAACACGGACTGGTCCTTGTGACGCGAGACCGCCGGGCCCTTGAAACGTACCGGGCATTCCGCGTCGAGGTTGAGTTGCTGTCGCAGGGATGACCGGCCGCGGGCCGCTGAGGTCCTGCGGATGCTGGCTCCCGTCGGTGGCGGTTGGGGACCGGCACGGTCAGCCACCCACCATGCCCGCCGCGGCGGCGGGCCGCCGGCGGGGGACTAAGTAGCGTCGCCGACGTGGGTATCGGGCGCCGCGGGGCGAGGGGCGACAAGTCGACCAAGGTGGGGCCCAGCGGCCTGGAGCAGCCCGATGTCGTCGACTACGTCGTCGAGGAGGCCGATGGCGCCATCACGCTGCGAATGACGGAGACCCGTCCGTGGGATGGCGGACCGGCCCAGGTCGACCAGCTCATGGCCAAGCTGAACTCCTACGTGGCGTTCATCCGATCCGGTGACCTCGAGGCCGAGTGCATCGTCGCCGCCGGCCGCCCCGTTCGCATCGTCCTGCAGTCGTGGCACATGCCCCAGGGCGAGGTCACCGAGGCCTTCCCCACCATCCGAGACGGTCTCGCTGGCCTGGGGATCGAATTCGACGTAGAGGTGGCAGGAGGGGCCGGCTGGTGAGCCGGGACTGGCAGTCTCCCGATTCGATGGTCTCGGCCCCGCACCGCTCAGCGAAAGCTCGGGAGCGCCGGGCGGCGCGTCGCGTGGGTGGACCTATGTGCGTCCTTGCGGTGCTGGCAGCCCTGGCCGTGGCCGCCTGCGGATCAGGCTCGGAGCCCCGGGCCATCGCTGAGCAGGAGCCGCTGAGCGGCGGGTCGTTCGAGGCGTCCGTGAAGAGGGGCGCCGGCGGCCTCGACGTCTCCTACCGGGTTGCCAACGACTCTGGAGCCAGCCTGCTGGTGCTGAACCGCGTACCCGTGCAGGAGGCGCCGGGGGGCACGCCGCTGGCGACCGACCCGGCCCAGGTGTACGTCACCCATCGGGGCGGAGGGTTGGTGGAGGTGGCCAAGCGCACGTTCACCCGCCCCGAGGGAGTCGAGTTGTATGCGCCGTGGGAGCTGGAGATGACGGTGCTGGGCCCCGGCCGGAGCCTGGAGGAGAGCTTCACCGTCCCCCTCCCGCTCGAGGGCCGGTCGCTGTACCCCGAACATGACGGCGGCCTGGCCCAGCTCCCTGACCCGGTAGAAGCGGTCGCGTTCTGCGTCGGCGTAGTGCCGCCCCCGCCGGGTTTGGACGTGGGTGCTCACGGCAGCGTCTTTCGGGACGGCCACGGGTTGCGGGGCCAGCGGCTCTTGTGCAGCGACCAAGTCGACGTCCGGGCAGCCTGAACGTCGCCATGCGACGTTCAGCTTGCCCAAAGCGCCGGCGGGCGCCCAGAGCCCGCCGGTCAGTTCTCCAGCCCGCGCTCCTGGAGCAGGCCGACCACCAGGTCGCGCATGGAGAACACGCCCATCAGGTTGCCCTCGTCGTCGACGACGGCCAGATGGCGAAAGCCCTTCTCCCTCATGATGCGGGCCGCCTCGACCACGTCGGTGGTCGGCGGCACCGTCTTCACGCCCTTCAGCACGCAGTCGGCCACCGTCACCGCCCCGGGATCGACGTCCCTGGCGATGACCCGCAGAGCGTCGCGGTCGGTGATCATGCCGGAGGGCTTCCCGTCGGCCATGACCACCGCCGAGCCGACGCCGCGCTCCATCATCCACACGGCCGCGTCGCGCAGGCTGTCGCTCCTTTCGACCGTCAGCACTGCACGGGTGATCAGCGGCTCGATCTCCATGGGCGGGCACTCTAACCACGTGAGGTCCCGCGGCGTCGGCTCCGGCCCCGCCTGCTCTTGTTGTGAAAGTGAACGCAATCACAACTTGGGTGGGTAGTATCGAACCATGACGCTCGTGCACCGTGTCCTGTACACGAGGCCGATCATCTCCATGCAGGACCACATCGCCCGCGGGGGCGGCAAGGGGATCGGGGCGGCGAACCGCATGGAGCCGTCGGCGATCATCGACCGGGTGTTGGAGTCGGGGCTACGGGGCCGGGGCGGCGCCGGGTTCCCGGCGGGCCGGAAGTGGCAGACGGTCGCCGCCAACCGCACGCCAGAGGCGCCGGCGACCGTCATCGTCAACGCCGCCGAGGGTGAACCGGGCACGTTCAAGGACCGCACGATCCTGCGGCGCAACCCCTACCTGGTGGTCGAGGGCGCGATCATCGCGGCGCGGGCGGTGGGGGCGGACCTGGTCGTCTTCGCCATGAAGCGGTCCTTCGGGGGCGAGGTCGACCGGATCCGTTCCGCCATCGAAGAGGCCGAGGACGTCGGCTGGAGCGAGGGCCTGCAGCTGGAGGTGTTCGAGGGGCCGGACGAGTACCTCTACGGCGAGGAGAGCGCGCTGCTGGAGACCATCGACGGACGGTGGCCCTTTCCTCGGATCGTGCCCACCTTCCGGCGGGGGCTGCAGACCGCCGCCGCGGTCGACGAGCCGGCCCCGCCGGCCTTGGTCAACAACACCGAGACCCTGGCCAACGTGTCCCGCATCGTGGCCCGGGGACCGGCCTGGTTCCGCACTGTGGGCACCGAGCAGTCGCCGGGGACCATGGTCTGCACCGTGACGGGACGCACGCGCCGCCACGGTGTGGGCGAGGTGCGGATGGGGACGCCCCTACGGGAGGTCATCGACGCCATCGGGGGAGGGCCGCAACGCGGTCGCACCATCAAGGCGGTGCTGTCGGGGGTGGCCAACGGGATCATCACCGAGTCGATGCTCGACGCCCCCGTGAGCTACGAGGGCCTGGCCGATGTCGGCAGCGGTCTCGGCTCCGGGGCCTTCATCGTCTTCGACGACAGCGTGGACATGGCCTCGGTGGCGGCCGGGGTGGCCCGCTTCTTGGCCATCGAGTCGTGCGGGCAGTGCTCGCCCTGCAAGCTCGACGGCCTGACGCTCACCCAGCGGCTGACCAAGGTGTGCGGCTCTGAGGCCGTGAGCCACGACTACGACGTCATCCGCCGGCGCCTCGGCACGGTGGCGGAGCGATCCCGCTGCTACCTGGCGACCCAGCAGGAGCAGGTCATCAGCAGCATCATCGAGCACTTCGAGCACGAGATGGCGGCCCACGTGTCGGGGGCGGCCCCTCCGGTGGAGCCCGAGCTCATCGCCGAGCTCGTCGACATCCGGGGCGGAACGGCCCTGCTCGACGAGCGCCACCGGCACAAGCAGCCCGACTGGTCGTACAACAAGAACGACTCGGGAACGGTGCCCGTGGAGCTGTACTCAGGGGCCCGACCTCCCTGGCAGGCATGAGGAAGACCAAAAGGGCCTGAGCTCGCACTGAATCTTGCCCGTAGTGGGTACAGACGCGCTCCGTATGGCACCATTCGTGCACGGAGAGTGATAGATGAGCGGCGGTAGTTCCCTCGAGCAGCTGCGGTCCGAAGTCGGCGCCATCACTGCGGAGTGGCGGACTGCCTGCGCGCCGGAAGACCTGCAGCCCCTGGGCGGCGACCCGCTCGACCGGGCCATGGTGCTGGCCATCGTCTCCACGCTCGTGCACGAGGGCCCCTCGTCAGCGTCGGGACGTGACTTGGACCGGGTCGCCGAGGCGCTGGTGGACGGCGAGGTGGGCGTCGAGGTCGTGATCCGTCAGCTCAGCTGCCTGCGTGAGGTGCTGCAGCGCCGGATGACGCGGGAGCTTCCGCCCGAGGACCTCGCCGAAGGGATTCGACGGCTCAATGCCGCCATCGACGGGTTCGCGGCCCGATGCGCCTCCAAGACGGCACGGCGTCTCGAAGACGCCGCCTTCCTCGACCCGCTGACGGGCCTGTTGAACCGCCGGGCGCTGGAGCGCGACCTTGCCCGCGAACTGGCCCAGGTCCACCGTGGCAGCCGGCGGCTCAGCCTGGTGATGAGCGACCTCGACGGCCTCAAGGAGATCAACGACCGCCAGGGGCATGCGGCGGGCGACCGGGCGCTGTGCCGGCTGGCAGATTCGGTGTGCGCGGCACTCCGGGGTGGTGACTCTGCCTACCGGCTCGGCGGCGACGAGTTCGTGCTCCTGCTGCCCGACACCCCCTTGGAGGACGTGCCGGCGGTGGTGCAGCGCATCTCTGAGTCGAGTCCGCCCGGTTTCAGTTGGGGGGCGGCCGCGGCGACCGGCCAGGACACCGCCGAGTCGCTGCTCGACGCCGCCGACCGCGACCTGCTCGAGCGCCGGCGGACCGCCGGCCGATCCGACCCCCGACCCCGGGCTGACGCGAAGTCGGACGCGCCCCCGGCCGAACGGCGCTGGCACGGCAAGCCGGGCCTGGCTGCGGCCGTGAAGGCGGTCGCCTTCGCGGTGCCCATGGCTGCCTCCCTGGCGGCCGGGTTGGGGCTTTCGGCGGTGCTGCCCGAGCCCGCCACGGGGCCCGCAACCCTCGTCTGGTGGACGACGGTGCTGGCGGCCGCCGGGTTCGCACTGGTGGTGTTCGATCGGCTGGCCCGCAGGATGCTCCCGCTGGCGGCGCTGCTCAAGCTGTCGATGGCCTTTCCCGACCGAGCTCCCTCGCGGCTGGGGGTGGCGTTGCGGAGCGGCTCCACCAAGGTGCTGCGGGCCCGGGCGGTGGAGGAGTTGCGGGAGGGGCACCAGGAGCCGGCGGCGGCGGCCAGGACCATCCTCACGCTGGCGGCCAGCCTCAACACCCACGACCGTGGTACTCGGGGCCACTCCGAGCGGGTGCGGGCCTACGCCGACCTCATTGCCGAGGAGATGGGCCTCGACGTTGAGGCGCGGGACCGGCTGCGGTGGGCGGCGCTGCTCCACGACGTAGGCAAGTTGAGCGTGCCTTCCAGCACCCTCAACAGCCACCACGCGCTGACGGAGGAGGACTGGGAGAACCTGCGTCGCCATCCGGTGGAGGGCGCCCGTCTGGCGTCGTCGCTGGTGGAGTGGCTCGGGCCGTGGGCCACCGCCATCGAACAGCACCACGAGCGCTTCGACGGGTCGGGCTACCCCTACGGCCTGGAAGGCCAGCAGCTGAGCCTGGCTGCTCGGATCGTGGCTGTGGCCGACAGCTACGACGCCATGACCTCGGTGCGGTCCTACAGCGCCGGGATCAGCCCGGCAGAAGCTCGGGCCGAGCTGGCCCGCCAGGCTGGCAGCCAGTTCGATCCGGCGGTCGTGCGGGCGTTCCTCAACGTCGCCCTCGGCAGGCTCCGGTGGGTGATGGGCCCGCTGGCCTTCATCAGCGCCGTGCCGGTCCTGGCCGCCTTCGGCATGTTCCGCCGCGCCGTAGACACCGTCGGTCGCACCGTTGCCCTCGGCGGCGTCTCGCTCATCTCCACGGTGGGGCTGGTGCAGGTCATAGAACCCCCGGCCCCGGTGCCGCCGGCGGCCGTGCAGCAAAAGGCCCGTCCCCAGGCTCCTCGGCCCAGCCAGGGCGCGACGCTCGAGGAGCTGGCGCCGCCCGAGGGCGACGTCGTTGTCGACGAGGACACCACCGAGGTGACGGAGGTGGCCGGTGACGAGGCCGTCGGGGCCGACGAGCTGGCCGGCGGCGTGACCACGACCGACCCGCCCCGCCGGTCGGCGACGCCGTCCGGAGCAGGTCCTGCACCCACCACCACGCGAGCTCCGGAGAGCCCACGCACGTCGACGTCGCCGTCACCGGCGGGCGCCCCGCCGGCGCAGGTCGAGCCGCAGTGCGGAGAGACGGACGACAGCTGCCCGTACACCTTCGACGGCTTCTTCTCGCCGGTGTCCAACACCGAGACGAACCTGGTCACCGCCGGGTCGGCGGTTCCCTTCAAGTGGAGGCTGGCCGACAGCCAGGGCAGGAGGGTGCGAAGCCTGTCTGCGGTGCGCAGCGCCACCTTCTCGGGCGAGGCGCCCGACTACCAGCTCAGCTACAACACCGACGAGGACCACTTCGTGCTCCTGGCCAAGACCGACAGGGCGTGGGCGGGGAGCGACAAGACCTTCACCCTCACCCTCGACGACGGCAGCGTGCACCACGCCCGGTTCCGGTTCACCAGACCGACCTCGGATCCCGGCTCGACGCCGGCCGGCGCCGACGACCGGCGCGGCTGACGGCGACCTCGCCCACCACCCGCCGCCCCTAGGCTGGGCAGGTGCGCCCGGCCCACAGCGCCGTCGAGGCCTCCTCGGGGCTGCTGTCGTTCATCCGATACGCCTTCATGCCCAACCACCTGGGCTACTGCGGCGGGAACGACAACGACGCCCTCTTCGAGCACGCCGTCACGAGGCGGGCCAGCCCGGATCTGGCGCCCCTCCTGGCCAAGTTCACCGGGGCCATGCCCTACCTGCGCACGATCGCCACCGCAAACGGCATCGCCGACCCCTTCGACCGGCGGGTGGTGGACGCCTACTGGCTGGGCAACGCCCTGCTCGACCGGGTCGAGGCCGGCGTCCTGCACCGCACCCTGGAGGAGCGCTTCGGCCGCCATCTCAGCCCGAAGCTCCGCGAGGAGGTCCTGCGCAAGCCGCCACAGGGCGCCCGCCCCCACCACCTGTTCCACGTCCTGGACGTCTACCGCCGGCTCGAGCACCAGGAGATCGGCATGGCGGCCATGGAGAACTGCCGCATCAGCTGGGGCGAGGTCCGGGTGGTCGAGGCGTCCTCACTCCTGGTCGAGCGACAGCCTCTGACGCTGGTGGAGGGACGTCTCGAACTGGGCCCGCCGGCGCCGGAGCGGGTGCAGCGCACCCTGTCGGGCCAGGGCTTCACCGACGACGTCGCGCCCGGGGACTGGGTGTCGATCCACTGGGGCTGGGCCTGTGAGGTGCTGGACGAGCGCCGGCTCTCCGGCCTGCGGCGGTGGTCGGCCCACCACCTTCGACTGGCCAACGAGACCCTCTGATCGGCGGCGCCCGTCGACCGTCGCACCCACGGCGGAGGGCATCGCCGTGGCGTCGTGCGGCCCCGGACTCCCCGGTTGGAGCTGGGAGCATCTACCATGGGTGCCAGGAGGTGCATCATGGGCACGCAGAGGACGAGCTTCGCGAAGTTGCAGCGCGACCAGGCCAAGAAGGCCAAGGCCGATGCCAAGCGGACGCGGCGACAGGATCGCGGCTCTGACTCGCCGGTGGCCGAGGAGGCTGTGCTCGATCTCTCCGGCGACAAGGGTGGCCCGGTCTCGGCGTCGGATCTCTTGCAGCTGGTGGAGACGCTGCACCAGCGCTTCGAGTCGGGTGCGGTGAGCTACGAAGAGTTCGAAGAGACCAAGGCCGAGCTCCTGAGCCGCCTGCCGATCGACTGACGCGGCTCCCCCTCTCCCTCGCTGCTCTGCGGGAGCCGGCGGGCAACCCCGCAGGCGGTCAGGGCCGCCACCAGACCCAGGCCGAAGGCCACGGCCACGCCCGGCAGGGGCGGCGCCCCCAGCGCCTCGCCGATGGCGACGGCGGCCCCGCCCAACCCGGTGCCCAGCGCCATGCCCAACACGTCGGAGAGCTGTAGCGCGCCAGCAGAGGCGCCTTCCCCGCCCGGTGGCGCCTGTTCGAGCACGATCAACGACAGGCCTCCGTAGGACAGCCCCATCCCCAGCCCGGCGATCGCCCAGCCGGCCACTGCGGCGGCCACGGGGACGGCCTCCAGGAGCACGCTGGTCGTGACCACCAGCCCCAGGGCGACCAGGACGTAGCCGCGGGCCACCAGCACCCGCCGGCCCCATCGGTGGCCGCGCCGGTCCTGGAGCCAGGCGCCCGCCGTCCAGGCCAGTGTCGCCGCGGTCAAGGCCAGCCCGGCGATCGCGGCCCGCTGGCCCCGTACCTCGACCAGCGCCAGGGTCACGTAGGCCTCGGCCCCGAAGAAGGCGAACGTCTGCAGTCCCCGGGCCGCGACGGCGGCGGGCACTCCCGGCGCGGCCCGCAGCGTGCCGGGCGGGAGCAGCCGGCGCAGCTGGAGCACGGCCACCGTTGCGCCGGCGACCACCATGGGCACCGCTGCCGGTGACAGCCATCCCAGGCCGGCGATGACCAAGCCGGCGCCGGCGGCCAGGGCGACGGCCCTTGCGATGCGGGCTCCCCCGGATGCGGCACCGGGCGTGGCCGGCTCGGCTCGCGGCGGAGGCCCGAGGCGGGCCAGGGCGGGCAGGGCCAACCCGGCGGTGAGGGGTACGAGCGGCACGATGCCCAGGAACACCCACCGCCAGTGCACCTCCTCGGCCACCACGCCGCTGAGGGCGGGACCGACGAGGCCGGGGACCACCCAGGCGGTGGACATGAGGGCGAACATCCGGGCCCGGGCCCGGTCCTGGAACGCCCGGCCGATGGCCCCGTAGCCGGCCGGCGGCACCACGCCGGCGCCCAGTCCCTGGATGAAGCGCCCCACCACCAGCACCGACATGCTGGAGGCGGTTCCGGCGATGGCCAGGCCCACGGCGAAGAGGACGAGTCCGGCCGCGAAGGGACGTGCCGGGCCCCGGCGGTCGACGGCGGGGCCGGCGACGGTGATGCCGATGACGCTGGCCAGAAGGGCGGCGGTGAACGCCCAGCCGTAGAGGTGAAGGTCGCCCAGGTCCCGCACCACCACGGGCATGGCAGTGGCCACGCCCAGGTTCTCGAAGGCCACCAGGGTGATGGTGAGGATGAGCCCGACGGCGAGGCCCCGACGTTGCCCCACCCGCTCCGCCGGCTCGTCCATGCCCCCATTCTCCCCACTCCTAGTGTGGTCGGATGCTGATCCGGGGGGCAGGGGCTCTGGTGACGGGTGGGGCTTCGGGCCTGGGAGAGGCCACCGTCCGCCAGCTGGCCGGCGCCGGGGCGGACGTCACCGTCGTGGATCGCAACGCGGATGCCGGTGAGGCGCTGGTCCGAGACCTCGGCGGCGGCGCCAAGTTCGTCGAGGCCGACGTCTGCGACCCCGAGCAGGTGGCGACCGCGGTACGCCTCGCCGGCGAGACCGCCCCTCTGCGCATCGCCTGCAACGTCGCCGGCATCGCCGACGTGGCCAGGACGGTGGGGCGCGACGGGTCACCGCTCGACCTCGAGCGGTTCATGCGGGTCGTCCACGTCAATCTGGTGGGGACCTTCAACGTCCTGCGCCTGGCGGCGGCCGCCATGGCCGCCACCGAGCCGCTGGCTCACGGCGAGCGCGGGGTGGTGGTGAACACGGCCTCCGTCGCCGCCTTCGACGGGCAGGTGGGCCAGGTCGCCTATGCCGCCTCGAAGGGAGGCGTGGTCGGTCTGACCCTTCCCGCCGCCCGTGATCTGGCGGTGGTGGGCGTGCGGGTCTGCACCATCGCCCCCGGCACCTTCGACACGCCGCTGCTCGACCTGCTCCCGGCCGAGGCCAAGGGGGCACTGGCGGCCGATGTGCCCTTCCCCAGGCGGCTGGGTCAGCCGGCGGAGTTCGCACTGCTGGTGGCCCACATCGTGGAGAACCCCTATCTCAACGGCGAGACCATCCGCCTCGACGGCGCCCTCAGGATGCCGCCCAAGTAGGGGCCAGCGTAGAGGCGCCGGCCGGCGGGTAACGGCTGGGGATGGCAAAGGCGAAAGGCAAGGTCGCCAACAACAAGAAGAAGGGCGGGCAGGCTCCCAAGAGCGGGCTCGACGAGCTGCTGGGGGTCCTGGTGGCGGCGGTGGCCATGCTCGCCGCCGCCGGGGCTGCCCTCGGTCGCTCCGCCCGCCTGCGCCTGGCGGCTGCCGGGTCCGGCGCCGGGGCCGGGGCCGGGGCCGCGGTGGTGCCCGTCCGTCCGGCGCCGGCGAAGCCGGCCAAGGGGATCAAGGCCAAGCTGCGCGCCGCCGGCGACCGCTGGTCGATCCTGGGCCGGGCCCTCGACGTCCAGGAGCGCTACAGCGACCTGAACGGCAACAACATGGCCGCGGCGGTGACCTTCCAGGCCTTCGTCTCGATCTTCCCGCTCCTCCTGGTGGCCGTCGCCGTGGTGGGCATCGTGGCCGGGCAGGGCACCGACGTAGCAGGCCGCGTCATCAGCGAGCTCGGCCTCACCGGCGACGCGCGATCCGCAGTGACCGATGCCATCGACGCCGCCGAGGGCAGCAAGCAGGTGGCGGGACCGATCGGGATCATCAGCCTGCTGTGGTCCGGGCTCGGCTTGGTCAACGCCCTCCAGTACGCCTACAACCAGGTGTGGCAGGTGGAGGCGAGGGGGCTCAAGGACAAGGCCGTCGGCCTGTTGTGGCTGGGAGGAGCGGTCGTGCTGTTCGTGGCTGCGGCCGCCATCACCACCGCCCTGCAGTGGCTGCCAGGCGGCATACGGCCGATCGGTGTGGTGGTGGCGCTGGCCGTGAACTTCTCGCTGTGGGTGTGGACGTCGAAGATCCTGCCCAACACCCATCTGCCGTGGCGCGCCGTCATCCCGGGCTCGATCCTGGCGACCATCGGCTTCGAGGTGCTCAAGGTCGTGGGCGGGATCTACGTGCCCCGGGCGGTGGCCTCCTCGTCGCAGCTGTACGGCGCGCTGGGGGTGGTCTTCGCCATCCTCGCCTGGCTGTTCTTCTTTGGGCGCCTCATCGTGTACTCGGCCGTGGTCAACGTCGTCCTGTGGGAGAAGGAGGTGGGGACGGTGAGGGTGGTCACCGACGTCCCGGCCCAGCCGGGCGCCGACCGGGGCGAGCAGGTGAGCCGCACCGGCCGTCTGCAGGACGCCTGAGGCGGTGCCTGTCAGGTCCGCTGCCAGTCCTTCCAGACCGGGTCGTAGCCAGCTGCCCGGAGCACCCGGGCGATCTCGGCCGGCGAGCGGTCGTCGCTGATCTCGAACTGGGGGTCGCCCTCACTGGGTCCGGTGTAGCCGCCCGGCTCGGTGTGCGAGCCGGCGGACATGTGCGTGACCCCCAGCCCGACGAGGGCGTCGCGCAGCATGGGCGGCTCCCGCGTCGACAGGCTGATGCCCACGTCGGGCAGCACCAGGCGCAGGGCGCAGAGCAGCTGGACGAAGCCGGCATCGTCCACCGGGTCGGCCGGGTCGAACCCGCCGGCGGCAGGCCGCAGGCGGGGAAGTGAGAGCGACACCTCGCACCGCCACCAACGCCGCACCAGGGCCTGTGCGTGGGCGGCCAGAGCAAGTGCCTCCGACCTCCAGTCGGGGTGGAGGCCGAGCAATGCTCCGATGCCCAGCCGGCGCATGCCGGCCGCCGCCCCGCGGTCGGGCGCGGCCAGCCGCCAGTCGTAGTTCCGCTTCTTGCCCTTGCGGTGGACCCTGGCATAGGTCTCGCGGTCGTAGGTCTCCTGGTACACCACCAGCCCGTCGCACCCGGCCTCCACCAGGCGCCTGTAGGTGTCGGTGTCCCACACCTGCACCTCGACCCCGATCGAGGGAATGTGGGGGGCGAGGGCGGTCACGCACTCGACGAGGTAGTCCTTGCTCACGATGCGGGCATGCTCGCCCGCCACCAGCAACAGGTGGCGGAAGCCCTGGGACCGCAGCACGCGAGCTTCGGCCACCAGCTCGGCGGGGCTGAGCGTCCGCCGGGCGATCCGGTTCTGGGCGGAGAAGCCGCAGTAGGTGCAGACGGAGACGCACTCGTTCGACAGGTAGAGCGGCGCGAAGAGGTGAATGGTGCGGCCGAAGCGTCGGATGGTGGTCTCGCGGGCGCGTCGGGCCATGTCCTCCAACCGCGATGCGGCGACTGGCGAGAGCAGCGCCGCGAGGTCCGCCAGGTCGCGCCGGCCGTTGCGACCGCCGGCCAGCGCCCGATCGACGTGTGCGTCGGTGGCCGACTCCACCAGCCGGCGCAGCGTCGACAGGTCGGTTGCCGCCAGGTCGGCGGCAGCCGTGCCCGGGGGCAACCCGGTGGGGCGGGACTCCAGCTCTACGGCGACCGAGGTCACGCCAGGAAGCCCGTGAGCGGTGAGGAGGCGGTCGCCTCCCGGCCTGTCACCGCCAATCCGGCCCGGAAACCGGCTCGTCCGGCCTCGACGGCGAGGCGGAAGGCGCCGGCCATGGCCGCAGGGTCGCCGGCGGTGCCGATGGCCGTGTTCACCAGCACGGCATCGGCTCCCATCTCCATCGCCTCCGCGGCCTGGCTGGGGGCGCCGATGCCGGCGTCGACCACCACCGGCACCAGCGACTGCTCCACGATGATCTCCAGCGCCGCCTTGGTACGCAGGCCCTGGTTCGAGCCGATCCACGACCCGAGGGGCATGACCGTGGCACAGCCCACCTCCTCCAGGCGCTTGCAGAGCACGGGGTCGGCGTTCACATACGGCAACACCGTGAACCCCTCGCCACACAGGACCTCGGCCGCCCGCAGGGTCTCCACCGGGTCGGGCAGGAGGTAGCGGGGATCGGGAGTGACCTCCAGCTTGATCCAGTCGGGCAGCCCGGCCGAGCGGGCCAGCCGCGCCAGGCGGACCGCTTCGTCGGCGTCGACCGCTCCGCTGGTGTTGGTCAGCAACAGGACCCGCTCGCCGTCGATGGCATCGAGGATGTCCTCGTCGGCGGAAAGATCGACCCGCCGCAGCGCGACCGTCACCATCTCCGTCCCGCTGGCCTCGATGGCCAGTCGGAGGGCGGCCGTCGACGGGAACTTGCCGGTTCCGACAAAGAGCCGTGAGTTGAACTGCCGTCCGGCGATGATGAGCGAATCCGACATCCGTGGCTCCCTCGGGCCTGCATTACCAGGCCGGTTGTCCTGAAGGGTCGTGGGCAGCCTGCCCACCTCTCAGCCCGTGGCCACGAGCTCCCCTGCCTGGCTGTGATCGTAGTTCCCGGCCGGGCGGCAGGTTGCTTGGTGTAACACGAGCGAAATACGAGAGACTGCAGGTGAAGCCGGGCATGCGGTGATCGAGGAGCGTTCGTGGCAGACAACCAAACGTTGGGTACCGGGGCGGCCAACCCGGAGATCGTCGTCATCGGCGCCGGCCCGGCCGGTCTCACCGCCGCGTTCCAGCTGGGAAAGCGAGGTGTGGCGTGCACCGTGTTGGAGGCCGACTCGGTGGTGGGCGGCATCTCTCGCACAGCCGAGCGCGACGGCTGGCGCTTCGACATCGGTGGACACCGCTTCTTCACCAAGGTGGCCGCGGTGGAGGCGGTGTGGCACGAGATCCTCTCCGACGACGACTTCCTCACCCGGCCCCGCATGAGCCGCATCTACTACAAGGGCAAGTTCTTCGACTACCCCCTGAAGGCGTTCAACGCTCTCGCCGGCCTCGGGATCTTCGAGGCCCTGCTGTGCGTGTCGTCCTACCTCTGGGCCCGGCTCCGGCCGCCGAAGGACCAGTCGACCTTCGAAGGCTGGGTGGCCGCCCGGTTCGGCTACCGCCTCTACCGGATCTTCTTCAAGACCTACACCGAGAAGGTGTGGGGGGTGCCGACCAGCGAGATCAAGGCGGACTGGGCGGCGCAGCGCATCAAGAACCTTTCGTTGTTCTCCGCCGTCGCCAACGCCATCCTCCCCAGTCGCAACCGCAAGGACATCACGAGCCTGATCGAGGAGTTCCAGTACCCGAAGTACGGCCCCGGGATGATGTGGGAGAGGTGCCGCGAGCTGGTCGAGGCGGTGGGTACCAAGGTGATCATGGAGGCGGCGGTGACGAACGTGCACCTCGAGGGCGACCGGGCGGTGGCTGTCACGGCTGACACCCACGGCGGCGCCACCACCTACCGGTGCGACCACGTGATCTCGTCCATGCCCATCACCGCCCTGGTGAGGGCGATGGACCCGCCGGCGCCGCCGGAGGTCCTCGCCGCCGCCGCCGGCCTGCGCTACCGGGACTTCCTCACCGTGGCCCTGGTCGTTCCCGAAGAGGACGGCTTCCCCGACAACTGGATCTACGTCCACTCGCCCGAGGTGCGACTGGGGCGGATACAGAACTTCGGAAGCTGGTCTCCGTACCTGGTCAAGGAGGGCCGGACCTGCCTGGGCCTCGAGTACTTCGCCTTCGAGAGCGATGACCTCTGGTCGCTGCCGGACGACGAGCTGGTGGCGCTGGGCAAGCGGGAGTTGGGGGAGCTCGGGCTGGTCGACCCCTCACGGGTGGAGGCGGGGTACGTGGTGCGGATGCCGAAGGCCTATCCGATGTACGACGACGGGTACCGCCAGAACCTGGCGGTGCTGCGGTCGTGGCTCGAGGAGCACGCGCCCAACGTGCATCCGGTCGGCCGCAACGGCATGCACAAGTACAACAACCAGGACCACTCCATGTACACCGCCATGCTCAGCGTGGAGAACATCTTCGGCGCCAGCCACGACACGTGGACCGTCAACGTCGAGGCCCAGTACCACGAGGAGAAGTCCTGAAGACCTACAAGCTGATCATCGCCGCCCTCGTCTGTGCATTGGTGATCCCCCTGGCCTTCGCGCTGCAGCTTCTCCTCGCCCGCTGACCATCTCGCAGCCGTCGCCGTGCGCCCTAGGCTCGCCCTGATGGCTGAACACTTTGATGTCGCGGTGATCGGCGGCGGGCCGGGTGGCTACGCCACCGCCCTCTACGGCGCCGCCGCCGGCCTGAGCGTCGCCGTGGTGGAGATGGACAAGGTCGGCGGCACCTGTCTTCACCGCGGCTGCATCCCGGCCAAGGAGTTCCTCGAGACGGCGAGCATGTTCCGCCATGTCGCCGACGCCAAGGAGTTCGGCATCGACGCGGGTTCGCCCGGCATCGACTTCTCGATCAGCCAGGGCCGCAAGCAGAAGGTGGTGGACCAGCTCTGGAAGGGCCTCACCGGGCTCATGAAGCGGCGCAGGATCACCACCGTGGCCGGGCGCGGCGCCCTCGGCCCAGGGCGCACCGTTCACGTCGACGGCGGCGGCGAGTTGAGCGCCGACCACGTGGTTCTGGCTGCCGGCTCCGTCCCCCGCACCATCCCCGGCTTCGAGGTCGACGGGCGTGTCGTGTTGACGTCGGACGAGTTCTTGGCCCTCGAACGGCTTCCGGCCACCGCCGTGGTCATCGGCGGCGGGGCGATCGGCTGTGAGTTCGCGTCCACCATGGCCGATCTCGGGGTGAAGGTCACCATCCTGGAGGCCCTGCCGAAGATCCTGCCCGGTTGCGACCGCGAGGTCGCCGAGGTGGTGGTGAGGTCCTTCAAGAAGCGGGGCATCGACATCCGCACCGGTGTGGCGGTGTCGGGTCACACCCCGGGGGAGACCGGCACGACCGTGAGCTTCGGGGGGGAAGGCGAGACCCTCACGGTCGACATGGTCGTGGTCTCTGTCGGTCGACGCCCGCTCTCGGACGGATTGCTTCTCGACGGAGTGGGGGTGGAGGTCGACGAGCGGGGGTTCGTGAGGGTCGACCAGTGGCTGCGGACGGCCGAAGAGGGGGTGTTCGCGGTGGGCGACCTCATCTCCACCGGGACCTCCGTGCACCCGGCGTTGGCCCATGTCGGGTTCGTCGAGGGGATCCAGGTGGTGAAGACGATCCTCGGCGAGCCGGTGGTCCCGGTCGACTACGCCAAGGTGCCCTGGTGCATCTACACCCACCCCGAGGTGGCCTTCGCCGGGCTTTCCGAGGAGGCTGCCACCGACGCCGGCTACGAAGTGGTCGTGAAGAAGGACCCCTTCGCCGGCAACGGTAGGGCCCTGATCCTGGGCGAGGCCGAGGGGCTGGTCAAGGTGATCGCCGAGAAGGACGGCGCCGGCCGAGCCGGCACGATCCTCGGGGTGCACATGGTCGGCCCCTGGGTCACCGAACAGCTGGGCCAGGCCTACCTGGCCGTCAACTGGGAAGCCACCGTGGACGAGGTGGCCCAGTTCATCCAACCGCACCCGACGCTCTCCGAGGTCTTCGGGGAGACCGTGCTGGCGCTCACCGGGAGAGGACTGCACTCCTAGCCATGCCTGACATCACCATGCCCCAACTGGGCGAGACCGTCACCGAAGGCACCATCACCAGGTGGCTGAAACAGGTGGGTGACCGTGTCGAGGAGGACGAGGTCATCTACGAGGTCTCGACCGACAAGGTCGACTCGGAGGTGCCCTCACCGGTGTCGGGGTTCCTGGCCGAGATCCGGGTTCCCGAGGGCGAGACGGCTGAGGTCGGGGCGGTGCTGGCCGTGGTGTCCGACGCGCCCCCGGCCGGGGACGGAGCCGGCGACGGCGCCGCCGGTTCCGAGCCGGCGCCGGCCGAGGCGCAGCCGGAGACGGGTTCCGCCCAGGCCGGGGAGGGGCCGTCCGCGGGCGGAGGGGATCCCGGCCCCACGGCGGGCACCGACGTGGCCACCGCCGATGCCGGACCGGAGCCCACGGGAGCGACCGGAGGGGCGGTGGCCACCGACGGCGCCGCCCCCCCCGAAGAAGCTGATCGGCCGGCCAGGCCGGCGCCGGCCGAGGTCGCGACCGGTGACGGTTCGGCCGACGGCGACGACAGCAGTGGCGGCAAGGTCCTGTCGCCGGTGGTGCGCCGCCTGATCACGGAGCACCGCCTCGACCCCTCCACCATCCGCGGCACAGGCGCCGGCGGGCGCATCACCAGGGCCGACGTCCTGGCGATCATCGACAGGAGCGCGGCGGGGAGAGCTCAGGCCCCCGGCGCCGGACCAGAGCCACCTCCTGGCGCGCCACCCGCTCCCGCCGCCCCTGCGGCTCCCCAACCCGAACCCCAACCCCAACCCCCGCCGCCCGCACCGCAGCCCGCAGCGGCGCCACCCGCTCCTGGCCCGGCGTCCCCTGCGGCCGCAGCGCCGGCCGAGACGTCGGCTCCTGCCGCACCGGCGCGGCCGCGCCCGGAGACCACGCCGGCGCGGGCAACCGACCGCGACGAGGTCGTCCCCTTCTCCAACATCCGCCGGCGGACCGCCGAGCACATGGTCCGGTCCCTGGCCACGTCCGCCCACACGCTGGTGGTCATCGAGGTCGACTACGACAACGTCGACCGGGTGCGCGTCCCGGCCAAGGACCGGTTCCGCCAGGAGGAGGGCGTCAGCCTCACCTACCTCCCCTTCATCGCCCGGGCCACCATCGACGCCATCCACGACTTCCCCCACGTCAACGCCAGCGTCGGCGACGACGAGCTCATCGTGCACCGCTACGTCAACCTCGGCATCGCCGTCGACATGGACTTCCAGGGCCTCATCGTCCCCGTGGTCACCGACGCCGAGTCCAAGCGGCTACGGGCCCTGGCCCGGGAGATGGGCGACCTGGGCCGCCGGGCCAAGGCCAAGAAGCTGAGTGCCGACGAGATCTCCGGCGGTACCTTCACGATCACCAACGCCGGCGGTTACGGCACCCTGATCACCGGGCCCATCATCAACCAGCCCCAGGTGGCCATCCTGTCCACGGACGGGATCAAGCCCCGGCCGGTGGCCGTGGCCCTGCCCGGAGGTGGCTACGGCGTCGCCGTGCACCCGGTCGGCAACCTGGCCATCTCCTTCGACCACCGCGCCTACGACGGCGCCTACGCCTCGGCCTTCCTGGCCCGGCTCAAGGAGATCCTCGAGACCCGGGACTGGGCCGCCGAGCTGGGCTGAGGTGACGCTTCGGGCCCGGTGGCTGGGTCGGGTCGGCTACCACGACGCCCACGTGCTGCAGCGGGCACTGTTCGAACGAACCGACGAACAGTACCTGCTGCTGATGGAGCACCCGCACGTCTACACCATGGGTGTGCGGGCCAAGCCCGAGCACCTTCTGGCCGTCCCCGCTTCGGTCGGCGCCGATGTCGTCAGAAGCGACCGCGGCGGCGACGTCACCTACCACGGGCCGGGGCAGCTGGTGGGCTATCCCGTCGTCTCGGTGCCCGTCAGCCCCGGCGCCTCCCCCCGTCATGTGCATGCCGTCGAACAGGTGGTGATCGACGTGCTGTCGGAGCTGGGCCTGCCCGGCGCCGGCCGCCTCGACGGTTACCCCGGCGTGTGGATCGAGGACCGCAAGATCTGCGCTGTCGGCGTGCGGCTCAGTCGCGGCCGGTCCATGCACGGCTTCGCCCTGAACGTGGCGCCCGACCTGGAGATGTTCGACCACATCGTCCCCTGTGGCATCCGGGACAAGCGGGTGACATCCATGGCGGCCGAGGGCGTCAAGGCAGAGATGCGCGATGTCGTCGAGGGCGTCGTCCGGCGCGCCGCGCTGCAGTGGGGGAGCGGCCAGGTCGAGCGGGCGGAGGTGGCGTGGTCGTCGCGGCCCCAGGACCTGGCTCCGTTCTCGCGTGCCCACGGAGCCGGCGCCGGCGGGCAGCCGGTGCGCCTACTGGGGCGGTTGTCGGCGGCCGGGGTCGACAGCGCGTCGTCGCTTCCGCTGGGCGAGCGCAAGCCGGAGTGGCTGAGGGTGAAGGCCGACATGGGGCCGCAGTACCGGCAGCTGAAGCAGACCATGCGTTCCCTGGATCTCGCCACCGTGTGCGAGGAAGCCGGCTGCCCCAACATCTTCGAGTGCTGGAACGACGGCACGGCCACGTTCATGATCAACGGCGCCCGGTGCAGCCGGGCCTGCGGCTTCTGCCTGGTCGACACCCGCCGTCCCCAGCCGCTCGACCCCGGCGAACCCGAGCGGGTGGCGGCCGCGGTGGCCCGCATGGGGCTGGCCCATGCCGTGGTCACGGCCGTGGCGCGTGACGACCTCCCCGACGGCGGTGCGGCGGCGTTCGCGGCCACCATCGCCGCCATCCGCCGGCGCAGCCCGACCACCGCGGTGGAGGTCCTCGTCCCCGACTGCAAGGGCGACGCCGCAGCCCTGGGCCTGCTGTACGGGGCCCGGCCCGACGTCTTCAACCACAACCTGGAGACGGTGGCCCGGCTGCAGCGGGCGGTGCGGCCGTCGGCCTCCTATGCCCGCAGCCTCGCCGTCCTGGCCGCGGCCAAGGCTGGCGGCCTGAAGGTCAAGTCGGGGCTGATCGTGGGCATGGGCGAGACCGACCAAGAGGTGGTGGCCGCCCTCCACGACCTGCGGGCGGTAGGTGTCGACATCGTCACCGTCGGGCAGTACCTGCGCCCGACCGGCGACCACCTTCCGGTGAGCCGGTGGTGGTCGCCGGAGGAGTTCGACTCGTTGCGCCGGCGGGCCCGGGCCATGGGCTTCGCCCACGTCGAGTGCTCACCCCTCACCCGCTCGAGCTATCACGCCAGACAGGCTGCCGAGGCGGCGCCCGCGGGCTGATCGTCGACGGGTGGCGCAGACGCGAAGAGGCCCCGCAGCCGGAGCTGCGGGGCCTCTTGTCCGGACTCAGATTCGAGCGGTCAGCCCTGGGCCCTGGCCCGGGTGCGGCGGAGGGTGGCGACACCCACGCCGGCCAGCAGCGTGAGCGTGCCGACCATCAGCAGGGCGATGCCACCGGCGAGCGACTTGGCCGGAGCCTGCTCCACCGGAGCGGCCAGGCTCGGGACCTGGCCGGCGCTGCGACCGTTGAAGCCGCTCCACAGGTCCGCAGTCGTGCTCTTGACCGACGGAGCGGCCTCGGGCTCGACGACGGCGACAGCAGCGGCGGGCTCCTCGGGGGCGGCGGCTACAGGCGCGGCATCCGCCGGGGCGGCCGGGGCCGCAGCAGGAGCTGTCGCAGCGTTGCGGGCCGGGGCCGCAGGCCGGGCTCTAGGGGCGGCGGGCGCAGCGGGAGATGCAGCGGCGGCCGGGGCGGCCTCGGCACGGGGGGCAGACTGCTCAGGTGCCGGCTGGCCGCTCTCCTGCGGCGGGGTCTGCGGCTGCGACTCCTCGGTGACGGGCTGCTGGCCCGGCTCGAGCACCTCCAAGCGGCCCTGCTGGAGGTAGGAAACCTTCTTGGTGTCGTTGCTGCGGACCTGCTCAGCCCGGAGCTCATAGAAGCCGGGCCGGGTGTCGGCAGGGATCGTCGCCGCCACCCTGAAGCTGCCCTTCGCGTCAGGAGCGACAGCGAACAGGAGCCTGCTCGAGTCGGAGCCCGCTTCGTTCCACAGGACCTTCACCGGCATTCCCTCGCCGTCCCAGTTGTTGCCCTCGAACGGCACGGTGGCCCCCGCCGGCGCGCTGGCGTTGGTGGTCCCGCCCGATTTGGAGCTTCCTGTGCCGACGCTGAAGTCGGCACTGGGGGTGCAAGCGAAGGCCGGAGCTGCAAGCAGCAGCACGACGGCCAATGCTGCACCCGCGGCTGCCCGCGTCACTGAGGATCTGCTACCAACTTGCATGTCTTTCTCCTTGTTGCCGTTGGCCGCCCGCGGCCTGGGTCGAAGAGTCCGGCGGACAATACCGCGTTTCCGCCGCTTCTGCCGCGACCGCGGGGCCGGCTCGCCCACCCTGGGCCGCCGGGGCTAATGACAGAGTTACAGTGTCGGCGCGAACCGGCTGCCGAGGTGTCGGGTGCCGCTGGCACCTCGACGGGCCCCGGACGCGGGCAGGGGGAAAGAGTGGACCCAGACCAACAGACCACGGCTGAGCGGAACCGACGCGGTCGCGGAAGGACGTGTTCGGTCCCGGCGCTCGCGGTGCTCTTGGTGCTACCGGGCCTCCTCGCCGCCACGAGTCCCGCCGCCGCCGACTTCGTCAGCGGCGTCTACGGCGTCGGCACCAGGCCCAATGCCGTGGCTTCCGGCGATTTCGACGGCGATGGCCATGCCGATCTGGCCACCGCGGACTCCGGGTCGAACAGCATCTCGATCCTGTGGGGAGAACTGGGCGGCACCTTCGTTCCCGGAACCCGCGTGACGGTAGGGCAGTCGCCCTTCGGCCTGGTCGCCGGGCACTTCGACGGCAACACGGCTGCCGACCTGGCCGTAGCGAACCTCGGGTCCGACACCGTCACCATCCTTGCCGGGAACCGGAGCCGAGCCATCAGCGCCACGTCCTCATTGATGCTGGACCCCGGCGCAGGCCCCGCCGCTCTGGCCCTGGTCGACGTCAACCGCGATGGTCGTCCTGACCTGGCCGTGACCAACTTCGGTCTCAACACCACGACGGTCTTCGCGGGCCGAGGCGACGGCGGGTTCGATCGGGGAGCGACATTTCCGGTAGGAGCGAGCCCCATCGCCATCACCGCTGCGGATTTGGACGCCAACGGCGTGGCGGACCTGGCCGTGGCCAACTCCGAGTCGAACGACGTCTCGATTCTCCTCGCCGGCAGCGGCACCCTTTCGCCAGGCGCACCCCTCCGGCTGCCTCCCGCATTTGTCTCCGTTCCCACGGCTGTGGTCGCCGGCAACTTCGTCGGCGGCCCTGAGATCGATCTTGCCGTGACCGCCCAGGTGCTGGAGGGAACCGCCGACAGCAACGTCAAGGCCGACAAGCTCTACATCTTCGCGGGCCGCGGCGGCGGAGCTTTCGAGGCTCCTCAGACGTACGCGGCGGGGACGAACCCGCGGGGCGCGGCGGCCGCCGACTTCGACGGTGACGGCCGTTCCGACCTGGCCATCGCCACTGCCGGCAGGGCCAACTTCGACAGCGCCCTGGTCGTCCTCCTGTCGTCCACCGGGTTCGAAAGTCCTGTCGGCTACGGAGCCGGGCTCGGGCCGCGGGCGGTGATCGCCGGCGACCTCGACCAGGATGGGAAGACAGACCTGGCAACCGCCAACTTCGGCTCTGACAGCGTCTCGGTGCTGTTCGGCGGCCTCGTCCCGGGCACCTTCGCCACTGCACCGAGCTACTTGACGGGGGCACCGCCGGTAGCGATTGCCACCGCCGATTTCAACGGCGACGCCAGGCCCGACCTCGTGTCTGCCAACTCGAGCACCAGTGGTTCCCAGGCCTCGGTCCTGCTCGGCCGGGGAGACGGCACCTTTCTACCGCCTCTGAACCTGATCACCGACGCCGGGAAGTTCCCCACCGCGGTCGCCGTGGGCGACGTCAACGGTGACGCCAGAGCGGACTTCGTCGTGGTCAACGCCAATGGTCGGATCAGCGATACGTGCACTGCTAGCGGCACTGGGTCGGTGACGGTCTTCCTCGGCAACGGCGACGGCACCTTCCTGCCCGTTGCGCCCTTCCCCGCCGCAGGCAGTCTGCCTTCGTCGGTCCTCGTGTCCGACCTGGATCGCGACGGCGCGTCCGACCTCGCCGTCACGTATTGCGGCAGCTCGAGGATCTCCGTCTTCTGGGGCGGGAACGGCGGGTCGTTCGCGCCGCCGGCGCAGTTCACCGTGGGCCGTTCCCCGTCCTCGGCGGCGGCCGGTGACCTCAACGGCGACGGTCTCCCTGATCTGGCGGTGGTCAACTCGGGCTCGAGCGACCTCACGGTGCTGCTCGGTGTCCCCGGCCAGCGCAGCTTCAACCTGGGCGGCACGCACTCCGCCGGCGCTGCTCCCAGCTCGGTAGCTCTGTCCGACCTCAACCGCGACGGCAGGCTCGACATCGTCGTCGCCAACGCCGGGTCCGACAACGTGTCCGTGCTCCTGACGACGCCCGCCGGCACCCGGGCGCCGGCTGTCAGCTATCCCAGCGCCGGTAGTGCGAGCTGGGTGGGAACCGGTGACTTCAACCTCGACGGCACCATCGACCTGGTGGTCGCCAACCAGAACTTCTCCCTGGAGTTCACGTTTCCCAGCGCCGGAACGTCGACGCCCGCGAGCGGGAGCGTCTCCATCCTGCTCGGACGCGGTGACGGGACCTTCAACGAGGGGCTGACCTATGCCGCCGGCAGTCGCACCGCCTCGGCGGCAGTGAGCGACTACAACCGGGACGGCAGGCTCGACCTCGCCGTCACCAACTTCAACGCCGGCGCCGTATCGATCCTGCTGGCTGTGCCGGACAGGCCGCCGACGGCGCCGACCGAGGTGCAGGCGGCCCTCGGGAGCGGCCGGGTGGAGGTGCGGTGGGGATTGCCGGCGCACCACGGTGGGTCGAACATCACCAGCTACGTCGTGACCGCGTACGCCGCGGGTGCCCCGGTGGCGACGAAGACGACATCGGCGCCATCCCGGCAGGCGACGTTCGAGGCCCTGGCCGCTGGCACCACCTACACCTTCCGGGTCGCCGCCACCAACGCGCTGGGCACCGGCCCCCAGTCGCGGCCCTCCGGGCCGGTGACCCTCCCGGGGGTGGCCCCCGAAGGTGGCGAAGTGCTACCTCGGATCATCGGCGCCGGCTACTGGCTCGTCGCCTCCGACGGGGGCATCTTCAGCTTCGGCGACG
>JAHWJU010000020.1:0-2466 GCA_019348255.1 Actinomycetota bacterium | reverse complement strand
GCCTTCCAGGGCTCCACCGGCGACATCCGGCTCAACCAGCCCATCGTCGGCATGGGCCGGCGCCGCTAGCCCCCCGGAACCAGCGGGGGCCGGCGACACCCGGAGCCGCCGGGGGATCAGGCCCCACACCAAGGCGACGGCGCCAAGGCCCAACAGGACGAACCCGCCGACCCGCAGCGGCTGGCGCAGCGGAGAAGCAGGTGAGAAGGCTACGACGGCGCGGGCGAGGTCCTGCTTGCCGGAGGCCTCGCTGCCTCCCCGGGTGTCGGTCCACACGGCCATCGTCCGGCTCTCGGTCGACAGGAGCGCGAGGCGACTACCGAGGTCGGGCAGGCCCCGTTCGCTTCCGAACCCGATTCGAGAATCGAACGACTGGTCGTTGAGCCGTAGCCGCGGCGAGAACGTCTTGCCACTGTCGGTGGAGAACTGGAGGGACACGTCGTTGCGAACGTTCTCGACATGATCGGACCGCCGGTCGTAGTACACGATGTCGAGTCGTCCGTCGGGGGCGACGCTGGCCCGCGGCAGGTACTGCCACGTCCCGTCCCGAGGCCTGGTGTCGTTTACCCGCCTCGGTCCTGAGAAGCTGCGACCGCCGTCGCCCGAAGCCCACAGCCACACGTCGGCATCGCCCAGGCGGCCGTCGTGGAAGGCGACATAGACCCGCCCACTCGTCCGGTCCACCGCCAGCGAGGGGGCCGGGGGGAGGAACACGAGGAGGCGCTCGACGGGTACCAGGGCGCCGTCCACCTCGGTGGTGTCCCAGGTCCGGCCCTCGTCACCCGAGCGGGCGAGCACCAGGCTCCACGGCCCGGGGTAGGGCTCGCCGCCCCGGCCCTCGTGGGCGCCTCGGTAGTCGAGCAGGTCGTTGCCCAGGTCGAGGTAGAGCAGGTAGAGCCGTCCGTCGGCGCCCGGTGCCACCGAAGGCGCCACCACCCGCTTGCGCTCGGGCGGGTTCACCCGCACCGGGGCCCGCCAGGTGAGGCCGCCGTCGTCGGACCGGCTGAAGAGGATGGGGTTGTCATCGGTGGGGAACTGCAAGAGCGCGACCTCCGCCGCCTGCACCCAGGACAGGTACAAACGCCCGCTTGTCACCGGGTCGGCAGTCAGGCGGATCTGGAAGGCCAGGGGGCCGAGGGGTTCGATCCTCGCGGGAGCACTGAGGGTCCGGCCGCCGTCTTCGGACGTGGCCAACCAGCCGGCGTTGGGGGTGTTGCCAAGGCCTATCAGGGTGACGAATGACACGTACAAGGTGCCGTCAGCGTCGAAGGCAACGTCGGGAGCGAAGCAGCGGGGCGGGAGCTCCTCGCCGTCGGGAAAGGGGATAGCGGTCTTGTCCCACGTGGCCCCGCCGTCGAGTGAGACATGGAGGGCGCAGGAGAAGCGGGGCGTGTCGACCCGGTTCGCCACGGCCAGGTTGTTCGGACGGGCGGGGTTGCGGACGAGGCTGGGCGAGTTGTTGGCGTCGATGTTGCGGAGGTCGGTGGCGCCGAGGCCGATCGGCAGGTTCCCACCCACCGGCCGGGCCGACGCGGTGGGCAGCGCGGCGGCCACCTGCAAGGAGCCGCCGCCCATGGCCAGGCAGGCGACTCCGACCAGCGCGAGCACCCACGAGCGACGCTGTGTGCGTGCAGCGACGGGGACGGGCGCGCTGTCGTTCATCTCAGCCATCCTGTTCGCCCCTGCCCGACCGCCGCGACACGAGCCAGCCTGCCAACCCCAGCAGGCTGATGACGAGCAGAGCGAGCACCGTCCGCATCCTGGCCGGGGTCGGCGGAGCGGGAGTGAAACGAACCGCCGCCGCTGCGATGTCCTGGCGACCGGTGTCCTCGGTTCCCACTCGCGAATCGGTCCAGGTCGCCACGGCACCGTCGCCGGTGCTGATGAGGCCGAGCCGGGAACCGAAGTCGACGCCGATGCTGGGGTCGACCAGCGGCCCCACCCGGGAGTCGAACGAACGTGACGACACCCTCGTGCTCGCGAAGCTCGTCGCTCGATCCGTCGAGGTGGCGAGGTAGGCGTCGGTCATGACGTCTCGTGCCCGGTCTCGGCGCCTGTCCAGGTAGAGCACGTCGACCCTCCCGTCGGGCGCCGCCGCCACCCGGGGAAGGTACTGAGAGGTGCCGTCCCCGACGTCGTTGTCGTTGACCCGGACCGCCTTCTCCCAGGTCCGCCCGCCGTCGCCGGAGCGGCGCATGAACACGTCCTCGTCGTCGTTGCGGCCGTCGGCCCACGCCACGTAGAGGCTCCCGTCGCGGGCCGCGGCCAGCGACGGGAACTCCGGCAGGAACACCAGGAACCTCCGGGCGGGGACCACGTCGTCGTCGACCTCCACCCCCTGTGAGAACGTCCTGCCCCCGTCGTCGGATCGGGTCACCACCAGCGCGAAGGGATCCCCCCACGCCGGTCCCTCCAGGAACTCGAAGTCACGACGGTCACCCTTGAAGTCCTGGTAGAGCACCACCA
>JAHWJU010000271.1 GCA_019348255.1 Actinomycetota bacterium | reverse complement strand
CACCATCATCGCAACTCGTCGCCCCGCCGTTGTCTGCGGTGGTGGGTGACGATCAACGCCTGACCTGGCTTGAGCTTCTCGCAGCACACCGTCTCCGGCTCCGACCCCGAGATCCGCCGGATCAGCCGGAGGACGGCCACCACGCCGAGGATGGTCATCCAGGGCCGGCTACCTCCCATGAGACCCCTACGGATGGCCAACATCCACAGGTAGCGGCCCATTCAGACCCGGCGGATCTCGACCACGGTGGAGCGCTTCTTGCCCTTCCGCCGGCCGAGCAGGTATGCCGCCCCGAGCAGGGCTACGCCGGCGACGACGGCGATGGCGATGCCCGTGGGCTTGGCCGCGGTGGCGGTGGTGTCGACCTCGCCGCGTATCTCCCGCAGCTTGGCCTCGATGTCGGCGCGGTTGACCCGGGGGGGGCTCATGGCCGGGCTGTCTTGCGACGCTTGGCGGCGCCGATGGCTCGCAGCGCCAGAACCAGCACGATGGCGCACATCACCAGGGTCACCAGGTAGGGCGCGAAGGAGAGGTTGCCGTCGAAGACGCCACCCGTCTCCGTCTGCAGCGCCCGAAGGACCGCGAGCACCAACAGGACGAGGCCGTTGGCAATTACCACGGAACCGGCCACCCCCAGGGCGAGGAAGCGGCCGAGGCCCTTGATCGGCTCGATCGTCTCCTGCTTCGCGTAGGTGACCACGAGATCCTTGAGCTCGGTGGCCAAGGAGGGGAGGCCCTTGGATGTCGACGACGGTTGCGGCAAATGGGTCTCCTACGAGTAAGGGACGGATCTTCCTATCCCCCCGCCACCCTGTGCGCAAGCACCCGGCCCGGCGGGTCACCCGGCCGGACGCGGCCGCTCCGGTCGAAGGGCCTCCGGCGGAGGCGCCTTGGGGTACTGACTCAACACGGCACCGACCTGCTCCTGGAGCATCCGGCCGGTGGCGATCTTGTCGGGAAGGTCGTTGGCGAGGAGAGCGAACTCCAGCTTGCGTGACTGCTGCGCGTCCACGAAGCCGACGAGGCCGGCGACGAAGTTGAGCGAGCCGGTCTTGGCCCGGAGCCTGCCCTCGGCCGGGTTCCCCTTGAACCGGGTGGCGAGCGTGCCGGTCTGGCCGGCCAGGGCCAGGCCCTCCGCGACCGGCCCCTCGGGCCCAGCGAGGTCGAGCGCATCCATGAGGACCGAGCAGGAGAGGCGGTCGGAGACGTCGAGGCCAGAGCCGTCCACGGCCACATACCCCTCCGCCGGCAGGCCCGCCTCGGCCACCGTGGCCCGGATGACCTTCACGCCTTCGTCCCAGGAGCCGCCGGCACCGAACCTGCGACCCAGCTCCTTGGTGAGCATCTCGGCGGTCAGGTTGTCGCTCTCGCGCAGCATCTGGCCGACTATCTCCGGCAACGGGGACGAGGCGACAGAGGCCACCGGCTTCGCCTCGGCTGGCGCGGTCGACTGCCCGGGCTCCCCCACCACCATCCCCCGGCCCCGCAGGAGGTTGGTCAGCGTGGCGGCGCCGTGGAGTGCCGGGGCGTCGGTCGGGATCGTCTTGAGGGGCCGGTACTGCACGAAGTTGTCGTTGACCACGAGAGCAGAGACGGGCCCGCTCTCGTTCTCGCTGATGTACACCGGCTTCCAGCTCGGCACGTAACGCACCGTGTCGTAGCGACTCTCGTCACCGTGGATGCCCCCGCGGATCTCCCGCACGCCGGCGGCCACGACGGCGTCGGCCAGTGCGTCGAGAGAGGTGAACACCTGGGGCTGGTTACGGAAGCTGTCGGCGTAGGCCTGGGTGGCAAGGAGCGGGTCGCCTGCCCCCACCAGCCACAGCGGACCTTCCACCACTCCGTCCTTCACCGCCCGCGCCCGCAGATGGGTGACGAAGCGGAACTCCGGTCCCAGCCGGCGGAGGGCAGCCATGCCTGTGAGCACCTTCAGCGTGGACGCAGGGATCAGCCGCTGGTCGGCGCGCCGCTCGTAGATGGAGGTGTCGCCCTCCTCCACACTCAGACAGGACGACTGACGGGCCCCTCCGAGGGACGGGTTCTCGAAGAGTGCGTCGAGATCGGCATGGAGCCGGCTCAGCCCGACGGTGCGGCTCAGGAGCCCGGGCACCCGCCGGGCCGAAAGCACCGGAGTGGCCGGACGCAGGCGGTCGTGAGGCTCGACTACCTCCGGCGCCGGTCCCACAGCCGAGCTGAGCGCCATCGCGCCGGAGGAGGACACCATCGTCAACGTCAGCAGCGCGGGCACCACCGAGCGACGCATGGCCGAACACGCTAGAGGCGCCCGCTCCCCTGGAGGTAGGCACCTCGGAGGGCGGGACGGCCGTTCAGGATGCGCTGTCGAGGGAGGAGGAGCCGGCGTCGGGCGGGCCGGCCGGGTCCAGCGCGGCGCGAAAGAACGAACGGACGTGCTCCAACCGTTCCTCCAGCGCCTCCGGCGACAGCGGGTCCCGCCCCAGGAGCGCCTCCAGGAACGGCAGGTCCGAGAAGTAGGTCAGGAGCGCGCCGTAGCCGGTGAGGATCAGCTGCTCGGGATCGTGGCGCCGGAACCGGCCCGCCGCCATCTCCTTTTCGAAGAACCCGCAGGCCCGGTCGACCAGCGGCTTCAGGGCCGACCCCAGGTTCACGCCGAGGTGCAGCCCGCCGCCCTCGAGCGCCTCACGGCGCACCATGCGAACGAAGTCGGGGTTCTCGCGGAAGAAGGTGAAGGCCGCCCGCAGCACCCGGTCGA
>JAHWJU010000094.1 GCA_019348255.1 Actinomycetota bacterium | reverse complement strand
CCACCGACCTCGACAACTGGAGCGGCGCCGACGCCTTGGGAGTGGCCGCCGGCGGGCTCACCAGCGCCTCGCTGGCCCTGCGGGGGGCGGCGCTGGCCGGCACTCCGGCCCGGGCCTTCGCCTCCGGCTTCGCCGCCGACGCCGCCACCAGCGCCGGCGTCGATGCCCTCGGTGGCAACGCCACCTCGGGGCAGGTCGTCACCAACGCCTTGCTGTCGGGCGCGATGGGCGGGGCGCCGATCGGTGCCGCCCGCTCCCGGTTGTCGCCGCTGTGGCGGCACTGGTCCCGTGACAAGCGCTACATCCCCCCGTCGGACGCCGACTGGGCGAAGGTGCCCCAGGCTCTCCCGCGGCACTCCGCCCCGGCCGAGTTCTCGCCGTGGGTCAACGCCGGCGGCCACGTCGTCCCCGGCCGCGACGTCAACTGCGCCGACTGTGCGAGAGCGGTCGAGGTGACCTGGCGGGGGACGCCACAGGTCTCGGCCGCACGGGCGCCAGGGGCCGGCGGTGAGACACGGGCCGAGATCGAAGCATGGCTGGGCCGGCCGCTCGAGCCACAGACGTTCAAGTCGCTGGGCGCGGACCTCGCCACCCGCGGTCACGGGTCGTCCGCCTACGTCGTGGTCCACTGGAAGGGAGGCGGCGGTCACGCCTTCAATGCCGTCAACCACGAAGGCAAGGTGTACTTCGTAGATGCCCAGCCCAAAGGTGGCGCAGTGGACCTGTGGCCGCCGAAGGCGGACTCCCCCGGCTACGGGTTCACCGAGGCGGACGTGGCGGCGACGTACGCCACGTTCTTCCCAGCCGGTGGTGGAGGGTGACAGGATCCGAGGCGGTCAGCCGCGTGGCCGAGGTGACGGGCCTGTCGCCCGAGGTGCTGGTCGCCGCCAGCATCGAGGGGTTCCCCCGCTTCTTCTACGTGACGATGCAGGATGCCGCTGGGGAGCCGCTGGTAGGGGGCGAGGCCTTCGTGGTCGAGACATCCGACGGAACCGTGCACACCGTGTCGGGGAGCCTTCCGCCGAGGCTCAACTGCCGCGACATCGAGCGCAGAGGCGCTGACGGCACCGATCAGAGGTAGGCACCGGATCAGCTGGTCTTTTCGTCCAGCCAGCCCCGCGCGACGGCGTCGTCGAGAAGCTGTCGCACGTAGTCCCAGAGGTCCGGCGCTCCCGCCTCCATCTTCGAGTTGACGGCCAATACGCGGTCCGCTCCCATTCGGTGCTCGCGCCAGGCGCGGCCTTCGGTGGCCAGGTTGAGCAGCACCGGCTGAAGCCGGTCGACGGCGGCGGCGAAGCGCGACTCGGGCGTGGCCCTGGCCTCGAACTCCTCCCAGATCTCCCGCAGCTCCGCCTCCTGGTCGGCAGGAAGCAGTCCGTAGAGGCGGTCGGCGGCGCGACCCTCCCGTTCGGCCTGCGTCGCCCGGCCCACGTCGTCGTAGATGTAGGTGTCGCCGGCGTCGATCTCGACGATGTCGTGGATCAACACCATCTTGAGCACCCGAACCAGATCGACCGGCTCAGCCGCGTACTCGCCCAGCACCAGGACGCAGAGGGCGAGATGCCACATGTGCTCGGCATCGTTTTCCTTGCGGGAGCCGTCGGTGAGGTAGCTCTGGCGAAAGACGGACTTGGCCTTGTCCATCTCGACCAGAAACCCGATCTGGCGCTGCAGGCGGGTGAGCTCCTGGGTCACGAGGTGAGGGTGGCCACGGCCCAGACGGCCGCCACCAGGCCCAAGACGATCATCGTGACGCTGCGGCTCAGGGGAGCCTTCGACAGGTTGCCGTCATCCGCCGCCGGCGGCGGGCGCAGCAACGCGACACCGTGGCCCACCGCCAGCGCCGCTCCCAGCGCGAGCACGAGCAGCGGCAGCAGGTCCTCACCCAGGAACACGGGCGCAGCCCTCCTTGGTCGCCTTCGATTGGGGTTGCACGGGATCGCGACGGGGCACTCAGCGGAAGGCTACCGCCTCAAGTTGTCACGGAGAGTGGTCGAGAGAGAAGGGCGGCGCTTCCTCCAGGGCCCGCACCGCCGGGACCGGGCGGAGGCCACATCTCCAGCCGAGAGGAAGGGTGCAGACCGTCCTTTCGAGGTGGCCGCCGCCCGCCCGGCGAGGGCCGCTAGACCCTCGCCATGTTGGCGAAGCGCGTGTAGCGGTCGAGGAAGGCGAGGCGCTCGGTTCCGGTGGGACCGCTGCGGTGCTTGGCCACGATGATCTCCGCCACCCCGCGGTCGTTGCTTTCCGGGTTGTAGAGCTCGTCGCGGTAGATGAACATGACGACGTCGGCGTCCTGTTCGAGGCTGCCGCTCTCGCGCAGGTCCGACAGCATGGGGCGCTTGTCGGAACGGGTCTCGAGACCGCGCGAGAGCTGGGACACGGCGACCACCGGGACCTCCAGCTCCCGAGCCAGGATCTTGAGCCCGCGGCTTATCTCGGACACCTCGACCTGGCGGTTCTCCGCCGAGCGCCGGCCGGTCATCAGCTGCAGGTAGTCGACCACGATGAGGGAGAGGCCGCCCAGACGGCTCTTGAGGCGGCGGGCCTTGGCCCGCATCTCCATCACCGTCATGTTCGGGTTGTCGTCGATGTAGAGCGGCGCCTCCGAGAGCCGGCCGATGGCATGGCTGATCTTGTGCCAGTCGGTGTCGGCCAGCTTGCCGTTGCGCAGCCGGGTGGCGTCGACCTTGGCCTCGGACGACAGCAACCGCTGGGTGACCTCGTCGTGGCTCATCTCGAGGGAGAAGAACAGCACCGGAAGGTGCGACTCGACAGCGGCATGAGCGGCCATGCCGAGGGAGAAGGCGGTCTTGCCGGACCCCGGCCGCGCGCCCACGATGACCAGGCTCGACGGCTGCAGCCCCGACAGGCGCTCGTCGAGGTCGACGTAGCCCGTGGGAGTGCCGATGACGGAGTCACCGCGGTCGTACAGGGCGGCGAGGCGGTCGAGGCTGAGACTGAGCAGCGAACGCAGGTCCGAGAGGCTGTCGGTGACCCGCCGCTGGGCCACCTCGAAGACCATGGCCTCCGCTTGGTCGACTGCGGCCACCACGTCGTCGGGGACGGAGTAGCCGATCTCGGCGATCTCGCCGGCCACGCCAATGAGCCGGCGCAGCAGTGACATCTCCTCGACGATGCGGGCGTAGTGGCCCGCGTTGCTGATCCCCGGCGTGCTGCCCTGCAGGTCGGTGAGCACCGCGGGCCCGCCGATGGCCTCGAGCAGGTCGGCCCGCCGCAGCTCGTCGGCCACGGTCACAGGGTCGGCGGGCTCACCTTGTCCGTAGAGGGATTGGATCGCCTCGAAGATGTGGCCGTAGGCGGGCTTGTAGAAGTCGTCCGGGCCGCACACCTCGACGGCCGCGGCAATCGCGTCCTTCGACAGCAGCATGGCCCCCAGCAAGGACTCCTCGGCCTGCAGGTTGTGCGGCGGCACCCGGGAGCCACTGGTCCGAGCGGTGCGGCGGCGTACTTCATCGAGCGCTTGGACCATGACTAGCCGTAGTCAAGCCGGGCGGGCTTGTGGGGAACGAGTGGCCAAAGCTGAGGATCTGGCTGTGGAGGAGGGGCAAAAAGGCCCCGGCTTGTCCACAGGCCGGACCCCGGGCTCGGTTCGCGGAACATCAGTTCGATCCTAGGACGCCGGTGGGACAACCCACCCCGGCGCCCCGGGCCAGTCTGGGGCTACGCCTTCACGACGTCGACGGTGACCCGGAACTGCACGTCGTTGTGCAGGCGCACGGGCACCTCGTGGGTACCGATCGAACGGATGGGGTCGTCGAGGTGCACCTTGCGGCGGTCGAGGCTGATCCCGGCCTGATCGGCCACGGCGGCGACCACGTCGGCTGCAGTCACCGAGCCGAAGAGCTTCCCCTCCTTGCCCGCCTTGGCCGGCACCTTTATCACCAGGGGCACCAGCCTGCGGGCCACGGCCTCGGACGACTCACGGTCGCGGGCGTCCTTGAGGTCCCGGGAGCGGCGCATGGCGCCGGCCTGCGCCTCCACCCCCGGGGTGGCCTTGATGGCGTGGCCTCGGGGGAGCAGGTAGTTGCGGGCGAAGCCGTCAGCCACGTCGAGGATGTCGCCTTTCTTGCCGAGGTTCTCGACGTCGGCTCGCAGGACGATCCTCATGTTCGGACCTCCGCGTCGACGCTTTCGGCGACGTCGCCTGCCTCCTCGGCCCCGTCGCCTGCATCGCTTGTCAGCTCAGGCGGCTCGTACGCCTCCACCCGCTCCGGAGCCCCCCGGCTCCGGTCGCCCCCTCGGCCTCCGCCGCGGCCGCCGGTGCGTTCGGTGAGCGTGCGCTGGGCGTACGGCAACAGTGCCAGCTCGCGAGCTGTCTTGATGGCCACCGCCACTGCGGCCTGATGCTGGGAGCAGTTGCCACTGACCCGCCGGGCGCGGATCTTGCCCCGCTCACTCATGAAGCGCCGCAGCAGGTTGATGTCCTTGTAGTCGACGAAAGCGATGTGGTCGCTGCAGAAGATGCAGACCTTCTTCTTCGCGCCCTTGCGAGGCGCGTCCTTGGGGGCCCGGCGCCGGCTGTCGCGGTCGCGGTCGTTTCCCTTGGCCATCAGAACGGCTCCTCGTCGTAGGCGGGCTCACGGGGCGGGGGCTCGCTGTACCTGGGGGATCCGCCGGCTTGGCCGTCGGGCGACCGCCGGTCGGTCTTGGTCACCTGCGCGGTGGCCCACCGGAGGCTGGGACCGACTTCGTCGGCCACGATCTCGACCTTGGAGCGCTTCTCGCCGTCCTGGTTCTCCCAGCTGCGCTGCTCGAGCCGACCGGAGACGATCACGCGGGCACCCTTGGTCAGCGACTCGCTCACGTTGTCGGCCAGGTCGCGCCAGCACACCACGTCGAAGAACGAAGTCGCCTCCTCCCACTCCTGGGTCTGGCGGTTCTGCCAACGACGATTGACGGCCACCCCAAAGGTGGCGGTGGCCTGACCCGAGGGCGTGAAGCGCAACTCGGGGTCGCGGGTGATGTTGCCGATGATCGTCACGGTGTTGCCGTTGCTCATTGTTCGCTCCTTCCGGCGGCCACAGCCGCCTCCGGTGCTCCCGCTGACGCGGCCGGACGGGGAGCCCGCCCTGCGACCTTCTCCGGGAGCCGGATGACCTTGTGGCGGACGACTTCGTCCGCGAGGTGCAGGGCCCGGTCGAGCTCGGCCATGGCCACCGGTTCGGCGGTGGCCTCGAGGAGGACGTAGTAGCCCTCCCACCGGTGCTTGAGCTCGTAGGCGAAACGACGCTTGCCCCACCGGTCCACCCGGCCGGGGTTGCCTCCGTTGGACCGGATGATCTGGGCCGCCCGGTCGAGCGTGGCCCGGATGGCGTCTTCTTCCAGGCCGGCGTCGAGGATGATCATGACCTCATAAGGTCGCATTTGCGCTTGGATTCCTCCCTGTGGACCCGGCGCCAGCTGCGCTCGGGGCCCCGCAGCGCGGGGCAGGTGAGTCGACCGGTCGATCGTAGTTGACCTCTCCTCGTCGGGCACAGCCGGATGGTCGCAGACAGGTGGGACAGGATTGGCACCGTGGATGCCGCCCTCCTCGCCGCCGCCCTCTCGGCCAAGGGATTCATGCCCGAAGACGAGGGGCTGGCCCTCCACGAGGCGGGACTGCGGGCCGCCGCCGCGAACCCGGGGCGGCCGCTGCTCGAGATCGGCTCGTACTGCGGGAAGTCGGCCATCTACCTCGGTGCTGCGGCCCGCGCCGCGGGCGCAGCGCTGTTCACGGTCGACCACCATCGTGGTTCGGAGGAGAACCAACCCGGTTGGGAGCACCACGACCCGTCACTCGTCGAGCCCGGCGGCCGGATGGACACGCTCCCCACCTTCCGTCGCACCATCGCCGCGGCGGGTCTGGAAGACGTGGTCGTGGCGGTGGTGGGCGAGTCCACCCTCGTCGCCCGCCACTGGAGGACGCCGCTCGCCCTCCTCTTCGTCGACGGAGGCCATGGCCAAGCCGTCGCCTGGGCCGACTACCGGGCCTGGACCCCGAAGATCCCCGTCGGCGGGCTGCTGGCCATCCACGACGTCTTCGCCGACCCGCAAGACGGCGGCCGGCCCCCCTATGAGCTTTTCTGCGACGCCCTCGCATCGGGGGCCTTCGTGGAGGCCAGGGGCGGCGCCTGCGGCAGCCTGAGGGTGCTGGAGCGCGTCAACCCTCGCTGAGCCAGGCCTGCGGCTCGGTGAGCATCGACGGCTCCACCACCACGGCCGGGAGGCCTTCGCCCCGGAACAGGCCGCCCGCCGGCGTGATCCCGCCCAGGGCGTCGCTGGCCAGCAGCATCGCGGCCGCGGTGTAGGTCGAGCGCTCCTGGGGGGGGAAGTGCACCTCCGAAGGGTGCGTGCACCCGGTCCAGTACGAGCCGTCGGCCTCGCGCAGGTACTGCACCCAGGTGAGGAGGCGCCGGGCGTCCTCGCGGCGACCCACCGCGTCGAGGGCCAGCACGCATTCCGCCGTCTCCGCCGCCGTCACCCACTCCTCGTCGGCCACACAGCGCACCCCGAAGCCGGGCAGCACGAAATCCTCCCACCGCTGGGCCAGCCGCGCCCGGCCCCCGGATGGGCAAAGCGCCCCGCAGAGCACGGGGTAGTACCAGTCCATCGCCCAGCGCCGCTTCGGCTCGAACGCGGTCTCCGATCGGTGAGCGATGGCCGATCCCAGCCTCGACGCCGCCAGCTCCCATTCCGGGCGCTCCTCGCCCAGCAGGTGGGCGGTCGCCAGTGCACACCGCAGTGCCAGGAAGACCGAGGACGACCCGGTCAACAGGGCATAGCGCGCTGGCGAGCCGTCGCGCTCGTAGGACCAGAGGATCTCGCCCCCGGGCTGTTGGAGGCGCAGAGCGAACCCTACGGCCCCCACCACCACCGGCCACAGCGACTCGATGAAGCCGGTGTCACCGGTGACCAGCCAGTGGTGCCAGGCGCCCACGGCCACGTAGCTCGACACGTTGGTGTCACGGCGGGCATCCTCCACCTGCGAGCCCCGGTAGTACGTGTGCCAGCCCCCATCCACGTGCTGCGTCGCCTCCAGCCAGCCGAAGGCCCGCTGGGAGTCCGCCCGTCGCCCCGCCACTGCCAGGGCCATTGCTGCCTCCACGTGGTTCCACGGGTCGGCGTGCCCGCCGTCGTACCAGGGGATGCAGCCGTTGGGGCGCTGCACGGCCGCAATGGCCGCACCTGTAGCCGCCACCTGCTCGGCGGAGAGTACGCCGGGCAGGTCCGGCAGCGGGCTCATCGTGAGCCCTCCCTCACCGCGTACAGCACGAGGCTCTTGCCGATGAGCGGCTGGAGCACCCGCTCGGCCACCTGCAGGGGCCACGGGTGCTGCACAAGGTCCCAGACGAGCACCTGGTGGTAGGCGCGCACCAGGGGGTGCTGGTCGTTGTCCACCCCGACCGCACACCTGAGCCACCAGTACGGCGAGTGAAGGCCATGGGCGTGGTGACGGCCGACCACCCGTAGCCCGGCGGAACCGAGCCGCTCCCGCAGCGCCGCTTCCCGATAGATCCGCAGATGACCGCCGGGCACTGCGGGGGCGTGGTAGTCGTCGTCGAGGGCCCAGTTCACCAGCTCCGGGAACCACCGCGGCACCGTCACGGCGAGAACCCCACCCGGCCGGAGCACCCGCGCCAGTTCCGAGATGGCCCGCCGGTCGTTCTCGACGTGCTCGAGGACCTCCGCAGCCACGATCCGGTCGAACGCACCGTCCGGGAAAGGGAGGGCCAGCCCGGAGCCGCTCACGGCGGCACCGTCGGCGCCGGCAGGCGCCTCCCCGGTGGCGGACATCGCCTCGATGACGGCGGCCACGTCCTTGAGCTCGGCTCGGTCGACGTCGAGCGCCACGACCACGCCGCCCCGGCGGAGCGACTCGAACGCGTGTCGGCCGGCGCCGGCCCCCATGTCGAGCACCCGATCGCCGCGGCGCAGGCCCAGCCGGCGGTAGTCGACCGTCAGCATCCGATCACCGCGCGGTACTGCTCCACCGTCCGCTCCGCCGTCGCCCGCCAGGTGAACCTGTCGAGCACCCGCTGGCGACCGCCCTCAGCCAGCCGTTCGCGGGCCGCTGGGTCGTCGAGCAGTTCCACGATGGCACCAGCCAGGGCTTGCGGATCGTTGGGAGGGACGAGTCGTGCGGTGTCACCGCCGGTACCCACCACCTCGGGCAAGGCGCCGCCGGTGGTGGCCAGCAGCGGTGTGCCACAGGCCATGGCCTCGACCGCCGGCAGCGAGAAGCCTTCATAGAGCGACGGCACCACCGCCAGCTCGGCTTCGGCGTACAGCTCCACGATCCGCTCGTCGCTCACCCCGCTCACGAAGCTGACCGCCCGGCGCAGGTCGAGGCGATCGAGCACCGCGGGCAGCCTGCTGCCGGCGCGCTGCTTGCCGATCACCACGAGGTGCACGTCCGGGCGTTCGGTGCGAACCTTGGCCAGCGCCTCCAGCAGCGGCACCAGGCCCTTCAGGGGGACGTCGGCGCTTGCTGTCGTCAAGAGACGGCCGGGAACGGGCGCGCGGTCCGACAGCGGTCGGAACCGGGTGTGGTCGACACCGACGGGAACGACGGCGATCCGCTCCGCCGCCACCCCCATCTGTTCGACGATGTCCCGTCGCGAGGAGTCGCTCACCGTCATCACCCGCGGGATCTGGCGGGCGACCTCGATCTGGGCGGGCAGGAACGAGTACCACCGCCTCAGGCTGAACCGCCGCCACGCGCTGCCGGCGTGGGCGAGCTCCAGCTCGAAGTCGACGGTGATCGGATGGTGGATGGTGGCGACGACGGGCCACCCGCTGGCCACCACCTGGAGCAGCCCCCGGCCCAGGCACTGGTTGTCGTGGACCAGGTCGAACTCGCCCCTCCGTCCCCGCAGCTCGCGCGCCAGGCGGTAGCTGAAGGTGTGGGCTTCGGGGAACTGGCCGGTGGAGGCGAGCCCCCACTCGAGCCAGTCGATCCGGGTCTTGAGCTGGCGAGGCCACGGCCACCACAGCGGGAACGGCCGCCGGTAGAGGTCGAGGCTGGGGACGG
>JAHWJU010000019.1 GCA_019348255.1 Actinomycetota bacterium | reverse complement strand
CCCGGCGGGAAGGACGAGCATTGAGCCTGCTCGAGGTGCGCGATCTGCGTGTCGTTTTCCGACGCCGGGCTCGCCGGGAGGTACGGGCGGTGGACGGAGTGGACCTGTCGGTCGAGGCAGGCGCCACCATCGGGCTCGTCGGCGAGTCGGGCTGTGGCAAGAGCGTGACGGCGTTGGCCAGCCTCGGGCTGTTGCCCCGCCGCGGCGTCGAGGTGTCGGGCAGCGTCCGCTTCGACGGTAAGGAGCTGTTGGGCCGGCCTGAACGGGAGTTGACGGCCATACGGGGCCGCGACCTGGCGATGGTGTTCCAGGACCCGATGACGTCCCTGAACCCGGTGCTGAGCGTCGGACGCCAGATGACAGAGGTCCTCGAACGCCACACGGAGCTGCACGGCGCTGCGGCCAGGTCCGAAGCCATGGGCCTTCTCGAAGCCGTGGGCATCCCGGACGGGGCCCGCCGGCTCCGCCAGTTCCCCCACCAGCTGTCGGGAGGGATGCGCCAACGGGTGATGATCGCCATGGCCCTCGCTTGCCGGCCCAAGCTGCTGATCGCGGACGAGCCCACCACCGCCCTCGACGTCACGATCCAGGCCCAGATCCTCGAGCTCCTGCGCCGGCTGGTGATCGATTCCCGCACCGCGCTCGTCTTGATCACCCACGACCTCGGCGTGGTGGCGGGGACGTGCGAGACGGTCCACGTGATGTACTCGGGCCGCATCGTCGAGTCAGCTTCGCGACGGCAGCTGTTCGCAAGTCCACGCCACCCCTACACCGCCGGCCTCCTCGCCTCGGTCCCTCGCCTCGACCAACCCCGGGGCCAGCCCCTGCGGCCGATCGCCGGCTCCCCCCGAGACACGCTGGCCTGGGCCGCGGGCTGTGCCTTCGCCCCCCGCTGCCCGAACCGGCTCCCCGCCTGCACCGACGGGCCGCCTCCGCTCGCTCCCGACCCGGCAAGCGGTCACGACCTCCGCTGTCTGAACCCGGTGGCCCCTCCCACCGCAGCTTTGCGATGAGCGGCTCGGCGGCGGCAGGCGGCGCCCCCCTGCTGGAGGTGCGGGGGCTGCAGGTGCACTTCCCGATAACGGAAGGCCTGCTCGTCGAGCGCCGGGTGGGAGCGGTGCGGGCGGTGGACGGCATCGACCTCGAAATCGCCCCGGGCGAGACCCTGGGGCTGGTGGGGGAGTCGGGCTGCGGAAAGAGCACGGCGGGCAAGGCCATCCTGCGGCTGGTGCCGCTGACGGCGGGGACCATCGTCTTCGACGGCGAGGACGTGACCGACATCAGAGGTTCGTCGCTGCGCCGGCTGCGCCGGCGGATGCAGATGATCTTCCAGGACCCCTACTCGAGCCTCGACCCCCGCCAGAGCGTGGGCTCGATCCTGGCCGAGCCCCTGCGCACGCACGGCTTGGCCAAGGGCGAGGCGGCGGTACGTGAGGTCCGGCGCCTGCTCGACGCCGTGGGCCTGCCGGCCAGCGCCGCCGGTCGCTACCCCCATGAATTCTCCGGGGGCCAGCGCCAGCGGGTGGGCATCGCCCGCGCCCTCGCCCTGCGGCCCGACCTGGTGGTGGCCGACGAGCCGGTGTCGGCCCTCGACGTCTCCATCCAGGCCCAGGTGGTCAACCTCCTCGAGGAGCTTCAGGACAGCTTCGGGCTCACGTACCTGGTGATCGCCCACGACCTCGCTGTGGTGCGCCACATCTCCGACCGGGTGGCGGTGATGTACCTCGGTCACATCGTCGAGGTCGCACCCTCCGACGAGTTGTACGAGACGCCGCTGCACCCCTACACCATCGCCCTGCTGTCGGCCATCCCCATCCCCGACCCGGTGGTGGAGGAGCGCAGGGAACGGGTTCTGCTGGCCGGCGACCTGCCATCGCCGGCCGATCCGCCGGCCGGCTGCCGGTTCCACACCCGCTGTCCGTTCCGCCAGCAGACCCGCTGTCACGACGAGGTGCCGGTCCTGCGAGAGCTGCGGCCCGGCCACACCGTCGCCTGCCACTGGGCCGAGGACATCGAGGGGGGCCGCCTCCGCCCCCGTGATCCGGTGGCCAGCGCTGTCCCGGCCCCGGTGGGGCCGCCCGGCTAGCGCCGGCGGTCGCCCCAGGCGATCTTCACCAACAGAGCGGCGCCGCCGGCGACCGCCAGCAGGAAGCAGGCCATGGCCAGCGCGGGATAGCCGAAGAGGCGGGCGGACGTCTCCACCCGCATGAGCATGGCCGCCCCCAGGACCAGCGCAGCAAGGATCAGCCCCATGGTCAGGCGGTTGGCCAAGGTCTGGATGCCCCGCATGAACTCCTTCTCGTCGATCCCCTCCAGACGGAACCGGATCTCCCCGTCGGCGATGGTGTCGAGGACCCGGTTGACCCGGTTGGGCAGCCGCTCCGCGAACTCCTTGGCCTCCAGCGCAGCCGACAGCATGTTTCCGGGCGAGGCCAACCTCGTGACGCGGCTGCGCATGACGCGTGCCGCCTGCTCCTGTAGCGCCGCGTTGGGGTCGAACTCAGGAGCCAGGATCTTGGCGATCTCGTCGAGGTTGAGCATCGCCTTGCCCAGCATGGTGAGCTCTGGAGGCGACCGCAGACCGCACTCGCCGGAGATCCGGGTGAGCTCGGCCATCACCGCGCCGGCCGAGACCTGGCCCACCCGCACCCCCTGGTTCTCGACCACCAGCTGCGCCACCTCGCGGCGGAAGCGGGTCTCGTCGAAGTCGTCCAACTCCTTGCCCATGCGGATCGACTCGGTGGCGGCGTCGCCGCCCCGCCCCTCGCTCACCGCCAGCAGGAGCTTCAGCAACCGGTCCTGCATGTCGGAGGGGATGTGGGCGACCATCCCCAGGTCGATCAGGGCCAGCCGCTTGTCGGGCGTGAGGAAGATGTTGCCCGGGTGGGGGTCGGCGTGGAAGAAGCCGTCGACCAGGATCTGTTTGACGTAGGCCGCGAACAGCTGCTCGCCCAGTATCTCGCCATCGAGCTCCATCCGGCCCAGCGGGCCGAGGGAGGTGATCTTGCGCCCCCCGATGAACTCCATCGTGAGCACCGTGGAGGTGGTGTAGTCGAGGATCGGCCGGGGCACCACGATGCGGTCGAACTCGCTCAGGTTCTCCCGCAGGGCCTCGAGGTTCTGGGCCTCGCGCTCGTAGTTGAGCTCGCGCAGCATGCTGCGACGGAACTCGGCGAACATGGCGCCGAACCCGAACCTGCGCCCGGTCTGGGTCCGCCGATCCAGGAGCTCGGCGATCTCGGCCAGCGCCGCCAGGTCGCCCAGGACCTGATCACGGATGCCCGGCCGCTGCACCTTCACGGCCACCTCCTGGCCGCTGCGCAGCACCGCCCTGTGGACCTGGCCCAGGGAGGCGGCGGCCAGGGGCTTGGGGTCGAAGTCCTGGAACGCGGTGGCCATGCGCACCCCCAGCTCCGTCTCCACCGCCTCGACCACCTGCTCGAAGGGGAAGGGCTCGACCTGATCCTGCAGCCGTGCCAGCGCCTCGATGTACGCCGGGGCGAGGAAGTCGGGACGGGTCGACAGCAGCTGGGCGAGCTTGACGAAGGTAGGCCCCAGCGCCTCGAAGTCCGCGGCCAGCTCCTCCGCCTTGGCCGGGGTACCGGAGTCGACGTCGTCGTTCAACTCCAGGGAATCGCGCAGCGCGGTACCGTCGATCACGTCGCTGCGCCCGTACTTGAGCAGCAGGCGGCCGATGTCGCGATAGCGCCGCAGGTTCTCGCCGCGCACCATCCCCATCACCGTGAGCGACGTACCCCCGCCGAGGCGCTTTCACGCCTCGGCGGGGTACGGTCAGCGACCGTTCTTCCGGGCCTGCTTGGATGCCTGGAGCTGCCTGTCCAGCTCCACCACCTCACCCTTGGCCTCGACCGCTTCCTGCTCTTCGACCAGGGCCTCGCGCTCGACAGCGAGCCGTGTGGCCCGGGCCGCCCGCTCCTGTCGTGCCACCGCGTCGTTGGCGGCGACCTCGGCCTCGGCCACAGCCTTCGCCTTGCGGGCCGCCTTCTCCTCGAGCCGCCGCTCGCGTTCCTGGCGTTCCCGCTCCAGCTGTGCCTCCCGGGCCTCTGCCGTCTGCTCGACCTGATCGCGGCGGGCTTCGCCAGCCTCACGGCGCTCGCGGAGCTCGGCGTCCGCCTGGGCCTTGCGGCCCTCGGCCTCGGCCTTCAACTCAGCGGCACGGCGCAGCTCGGTCACCTTGGCCTGCTGGAGCCGCCCCTGCGTGGCCAGTTCGGTGTCGCCGGCGACGGAACCCACGAGCTGTTTGATGCTGGCCCCGAAGGAGTCGAAGGCCATCGCCGGCCCCCAGGCCTCGCCCGCACCTGCGCGGCGCAGCGCGCTCTCTGCCGCCGAGATCGGCAGGCGGAGCGCCCGGAGGTATGTCCCCACGACCCGGCCGGGTAGCTGTTGGATCTGCATGATGTTCTTCCTCCCTGTTGCTGACGACATGGTCGTCAGTCGGACTGGCTGGCCCGGTCGAGCGCCTCGGCCGCGGCCCGCGCCCGCTCGGCTTCCGCCTCGGTCTGCTGAGCCTGCTGGCGCTGCTGGGCCCACTCACGCGCCGCTCGGGCCTCGTCGCGGGTGATGCCCTCCTGCTGGCGTTCCTCCTGGCGCTCCACCGCTGCCGCCCGCTGCGCGTGTTCTGCGGCGATCCGCTGCTCTTCGGCCCGCAGCTCCTGTTCGATGGCCGCCCGGCGCGCCTCGGACACCTCTTCCACCGACAGCTCCTGGCTCTCGACGGCCATCTCCTGCTCCCGGGCGACGATCTCGGCCTCTGCCCGCTCCTGGGCCGCCTCGGCGTCCAGCCGTCGAGCCTCCTCCAGCGCCTCTGCCTTCTCCTCGTGGAGCTGGCCCTCCCGACGAAGCTGTTCGTCGTCGAGGACCGAGCCGGTCACCTGCTTGATCTTGCCCTTCAGCCGGTCGACGAGCCCGCCACCGGTGGTCGTCTCGGACATGTTGCCTCCTGGTTCTTCGCGAACGATGTCCTTGTACCCGCTAGCTTGCTCTAGCAAGCGCAATGCGAATGATTGCAGGCAAGGAAAGTCGGTGGTGCAGCGGAATGGCCGGCAACCTCCGCGGATAGATAGGAGCCGTGAGCCTGCACCGGCCCCTCAAGCACCGCTTTGCCGCGAACGCGGAGGCGCTGCCGTTGGTCCGGATCCTGGTGCGCCACTGGTTGGCGGACGGCGACATAGGCCCCGAGGCGGCGCAGGACGTGTTGTTCGCCGCCAGCGAGCTCTGCACCCATGCCCTGCAGGCGTGCCCGGGCGGGTGGTGCCAGCTGGAGGGTTGGGAGGACGACCGGGGGGTCCTCCTCGAGGTCAGCGGCCACGGATCGCCGGCGGCACGGGGCGAGCGCATCATCCACCTGGCCCCCGGCTCCCCGGCGTTGGAGCTGCTGCAGCGGTTGTGTGAGAACGTCGAGGTCGACGTCGACGTCGGAGACGGGGTGCTCGCCCGTTGCAGCTGCCGCCGCATCCCGGCCCGTTCAGACGTACCCGCGTCCTGACGGGCGCGGCACCTCGCCCTCGCCCGCCTCCGCGCCCGCCGATTCGGTCTCGAACCGCTTCTCGGCGGCCTCGAGGTCGCCACCCGTCTCCTCGACCAGCCTGTCGACCAACTCGTCGTCCTTCGGGACCTCTTGGCCCAACCAGTTCTCGACGGTGCTGTTGTCGGGCTCGGTGTAGGGATCGCGCTCGCTCAAGACGGGGGGCTCCTGGTTTCGGCGGTCTCACCTCTGGCCATACCCGGATCGGCTCCGGCCGTACCCGACGCACTGGCGACGGCGGCCCGAAGAGCCCCCGCCGTCTGTTCGGGGTAGGTGTCGTTGATGAAGGCGCCGGCCCCGAGCTCCGATCCGGCCATGTACTTGAGCTTCGAGGCGGTGCGGTGCAGAGGCGTGAACTCGAACTGCATGTGGCTGACAGGGAGCCACTGCACGTCGTCGGTGGGAGCCTGGTGGAGGGACATCACGTAGGGCAGGGAGAACCCGAACAGCGCGTCGTAGCCCGGAAGCACCTGGCCGAGCAGCTCCGCCAGATCGTCCCGCTCGGGTTCGGTGAGGTCGAGCAGGCTGGTGGCGTGGCGGCGGGGCACCACCCGCAGCTCGTAGGGAAACCGGGGGGCGAACGGCACGAAGGACAGGAAGCTGCCGTTCTCGGCCACGAGGCGGACCTGGTCCGACAGCTCACGGGCCACCACGTCGCACACCACGCAGGTGCCGTTGGACTTCAGGTGGCGCTGAGCCTCGTGCAGGTGAGCCAGGACCCGGGGCGGGATCTCCGGGTACGCGTAGATCTGACCGTGGGGGTGGTGGAGCGTCACCCCCACCGCCTCCCCCTTGTTCTCGAAGACGAAGACGTAACGGATGCCGTCGCGAGCGCCGAGGATGCGGTACCGGTCGGCCCACACCTCGACCAGTTCCCGGATACGGTCCGCTCCCAGCCCGGCCAGCGTGGCGTCGTGGCGGTCGGTGTAGACGACCACCTCGGCCGCTCCCAGCGCCGGCTCTGTCTGATAGAGGGCCGTCGTTGCCGTAGGTGGCTCCGAGGGGTCTCCCACCAGGGCCGGGAAGCGGTTGTCGAAGACGACGATCTCGAAGGACGACTCGGCGATCTCGGTGGGACGGGCCGGGTCCAGGGTGGGGCACAGCGGGCACAGGTCGGCGGGCGGGAGGAACGTGCGGTCCTGGCGGTGGACGGCGAAGGTACGCCACTCGCCGCTCAGAGGGTCCCGTCTTCGCTCACTCACCGCCTCACCGCCTCACCGGCCCACGGCGGTGGCAAAGGTGTAGGAGGCCGCCCTGCGACCGTCGGGCATCGTCGAGTCCCGCCGCTGCAACACCCGCTGGGGCACGTGGGCCCAGCGGAGGAGGTCGGCCAGCAGGGCGCGGGCCGCGCCGTCCCGCCGGGTGGCGCGGGCACACAGCCGGTACTGGCAGAAGATCAGGCGCCCGGGCCCGACGCTCGTCGCCCCCACCACCGTTCCCGTCATCGCGCCCGGCACCGGCTTGTAGGCGATGACCAACGGGGTGTCCGGAAAGGCGGCGCCGCCGATGGAAGCGACGACGCTGCGGGCCTGGATGGTCGACTCCTCGGCTACCAACACGTTGCGTCTGGGGAACGACGCCAGCGCCCCGTGGTCGGTGGTGAAGTGGAACACCGAGGATCCCCATGCCGTCCCCACCGGCCTCAGCTTGGCCGGTATCGGGTAGTGCGGCGAGGCCTCCACCGGCTGGGCGAGCACGACCACCACCTCTCCCTGGGCCAGGCGGCGCCCGGCCTCCTCGCCGGCCCCGGCATCGAGGGCCCCCTCCGCTACCACGAGCGGCCCCTCGTGCCCGGCCTGTGCGCCCACCGCCGTCAGGGCGTCGGCGATTCCTCGTCCGCCCTGCACCTGCACGACCAACCCCGCCTCGGGCGGGGCCACGACGTGGATCGGGTAGCGGTTCTCGGCAACGGCGCGGCCGGCGGAGTGGAGGCAGACGATGAGGTCATGGCTGCCCCTCACTGCGGGCGCCACCAGCGACACGTTTCCGCCGCGGGTGGCGCGGTAGCCGTCAAGGCGACCCAGAACCACCCGCACCGCCGGCTGGGCCTGCCCGCCGAAGCGCAGGTCGACTTCGACCTCCTCCAGCGTGTGGCTGTCGTTCGCCACGTACAGCTCCGCCACCAGGGGCTCGCCCGCCACCGCCACCAGCGCGTCGAGACGCAACATCGGGAGCACCACCTGATTGGCCCGTGTCATCTCCGCCACGGCTATGGGCTTGGGACGCCGGCGCAGGTCGAGAAGGCCGTTGAGCTCGTGAGGAACGTCGGTCAGTTCCGTCACGCAATAGCCGCCGAGGTGGTCGTGGCGCCGGAAGACCTCCGCCTGCAGGCGGTCGGACAGGCCCTGGTACCGCTGCGTCTCCGTTACGAAGCGACCCACCGTCCCGGGCCAGAGGGTGGCCGCCAGCCCCGCGGCATAGGTGGTCCGGGTGTCCCAGAACGGCGGCTCCGGCACCAGCGGCATGTCCGGCAGGCCCCAGTCGCCGAACTCCGTCACGAAGAGGGGGCGGTCGAGTCCGCTCCAGAGCGTGGCGTCGCGCTCGAGCTTGTCCAGATAGTCGGCGTGGAGTCGCCCGTACCAGTGGGCCGTCAGGACGTCCCCCTCGAAGACGTGGTCGGGCTCGGGCTCGATCCAGTCGTTCTCGATCATCGGCCTGGTCGGGTCGAGCTGTCGGGCCGCGGCCACCAGGGAGCGGGCGAAGCGTTGGTAGCCGGGGCTGTGACGAGCTTCGAACCGGTCGAGGCACACCTCGTTCATCAGGGACCAGAGGATGATGCTCGGGTGGTTGCGGTCGCGGCGGATCTGACCCTGGACCGCCTCGACCGCCCGCCGGGCCAGCACGCTCTCCTCGGGAGCCCCGAAGTCGTCGTGGGCGATCGGCTCGGCCACGGGGATGTCGCAGTGCAGCAGCATCCCCATCTCGTCGCAGACGTCGAGGTAGGTGGGGTCGAAGGCCTTGATGTGCAGGCGCAACGTGTTGCAGCCCATCGATCGGGCCGCCCGAACCTCCTCCTCTATCGCCGCCCGTGAGCCTTCTGCGTAGAGCTCCTCGGCCCGGAACCCCTGCACCAGCGCGCTCTTCATCCGGTAGGGCAGCCCGTTCAGGAGGAGCTGGGTCCCCCGCACCTCGACGGTGCGAAGGCCGAAGCGGGCCAGCTGTCGGTCGCTGACGGCGCCTCCGACGACGGCATGGACGCTGGCCACGTGCAACACCGGCGCTTCTGGGGCCCATCGGGGGGCGGTGGTGGTGCCCAAGGCGACGTCGACCTCGCGCCGTCGGCCCCCGTCGAGCAACACGTCCAGGCCGGCGACCATGCCGGCGGCCTCCACGGCGAGATTCGCCCTCACCTGCTCCCCGTCGAGATTCTCGATTTCGATGGTGACCCTCAGGTCGTCGGGATCACCGTTGACGAAGATGTTGCGGATGACGACGGCACCGTGCCGTCGGAGCGTGACCGGCTGCCAGATCCCGCCGTAGGTCATGTAGAGGCTCGGTCGGCTGGGGAAGACCGAGTTCATCCAGCCTTGCTTGCCATGGACCATGCGCAGGTGCTCCGGATCGGTGACAGCGGGATCCAGCACCCGCACGTCGAGCACGTTGTCGCCCCCGAGCAACGCCGGCGTGGCGTCGAACTCGAACGGGATGAAGGGGTTGTCGTGGCCACCGAGGTGACGGCCGTTGAGCCATACCTCGGCCAGATCCATCACGGCGCCGAAACGCAACGTCCAGTGATCGCTGTCCCTGCGGCTGCCCATCGTGAACCGTCTCCGGTACCACGCCGGCCCGTCCAGGTCGAGGTACCCCTCGACCTCCCACAACGACGGGACCCGGATGCGGGATCCTTCGGCTCTGTCGAGGTTGCGGACGTCGTGGTCGGCAGGGAAGAACTCCCACTGCCCGTCGAGGGACGCGACACCACGCTCGTCAAAACCCAGCATGGGCTAGCCCGACTGGCGCTGGAGGAACGCCCAGGCGTCGGCGATCATCGCCTCGAGCTCGGGCTTCTCGGCTTTCCAACCGAGCTCGGCCTGGATGCGGTCGCTGGAGGCGACGAGCACCGCGGGGTCACCGCTGCGGCGGGCGGCTTCCACCGCGGGAATGTCCAGGCCGGTGACTTCTCGGGCCGCGTCGAGCACCTCGCGCACCGAGAAACCCGACCCGTTGCCGAGGTTGTAGACGCGGTGCCCCGGCTCCTGGGCCGCCTCGAGGGCGAGGATGTGGGCGGCGGCCAGGTCCTCGACGTGGATGTAATCGCGTATGGCCGTGCCGTCTGGGGTGGGGTAGTCGGTGCCGAAGATGCTCACCGAGGGCCGCTGCCCGGAAGCCGCCTGGAGCACCAGAGGGATGAGGTGGGTCTCCGGGCTGTGCACCTCACCCTGGAGACCGGAGGCGCCGGCGACGTTGAAGTAGCGCAGGCTCACCGCTCCGAGATCGCCGGCCGCCGCCTCGTAGCCGATCAGCTGGTCGACGGCGAGCTTCGAGGCGCCATAGGGGTTGGTGGGCACGGTGGGCGCCGTCTCGACGATGGGCACCTCCTCCGGCTCTCCGTAGACGGCCGCGGTCGACGAGAAGACCAGCCGCGGCACGCCGGCGCCCCGCATGGCGTCCAAGAGGTTCACCGTGCCGGCCACGTTCGTCCGGAAGTATCGGGCCGGCTCGAGCACCGACTCGCCCACCAGCGACAGGGCGGCGAAGTGCAGCACGCCGTCGTAGCTGGGCTCCGCCACCAGGTCGGCGACCCGATCGCGCTCCAGGAGGTCGACGACCTCGAGACGCGCGCCATCGGGCACAGCCCACCGATGACCCTTGGAGAGGTTGTCGAACACCGTGACCTGGTGTCCCTCGTCGAGCAGTCGCTTGGCGACCACGCTCCCGATGTAGCCGGCCCCGCCGACGACAAGGACCTTCACGGGCGGCTCACGCTGCTCAGCGTATGCCCTCGCCGGCGCCGCCTTCTCCTCGTGGGATCCAAACCGTCTCGGGCTCGCCCAGCAACACCTGGTTGACGAACTCGACCCCCTGCATGGTCGAGTGGTCCATGTTGCCGATCTCGTACAGCCAGGCGCCGAAGCGGCCCCGTGACCAGATGCCCTGCTCGCGCAACCACGGCTGGATCGTGCCCAGCGCCGCGTCCCGGCCCACCGACGGCACGGGGTAGCTCATGTCGGGTGAGCACAGCCAGGTGGTGGCGATGCGGTTCCGGTCCTCTTCCTCCATGAGCCCGGTGGACACGAGCCCGTCGACGACGCGCTCGACGATGGTGTCGGCGTCTTCTGGCTTGTGCGCCGAGCGGGAGGTTTCGGTGAGGAACAGTGTCTGGTCCGGCTCCGGTGTCATGTAGGGCGAGTAGTTGGACAGGTACGTGACCCGGTAGAAGGGCACGCTCGGCTCTGGGAAGTAGATCCAGTTCTTGGTGCTGTTGGCCGGCCGGTCGATGCCCACCCCGACGATGTGGCTACCGCTCCACACCAACCCCTCGGTCGCCCCCCGCACTGCGTCGGGAACGCTCTCGGTGCAGCCGATGAGGCGGTTCAGGGGCATGGTGTTCAACAGCACGTCATAGGGCCAGACCCGCCCGTCGCTGGTGCGCACCTCCTTGGCCACCGGATCGACGGACGCCACCCGGGTCTCCAGATGGAGGTTGTGGTCGATGAACGTACGCAGCTTGTTGTAGAGGAAGCCGGTGCCGCCCTGGCGGGGGTAGCGGAAGCTGTTGTTGGGCCCCCACGACACCTGGTCCTCGCCCAGGATGACGTTGCGCAGGATGTTGTTGACGTCGACCACCGACACCCGCTCGCCGATCCAGACGAAGTTCATGAGCTCCGCCGGCGTCGCCCACACCTTGAAGTTGTAGGGGAGCATGAAGTGCTTGGCGATGCCCGAACCCATGACCGCCTGCACCCACTCGCCGAAGTTGGTGGGGTTGTGCTCCTGGCGCTGGGCCTCGAGCAGCCCCGTCACGCAGTCGTAGACGGTCTGGGGCTCCAGGTCGCGGATGTTGTTCTGGAAGGGGTAGGGAATGAACCTGTCCTCCATCCACACCCACGCCTCGCGCTGCAGCTCGGTGTACTCCTCCATGAGCTTGTCGACCAGGTCGTCGTAGTAGGAGTAGTGGCTGAACATCACGTGGCCGCCGATGTCGTAGGTGAAGCCGGCTTCGTCGGTGAAGGAGGTGGCCAGCCCCCCCACGTAGTCGTTGGCCTCGAGGATGACCCAGTCCTCGTGACCCAGTTCCTGCAGGCGGTAGCCGGCGCCGAGCCCGGTGGGGCCGGCGCCGATGATGACGATACGCGGCTCGGACATCAGGCGGTCTCCTTGCGGCCGGCGGACGTGCGGCCGGCGGACGTGCGGCGGCTGGCCGCGGTCTCCATCAAATCAGCCATGCGCTCCGCGATCGAATCCCAGTGCTGCCAATCGAGCGCCGGCCGGGCTCGGTCGGCCCGCTCGTGCCGGCAGTGCTCGTGCACGCGGCGACAGGCGGCGGCGAAGCCGGCCCCGTCGTCTTGCAGGTCGACCAACTCGCTGTAGTCGCTCACCACGTCGGGCACCCGGGTCGAGACCACGGGCAGCCCCGCAGCGAGGTACTCGAGGGTCTTGGTGGGGCTGATGGACCGGGTGGCGGCGTTGATGGCGAACGGCATCAGCGCCACGTCGAACTGCGCCATTTCCATCGGGAGCTCCTCGTAGCGCTTCGGCCCGACGTAGGTGATGTTCGCGGCGCGGGGAAGCAACCCGGGGTTGACCTTGGCCACGGGCCCCACCAGACGGACTTCCCAATCGGGGAGGTAGCCGGCCAGGTCGTGGAGCAGGTCGAAGTCGATGCGCTCGTCCAGCACGCCCACATATCCCGCCACCGGGTGCGGCCCCGGCTCGCGCTCGAGGGCGGGCGCATAATGCTCGGGCTCGACGCCGCTGGCGAAGAGGTGCGTGTCCGCCGGCCGATGCTCGACCACGCCCCGGTGCAGCGACCGGCCGCCCGTGAAGACGAGGTCCGCCTTGCGGAGGGCCTGGCGCTGGCGCAGGACCAGAGCCGGCGGTGCGTCCTTGAACGAAGCCAGGTCGTCCATCACGTCGTAGACGAGCACGGAACCCTCGAACCCATCGGCCAGGTCGAGTGCCATGGGCGTGTAGATCCAGGTGACCGCAGGTGCCGCATCGCCCATCAACTTGCGCAGGAGAGGGCCGTAGCCGGAGGCCCTGGGGTCGGTGAAGTCGACGTGCGCTTCCGAGCCAGGCACCTCCAGCCAAACCCGTGTGATCGGCCCGTGCTCCTCCCACACGAGGGTCGGCGTCTTCACATCCGTCGCCGCCGGCTCCTCCACGAACCAGGTGCGGCGCTCGCGCGCCAACCGGGAGATGAGGTGCTGTGGCCGCTGCCAGACGTAGGTCCAACGCAGGTGCGACAGCACCACCAGCTCCGGGGCGGCAGGCGGGGCGGCTGGTTCGGACGGCAACGTCACCTCGGTCTCCTCGGTCGGGGCTGGCGGAGAACAGTCCCCGACCCGGCCCGGGTGCGAAAACCTTCAGTACCCAGGTTCCTCGGACGCTCAAACGGGATTGTTGGCCACCAGGAGTGGCGCGGGTGCGTCGAGGTCGCGAATGCGCAGCTCCATGTGCACGTCCGTGTCACACCCGGACGTCGCGGCCTCGTCGGCCGGCGGGTCCTGCCATTCCCAGTGCTCCATGTAGGGCAGGAACCCCTTCATCCAGTCCGACACCGGAGGCTGGAAACGGTAGGCGGGCAGTTCCCGCGCCGGGACGCCGGAGGCGGCCAGCGCGAACGACCGTGACATCGACGACGGGCGCCTCTCCAACCGATCGTCCAGCCAGAAAACCCCCACCGGGTCGATGTTTCCGTCGCAGTGGAACAACAGCGAGTCCCAATCGGCGGAGTCGATGCTCGGGAACCAGCAGAAGCCTTCCATCGGCACACCGGCCGCTTGTGCCTGCTCGGCCTGTTCCAGCGTGTGCTTGAACCAGCTCGCCCGGTCGGAGGAGAACCCGCGGATGTTGGTCTCGCTGGCCATGCAGGGGAGCCCGTAGCGCTGCCAGTACTCCACGATCAGGTCGTGGAAGGGACGGGGGACGGGGGACGGCACGACGCCGGCATCCGGTGCCTCGAAGTGCCACTGGCAGTGGGCGTAGTAGTCGAGGCCCAACACGTCGATGTGGGCGGGCTCCATGCTCAACAGGCTCTCGCCGCCGGCGCGGATCACCTCGGCTACGAATGGCCGGTCCTCGTCGAGGTGGCGGCCCAGGAGGGCGTCGGCCACGAAGAAGCGCCGGTCGTTGGCCAGGGCGGTGATCTCGTCGCCGGCTGGGCCTGCGGAGGTGTGGGACTCGCAGCTGTCGATGTAGAAGTGGCGCGCCGCCGGTAGCAGCTCCTTGTACATCCGGCTCGCTTGGCCGATCCACGGCAACACGTTGTCGAGGATCGCCACCAGGCTGGGCAGGCCACGGTGATAAGGCGGCCAGATGGCCTCGTGACCGCACAGGAACAGCGTCGAGAACGGCTCGTTGAAGAGGGTGTACTCCTCGATCCAGGGGTACCGACGCGCAGCCGCCTCGGCGAACCGCAGATATGCGGGCCCGAACCGGGGGTCGGCGAAGCCATCGAGCCAGCCGGGATAGCTCGTGTGGTGGACCAGGTCGATGACAGGGCGGAAACCGTTGTCGTGGAGGTGGCCCAGCACCTCGTCGGTGTCCGACCAGTCGTAGTCATCGCGTATCTCTTCCACGCGGTGCCAGCGGATCGGGTACCGCAGCCGGCGTACGCCCATGTCGGCCAGCAGGTTCAGGTCCTGGCGCCACCGTCGGGTGTGGCCCGTGGTTTCCGCAACATCGAGGTCGTGGCGGGGCATGTAGGTGGACTCGAAGGCGCCGAGGATCTCGATGGGGCGCACGCCAGGCGCGAGAGGACTCACGCAAGACCACCCTCCCCTGGCCCGGCCGGTCGCAAACGGTGTTTGCTGACGTCTCGCTGTCGTCTCGCCGCCGGGCCGCTCTCGTTCATGGCCCCACCGGGTTGGGTAGGGGCGCAGACGTGTTCACCGTCGGCGTAGAGGAGGAGTACCACCTGGTGGACGCCGAGACCCTGGCCCTGCGCTCCGACGAGCCGGTGGTCGAGGCTGCGAAGGCGAGGCTGGCCTGCGAAGGGCCGGGCGGCGGCTCCGCTTCCGGCGGGGTGGCTGCAGAGATAAGCAGCTCCCAGGTAGAGGTAGCCACCCGGGTCTGCACCACTCTGGAGGAGGTGCGGACCGAACTCGTCCGGCTCCGGCGACTGGCCAACAGTGCTGCCGCTGAGCACGGCTGTCGCATCCTGGCCATGGCCACCCACCCGTTTTCGACCTGGCGGGAGCAGCGCCTCACCGACAACCCCCGCTACGTGGGCTTGTTCGAACGATGGGGCCTGCTGGCACTGCAGCAACTCATCACCGGGTGCCATGTTCACGTTGCCGTCGAAGATGCGGATCTGGCCATCGCCGTCCTCGATCGCCTGCGCCCGTGGTTGCCCCCGCTGCTGGCATTGTCCGCCAGCTCGCCCTTCTGGGAGGGCAGCGACACCGGTTACGCGAGCTACCGGACGGTGTGGTGGGACCGATGGCCCATCACCGGGCCTCCTGAGCCGCTGGGCTCGCGAGCAGCCTTCGACGAATTGGTGCGGACGATGGTCGCCTGCGGCGCCGTCGACGACTCTTCCCACCTCTACTGGGACGTGCGCCCGTCTCACCGGTTCCCCACCCTGGAGTTCCGCATAGCCGACGTCTGCCCCAGCGTCGATGATGCAGTGCTGCAGGCGGCGCTGGCCCGCTCGCTCACCCGGACCTTCGCGAAGCAGGTGCAACAGGGGCGGCCGGTGGTGCCCGACCGCATCGAGCTCGTACGTCTGGCCCGCTGGCGGGCGGCCCGGTACGGGCTCTCCAAGAACCTCGTAGACCCTCTCGAGTGGGAGCTTCGGCCCGCGGCGGAAGTGGTGGCCAGCCTCCTGGCACTGCTCCGCCCCGACCTGGAAGAACATCGGGAGTGGGAGGAGGTGGAGGCCCTGACGAGCCGCATCCTCCGAGGGGGGGGCGCGGCGGCGCGTTACCGCGCCGTGATGGCCCGCACCGGGGATCTGGTGGCCGTCACGGCGGCAGCCGTCGCCGAGACCGCGGGGGAGTCGAGCGCGCCGGCGGCCCCGGCCGGGTCCGCGCAGGGCGGCCGTGGTTAGGCTGCGGCATCACAAGTTCTTCCTCATGGAACCTCGGGGGCAGCCCACCCCTCAGCCTGCAAGTGGGCCATGTCCTCGCGTCTCTTCTCGACGCTTCCCACCATCTGCACCCCGACGATCTCCCGGCGCTCCTGGCCTCCGAGCTCGCCAAGCTGGACGGTCGCGACGCGGTGATCTACCTGGTCGACCTCGACCAGCGCGGCCTGGTCCCGCTGCCCGGGGGCCCGGTCAGCGACCCGCCGGTGCTCTCGGTGGACGGGACGCTCCCGGGACTGAGTTTCCGCTCGGTGACGCAGGTGACGAGCGAGGAGCAGGGCGGCCGGCGCCTCTGGCTGCCGTTGCTCGACGGCGGGGAGCGGGTGGGACTCCTGGCCGTGACCGTGCCCGACGAGGATCCGGCCAGAGTGGCCGGGTTCGAGAAGGTGGCGGCCCTCGTGGCACAGCTCGTGGTCACCAAGTCGCAGTACGGCGACACACTTGTGCTTGCCAGGCGCAAGCGCGACGTGAATCTGGCGGCTGAGCTGCGGTGGTCCCTCTTGCCCCCGCTCACCTGCTCGGCCGACACCGTCACCATCGCGGGGATGCTCGAGCCGGCCTATGAGATCGCCGGTGACGCGTTCGACTACTCCGTGACCGGCGACACCGTGCACCTGGCCATCGTCGACGCCATGGGCCATGGCCTGGAGTCGAGCCGTATCGCCAACCTTGCCGTTTGTGCCTATCGCAACTCCCGCCGGCGGGGCCTCGGCATCGAGTCGACGTTCCGGATCATGGACCAGGTCGTATCAGAGCAGTTCGGCCACGAACGCTTCCTCACCGGCCAGTTGGCGCAGCTGTCGTTGAGCAGCGGGATCCTGCGGTTGCTCAACGCCGGCCACCCGCGCCCCATCCTCTTGCGGGGGAACCAGGACGTGGGTGAGCTGAGGTGCGAGCCCTGCCTCCCGATCGGCCTCGGGGAGATCAGCACCGAGGTTGCGCAGGTGCGCCTGGAGCCGGAGGATTCGGTGCTTTTCTTCACCGATGGCGTGACCGAAGCCCGCTCGCTCGCCGGAGAGCCCTTCGGGCGCGAGCGGCTCGGCGACCTGCTCAGCCGGGCCGCGTCATCCGGCGAGCCTCCGCCGGAGATCATGCGTCGGCTCTCCCACGCCGTGATCCAGCACGGTGGCCCGGCGCTGCACGACGACGCGACGTTGTTGATGGTGCGTTGGAGCGGTGCCCGCGGAGGCTCGCGGCGCCTCTGACCGACAGTCGACCAGGACAGCCGGTCTAGGCAGCCCGGCTGCGGCTCCGGGTCCGGCGAAGCCGGCGGCGCTCCGTCTCGGTGGCGCCACCCCAGATACCGTCGTTCTGGCGCGTCTCGAGCGCGAAGTCGAGGCACTCCCCACGCACCGGGCAGCGGGCGCAGACCGCCAGGGCCGGCGCGGCAGCAGTCTCGGTGTCCGGGAAGAAGATGCTGGTGTCCACCGTGCGGCAGGCGGCGTCGATCTTCCATTCGAGGTTACGGGTGCCCACGTCGGTCCTTTCAGCTTGGAAGTGTTTCAACCCCGCGACCCGACGCGGACATTCCCGCGCCTGACGGTAGAAAACGGAGCAGTCCGGGTACGCTGAACAGTGGTTGAACAGCCAGCCACTTGCGCCGATGCGGGCGGCAGGCTCGCTCGCAGCAAGGCGCTTTCTCGTGCACGGGGTCTCGATCGTCGCGGAGGAAAGTGGGAAGCAAGCACCCAGTCGACAGCCGCCGTTCCCGCGCTGATGCCCCAGATGGCCGGCTCGAGGGAAGGCGCCTAGCGGAGCTCCACCGGGCCTACGCCAGTGAGCGGGACCCGCAGGTCCAGGCCAGGCTGTTGGAGCGCTATCAGGGCCTGGCCCGATCGCTCGCAGCGCGGGCGGCCAAGCCGTCCGACGAGCTCGACGACCTCATCCAGGTGGCCATGCTCGGGGTGCTCAACGCCTTGGAGCGGTACGACCCCGATCGTGGAGTCGAGTTCACCACCTTCGCCTGGGCGACGGTGCAGGGTGAGTTGAAGCGTCATCACCGCGACCGCGGTTGGGCGATTCACGTGCCGCGTCGGCTTCAGGAGGCCTACCTGAGGGTCGCCGCGGCGGTGGAGGAGCTCAGCCAGGATCTCGGACGCCGGCCGACCATCGCCGAGATCGCCGACTACACGGGTGACGAGGAGGACCTGGTCATACGGGCCATCGACGTGCGATCTGCCCGCAGGCCTGCTTCCATCGACATCCGCGTGGGGGACAACCAGGATCTGGCCTGGGAGCCGGGGGCGGAGGATCGCCGCTTCGCCGCGGTCGACGAGCACAGCATGCTTGCGGCGTTGCTGCCACGCCTGCCGGCGCGGGAGCGGGAGGTGCTCGGGTTGCGGTTCGTCCAGAACCTCACCCAGGCCCAGATCGCTTCGGAGGTCGGCTACAGCCAGATGCACGTCTCGCGCATCTTGTCCCGCGCCCTCGAACGGCTCCGGGAATGGGTGGAGATCGAGAACCGGGCGGTGCCCCGCCACCAGAGGGGCGGCATCCACGAGGACCCGGAAGTCCCCGTCCCTCTTTCCTGAGCCGCTTCCACCGGCCATAATCTCTGACGCAAAGGCGGGGGGCACCTGGCGCACGACCGGGGCGGGCCTCGCCTGAGCAAGGAGCCGAGGTGTCCCTTTCTGCGCCCACCGACCGTGACATGGCGGAGGCGGAGCTTCGCCAGAAGCTCGAGTGTTATGCCCGAACCCGAGATCCCGGGCTGCGAGCCGAGATCGCACATGCCTACCTGCCCATGGCCACGTCGTTGGCCGCCCGGTACGCGCACCGGAAGGAGTCGCGGGAGGACCTGGAGCAGGCGGCCAGCGTGGCCCTGGTGGGGGCCATCGACAGGTACGACCCCGGCCGCGGTTGTGCCTTCAGCACCTTCGCCTGGGCCACGATCGCCGGCGAGCTCAAGCACCACCTCCGCGATCGCTCATGGGCACTCCGGGTGCCGAGAAGGGTGCAGGAGCACTGTCTGATCACCGTGCGCGCCGCGGACGACCTTCATCAGGAGCAAGGGCGGCCGGCGACCCTGGCAGAGCTGTGCGAGCGAACCGGGCTGGACGAGGAAACGACGATCGAGGCACTCGAGGTCCGGTCGGTCCAGCAGATTCCGTCCCTCGATGCACCCGGGAACGGGGGCGAACCGCGGGGATGGGATGGCGGCGCCACCGACGACGCCTTCGAGCGAGCCGAGGACCGGGACCTGCTCCGGCGCCTGCTGGCCCGCCTGTCGGATCAGGAGCGGGAGCTGTTGCGCCTCCGGTTCTACGAGCACCTCAGCCAGTCGGAGATGGCACGACGCATCGGCGTCTCCCAGATGCACATCTCCCGCCTGCTGGCGTCGCTTCTGGCCCGGATGCGGGCAATGGCGGCCGAGACCACGACGGCCGGTGGCTAGGGGGTGAAGCGCAGGATGGCGCCCGCCCCTTCACTCACCACCGTCGACGGCACGGTTCGCACCCGGGCTCCGGTGCGCAAGGCGGTGCGGATGAGCGCGTCGAGCAGCCGACCCTGGCGGGGCTGCTCCACGCCGTAGTCCCGCAGGGTCCCGGAGTCCTGCGCAACCAGCGCCGCGTCGGGCGAGTACCAAGCCTGCCGCCGGTCATCGGGTCCGTCGTGTACCAGCAACACGTCGACGGCTGCAGCGTTGAGTGCCTCCATGGTGGCGCCGAGGCCGTCGGCCGCCCGATCGGCTTGCCCCTTCTCCTCCCGGAACTTCTCCAGGATGGCGACCGTGTCTTCCGCGGCGATGCTCGCCATCTGCTTGCGGGCCTCATCGAGGAGCGCCTCGTCTCCACCGTCCGCGCCCCGGGCCCCGTCGAGCTCGCGCACGAGGGGCACGAGGCGCTCGGGGAGGTGCTCGCGCAGGAACTGCAGCGCCCGAACGTCACCAGCCATGAGCACCGCCCGGGCGCCGATGTAGTCGGCCACCGAGGCCGTCCGCTCGGCGACAGCCTTTGCGTTGGACTCCCAGTTGTTCTCTACCCGCTCCTGGAAGCGCCGCTGCGACCATCCCCCGGGACCGACCTTGCGCAGGTGCGGCCCGGCGTCTTCTTCCACCGCCTCCGTGCTCGAGTCGCCCCCGGGAGCCACGGCCGTGATGTCGGCGCCGATCCGGTCGGCGACTACCAGCACGTGGGGGAGACTCGTCTGCCACCACGTGACCAGCGGCCCGACCAAGGGGAGCGTGGCGTAGCAACAGCGCGGTGCAGCAGGTCCCTCGCTGCCGCTCCGGCTGAGCAGGACGCCAGACTCGTCGGCCACGGCCATGAGGCTCGGGCCGTCGTGGTGGGCATCGGGCACCAGGGCCTCGATGGCGTCGAGTGCGACCGCGGGGGCGCCGGCCTGGGCCAGCTCTTCGCGCACCGGTCGCCACTGTTGCAGCGAACGCTGGGCCGCGTTGTCGATGTCGGGCTGGGTGGCAAGACACACGCTGACGAACGGGCCGGGCCGGTCGAACAGAGCCGCCACCTCCGGTGCCTCCTGGGACCCGACAGCGAACGCGGGGGAGCTTCCTCGGGATTGCATGCCCAGTACCTACCCAGGCGCGGCAGGGTTTCTTTCCCAAAGGTCGCCACCGCCCCGGGGGCGCGAGGCTGAAGCCGTGCCCACCGCCGCTGCCCCAGATCCCCAGCTCGACGCCACGGCGCTCGCCGGGCTGGTTCGCCGGGGGGAGGTCTCTCCGGTGGAGCTGGCAGAGGTCGCCATCGAGCGCATCGAGCGGCTCGACCCCGTGCTCAACGCGGTGCCCATCCGCTTCTTCGACGACGCCCGACGACGGGCCGGCGACGCCTCGCTCCCCGACGGCCCGTTCCGGGGAGTGCCCATCCTCTTCAAGGATCTGGGCACCTGCGAAGCCGGCTGGCCGCAGTACGCCGGCAACGCGTTCCTTCGAGCCGGCGACCACAGGCGCGACGCAGACACCCCCTTGGCCCCCCGGTTCCGGGCCGCCGGCTTCGTCGCCCTCGGCAAGACGTCCACTCCCGAGTTCGGAGCTCAGCCCACCACCCAGCCGCTGGCCTTCGGCCCCACCCGCAACCCGTGGGACGTCGAGCGCTCGACCTCCGGTTCCAGCGGGGGTTCGGCGGCCGTGGTTGCCGCAGGCATGGTGCCGCTCGCCCACGCCAGCGATGGCTACGGCTCGATCCGCGACCCCGCCAGCTGGTGCGGGCTGGTGGGGCTCAAGCCTTCGCGTGGCCGCCTGCCCCTGGGCGGATCCACCAACAAGGTGGGGGTGGAACACGTCCTCACCCGCTCGGTGAGGGACACCGCCGCGGTGTTGGACCTCCTGGCCGGGCCCTTGCCCGAGGACCTGTACCGGGCACCGGCGCCGGCCGGGAGCTACGCCGGCGAGGTGGGGCGACCGCCGGGGAGATTGCGGGTGGGCATGCTCACCACCGCCGGCGCCACCGGCTTGGAGGTGGATCGGTCGTGCGCGGCCGCCGCCGAGGATGCCGGCCACCTGCTGGAGGCGCTCGGCCACCAGGTTTCCGACGACCATCCGCCGGGCTTCATCACCGACGACTCGGTGGAGACGCTGTTGTTCCTGCGGGCCGTGCGGACGTGGGCCGTGAACCCGGTCCGCACCGCCACCGGGCGGCCCTTCACAGCCGAGGAGGTGGAGCCCTACACGTGGGCGGTCACAGAGCCGGGGCGTACCGCCAGCGCCGACGAGTTCATCGTGGCGACCGAGGCCCAGCAGCTCTGGAGCTACAAGGTCACCAGGTGGTGGCGGGAGCACGACCTGCTGGTCACCCCCACCACCGGCCTCAGCCCGCAGCTCCTGGCTGATCTGCAGCCGCCGGCGGAGGAGCCGCTGGCCGTGGCCCGGCGCTTCCACAGCATCCGCTGCTTCGCCGCGCCGGTCAACGTGACCGGCCAACCGGCCGTCTCGCTGCCCCTCGGCCAGTCCCCGGAGGGGCTGCCGATCGGTGTGCAACTGATCGGTGCACCGGGCAGGGAGGACGTGCTGATCCGGGTGGCGTCGCAGCTGGAGGCGGCCCGCCCCTGGGCCGGGCGCCGGCCTGCAGTGTGGGCGTGACCGGGGTCGGCCCGAGGAGGTTCAGCTCGTCGGGGTCGGCCGGGCGCCCAGGCGCTGGAGGAGCCGGCTGGTAGCCGCTGCTACCTCCTCGACTGCGTCGTCGAAGGCGGCGGCATTGGCCCGTGATGGCTGGCGGTAGCCGCTCACCTTGCGGACGAACTGCAGCGAGGCAGCCATCACGTCTTCGTCAGTGACTGCTTCCCCGCTGGATCGGAGCTGCTTGATGCTGCGGCACACGGCGGCCTCCTGTCTTCATCGTCGCGGGAGAGAGCGACCCCCCGGGTTCACTCCGGCGCCGGGACGGGTACCTCGAACCAGACCCTCTTGCCGTGGACGGTGGGTACGACTCCCCAGGCCGATGCCAGCGAGGAGACCAGCAGCAGGCCTCGGCCGCTGCTGGCCGCGCTGTCGGGGGTCCGGGGCAGCGGCAGGACCCGCGACCCGTCGCCCACCTCCACCCTGACCACCTCGCCGTTGTAGCGGACGAGGACGCTGAAGGGGCCGCCGGCGTGGCGGACGGCGTTGGTGGCCAACTCGCTGGTCAGTACCTCGAGGTCGTCGTCCACGACCTCGGCGATGCGCCAACTGCGCAGGACACTGGCCACGAAGCGGCGGGCCTGGCGGGCGCTCGTCAGCTCCGCCGGCAGCCGGATGCGGGCCTGCCGGGGCGGCGTCGGCCTCTGGTTGCGCAGCCCGACGTAGTCGTCGCCGATGCTGGGGGACAGGCCTTCGGATGGTTCCGCGGAGCCGACGGCGGCGGCAAGACGCCGGGCGGGGTCTTCGGCGGCGTCGGTCGGAACCCGCACCACGAGCACGGCGACGTCGTCCTGCCGGCGACCGCCGGAGAAGGCGAGTGCCGCCTGCACGATCCGCTCTGTCATCACGGGGGCCGATGCCGCCGCGTTCTCGAGCAGGACCGTCGGCAGACCGTCCTCACCGAACATCTCGCCGCTGGGGTTGCGGGCTTCGGTGATGCCGTCGGTGCAAAAGACGATCGAGTCACCGGGGCCGAGGCCGACGCGGTCGTCGGTGAGCTCGACGTCTTCGAACATCCCGATGAGCATGCCTTCGTGACCGCGCATGTCGATCCAGCCGGCACGGCGGACCACGATGGGCCGCGGGTGGCCTCCGCAGGCCAACGTGACCCAGGCACCGCAGGTGTCGAGCTCGAGCTTCGAGAACACCACGGAGCAGAACCTTCCGTCGTGTTCGGCCTCGGCGGTGATCACTGCGTTGAGCTCGCTCAGCACCGCCGAGGGGAGCCGGCTGTGTACCGCTGCTGCCCGGAGGGTGTAGCGGGCGAGCGTACTCAGCGCCGCCGCCTGCGCCCCCTTGCCGCACACGTCACCGATGGCGAGCCCCCACTCGTTGGGGCTCAGCCGGAAGACATCGAAGAAGTCACCACCCACCGCCAACTGCCGGTCGGCGGGGAGGTAGTGGGTGGCCACCTCCATACCGGGGATCTCAGGCGGCCGGGGGGGCAGCAGGCTGGCCTGCAGCGTCGCCGCCAGCTCGCGCAGGTCCCGTTCGGCGCGGCGGTGAAAGGTGACATCACGGAAGTACCAGGCCCACCCGAGGTAATCGCCTTCGGGGCTGCGCAAGGGGGCGCCGTAGCGGTCCAGGATCCTTCCGTCGAGAAGCTCTATCTCGTCCTGAACCGGCCCGTCGGGAGCCGCGTAGGCCCCCTTGACCCGACGCAGGAACCCCTCGGGATCGGCCACCCTCTGCATGGCGCAGCGCAGTGCCGCATCGTCATCACCTGTGCTGAGCAGTTCAGCGGAGAACCGCCAGATCTCGAGGAAGCGCTCGTTCCAGAAGACCATGCGGCCGTCGGGGGAAACCACCAGCAGCCCGTCGGGGCTCGCCTCTGCCTGAGCCAGGGCCAGAGCGAGGCGGGGATCGCCGTCCATGGGCTGCGAGCCGGCGGGAGCCGGCGTCGCGGCGCCAGAAGCGGAGACAGCGACCATTGCACCCATTGTGGCAGCGTCGAGACGCTGGGCGCGCCGCGCCATACCCCGTAACGGGGGGGCCCGGGGCTGTCGGCAGGAGGACGCTGGGGCCGGCGCGCGAGACTGCGGTATGTCGCTCAACACCTTCGGCGCCCGTGGGTCACTGGAGGTCGCTGGGCGCTCCTATGAGATCTTCCGACTGGAGGCGCTGGCGGAGCGGTTCGACCTCTCCGCGCTGCCGTTCTCGTTGAAGATCCTTCTGGAGAACCTGTTGCGCAACGAGGACGACGTGACGGTGCGAGCGGGGGAGATCGAGGCGCTCGCGGCATGGGACCCCGCGGCCGCGCCGGATCGGGAGATCGCCTTCGCGCCGGCCCGGATCCTGATGCAGGACTTCACCGGCGTGCCCTGCGTCGTCGACCTGGCAGCCATGCGCGACGCCATGGCTCAGCTGGGGGGGGATCCGGCCCGGGTGAACCCGCTGGTGCCGGCTGAGCTGGTCATCGACCACTCGGTGTCCGTGGACCACTACGGGTCGCAGCAGGCGTTCGTCAGCAACGTCGACCTCGAGTACCAGCGCAACACCGAACGCTACGAGTTCCTGCGGTGGGGACAAACCGCGTTCGACAACTTCAAGGTGGTGCCGCCGAACACCGGCATCTGCCACCAGGTGAACCTCGAGTACCTGGCGCGGGTGGTCTTCGTGGACGAGACCTCGGGCCAGGCCTACCCCGACACCCTGGTGGGTACCGACTCGCACACGCCGATGGTCAACGGGCTGGGCGTGCTCGGCTGGGGCGTGGGCGGCATCGAGGCCGAAGCGGCCATGCTCGGCCAGCCCATCTCGATGCTCATTCCCAAGGTGGTGGGGGTGCGCCTGGTGGGTGAGCTGGGTGAAGGCGCGACCGCCACGGACCTCGTGCTCACCGTGACCCAGCGCCTACGCCAGCACGGTGTCGTCGGCAAGTTCGTCGAGTTCTACGGACCCGGCGTCGCCAACGTGGCCCTGGCCAACCGGGCCACCATCGGCAACATGTCGCCCGAGTACGGCTCCACCGTGACGATGTTCCCCATAGACGACGAGACGCTGCGTTACCTCGACTTCAGCGGCCGGCCCGCCGAGCTCATCGGGCTGGTGGAGGCCTACGCCAAGGAGCAGGGGCTCTGGCGGGACGAGAGTTCGCCCGAGCCTCACTTCTCCGAGACCTTGGAGCTCGATCTGTCGGCGGTGGTTCCCAGCCTGGCCGGCCCGAAGCGCCCACAGGACCGGGTGCCTCTCGACGAGGCCAAGGTCATGTTCCGGGCGGCGCTGTCGGGGAACCTGCCGGAAGAAGCACTCAGCTCCGAAGGCGAGGCGGCGGCGCTGACGTTCCCGGCCAGTGATCCGGTGGCCGCCGCCGACGGAATGACCGCGGCCGGCGACGGCGAGACGGACCTCGCGCCACCGGTTCCCCCGGCAGGGCAGGATCGCCCGGTGGTCCGGGTGCCGGTTCAGCTGGCAGACGGCACCCGTTTCGAGCTCGACCACGGTCACGTCGTGATCGCCGCCATAACCAGCTGCACCAACACGTCGAACCCCTACGCCATGCTGGGCGCCGGGCTGTTGGCCCGCAACGCGGTTGAGAAGGGCCTGGACGTCAAGCCGTGGGTCAAGACCTCACTGGCGCCCGGATCGAAGGTGGTGTCGGACTACTACGACAGGGCCGGCCTCACTCCCTACCTCGACAAGCTCCGGTTCAACCTCGTCGGCTACGGCTGCACCACCTGCATCGGCAACTCCGGGCCGCTGCTCCCCGAGATCTCCGAGGCCGTGGAGAGCGCGGGACTGGCCGTGTGCGCGGTGCTGTCGGGCAACCGCAACTTCGAGGGCCGCATCAACGGCGACGTGCGGATGAACTACCTGGCGTCGCCCCCGCTGGTGGTGGCCTACGCCCTGGCTGGGACGATGGACATCGACCTCCGCAGCGAACCCCTGGGTGAGGGCAGCGACGGCCCCGTCTACCTGCGCGACATCTGGCCGGCGTCAGCCGAGGTCGATGCAGTCGTCGAGGAGGCCGTGGCTTCGGAGATGTTCCGATCGAGCTATGCCGAGGTGTTCGCCGGTGACGAGCACTGGAACGGGCTGGACGTGCCCGGCGGCCAGCGCTTCGCCTGGAAGAGCGGGTCGACGTATGTCCGCAAGCCCCCGTACTTCGACGACCTGCCTGCCACTCCCCGGCCCCTGTCGGACGTGCGGGGGGCGCGCGTGCTGGCGCTGTTGGGCGACAGCATCACCACCGACCACATCTCCCCGGCGGGCTCCATCCGCAAGGGCGGCCCGTCGGCGGCTTGGCTGATGGATCACGGTGTCGAGGCCCCCGACTTCAACTCCTACGGCTCGCGCCGGGGCAACCATGAGGTGATGATACGGGGGACCTTCGCCAACTCCCGGCTCCGCAACAAGCTCGCGCCCGGGACCGAGGGTGGTGTCACCGTGCACCTGCCGGGGGGCGAGGAGGCGACGATCTACGACGCGGCGATGCGGTACGAAGCAGAGGGGGTCCCCCTGATCGTGTTGGCCGGCAAGGAGTACGGCTCGGGCTCGTCGCGCGACTGGGCGGCCAAGGGAACCTCGCTTCTCGGAGTGCGGGCGGTACTGGCCGAGACCTACGAGCGCATCCACCGCTCCAACCTGATCGGCATGGGAGTGCTGCCACTGCAGTTCAACGAAGGGGCGTCGGTGGCGTCACTGGGGCTGACGGGCCGGGAGATCTACGACATCGTCGGCCTGGAGGACCTGGCTGAGGACGCACCCATGCCCGAGGCGCTCGTGGTGCGGGCTGACGATCGGGAGTTCCGGGTGCGTTTGCGGATCGACACGCCCAAGGAGGCGGAGTACTACCGCCATGGCGGCATCCTCCCCTACGTGCTACGCCAGCTGCGAGACGCCTGAGCCGGCGCCGAAGCGCGGGGGCTACCGAGCGGCGTCGTCGCGCTCGAGCTCGGCCCGGGCCTCGGCCAGTTCCTCCGCAGCCGACGTGGCCCGCTGCTGCGCGAGTGCCAGCCGCTGTGCCGTGTCCTCCAGCTCCTGTCGCAGCACCTCCACCTTCTCCACCGCTCTCGCCGCCTCTCCTTCCTTGCGCGCCACCTCGGCGCGGAGGCGCTCCAGCCGAGCCTCCCGCTCGCGCTGTTCCAGCTCCCGACGCCGTCGCTCAGCCCGCTGCTGGTCGTCCCCGCCCACCTCGGGCCCCGGACCTTCGGCGCGCAGTCGCGGCAGCTCTGGCTCTCCCAACAGCGACTCGGGGTCTCCGAAGCCAGTGGGCGCAGTCAGCTCCTTGGTCAGCCGTCCGGCGCAGACCAGCTCCGCCAGGTTGCGGTCGGCCACGGCGGCGTCGAGGGTCTGGGAGATCTTCTCCCGCTGCGCCTCCCCGCCCTTGCCCAGCATCCGCACACCGGTGTCGGCCAGCTCCGCCACCAGCCGGCGCCGCTCGGCGGTCACCTCTCGCACGCCGGCGGTATTGCCTTCCTCCAGCACCGCCTCGTGGGCTCTTCGCAGCCGCTCGCCCAGAGCCACCAGGGCCGACAGCTGCTCGGGATGAGTCGCGGCCAGCTGGTTCACCGCCCACGCCGCCGTGGTTGGCCGGCGCAACGACCTGATCTCCGCCGCCGCCGCCTTGTCACCCGCCTGGCGAAGCTGTCCGGCCAGCTGATCCCGCCGAGCCACGAACTCCTCCGGTGGCGCTCGAAACAGCTCGCCCACTCGAGAATCGACCGATGCCGGGAAGTTGGACCCGGCGGACACGTGATGGCCGGCGTGGTTCAGCGTCCAGCCAGCGGGCGCGGTGTGCGGGGAACCAGGAGGATCTGGCCGTGGACGAGCAAGTCGGGGTTGCCCGGGTCCTGCAGCCGGTCGCGGTTGACCTGGATCAGCCACCCCTGGAAGAGCTCGACCTCGGCCTCCGACGGCGGCCTGTGCCACACCTCGTGCAGGACCTGGGTGGCGATGGAGCGGAAATCGTCACCACGCTGCACCTCCCATCGCCGCAGCCCTTCCGGCCCCGGAGTCACCGGGAAACCCTCCACTGCGCCGGGCCGACGGGCTCATCCACCACGACCACCCGTTCAGCCTAAACGACCAAGACCAGCGGGGTCGCTGCCGCGTCGTGGGCGCAGCGAGCGCTTGCCGGTGCTCCGATCGCGCGAGAGGTAGAGCCGAGCCCTAGGATGCCCTCTTGCGGCGGCGTGGCCGAGTGGCTTAGGCAAGGGCCTGCAAAGCCCTGTAC
>JAHWJU010000018.1 GCA_019348255.1 Actinomycetota bacterium | reverse complement strand
TGGGCAAAAACGCGCCGACAGAGCACCGCACGGGCCGGACGCAGCAGCACCAGAAAGCATCCCTGACCTGCACACACGGGTACGGAACGACACGCCGGCGCAGAGCCCGAAACAGGCCTGATCGCTCTTTCAAGGTGGCGGCACGGGTTCGAATCCCGTTGGGGGTGCGAGACGGTGGGACGCTGGTTCCAATGAGCACACGCGGACCAAGGGCCATACCGGGACGTAGGCGGCGAGAACCACCGCCATTCCGCCGTGTGGCTGTGCAGCGGGTCGAAGCTTTGAGCCCGCGCATGGTTCGGGTCACCTTGGCCGGTCCCGAACTCGGCGGCCTCGCGGTCGAGCAACCGGCGGCGAGCGTGCGGCTGCTGCTCCCCGTGCCTCGGGGACAGGGGCTGGTCGTTCCGAGGTGGAACGGCAACGAGTTCCTCCTTCCCGACGGCGGGCGGCCGACCATCCGCACCTTTACCCCACGCCGCCTCGACCCGCGGACCCTCGAGCTCGACGTCGACGTCGTCGTCCACGGCGCTGGGCCGGCTTCGGTGTGGGCCGAGACGGCCGGGCCTGGCGACGAGGCCGCTGTCTCAGGTCCGGGTCGCGGCTACGTCGTCGACCAGCGGGCGCCGGCCTTCTTGCTGGCAGGGGACGAAACTGCCATTCCCGCCATCAGCCAACTCCTCGAGGTCCTGCCGCACGACGCGCACGTGGACGTGCACATCGAGGCGGCCCAGCCCGAAGCGGCGCTCCCGCTTCCCCACCATCCGGCGGCGGCGGTCCACTGGTGGAACCTCCCACCCGGTGCCCCTGCTGGCGAGACGCTACGTGTGGCCGTCCGCGCTGCCGACGTGGAGCCCGGCACCCGGGTCTGGGTGGCCGGCGAAGCTGCGGCAGTCCAGCGCATCCGCCGCCACCTCTTCGACGAACGAGGGCTGGCTCGATCCGACGCGACGGTGCGCGGGTACTGGAAGTCCGGCCGCACTGGTGATGACGAGGACGACTCTCAGTAGGTCCCGCGCTCCTGAGGCGCTGCTCACGTGGTGAGGTGCACGGTGAGCGTCTTGCGTCCGAACTCCTGGCAGTAGGCCGAGGACGGGTGCCAGACGTCGAGCCTCCTGCCCTTGATGTCGGCGCCTGTGTCCACCGCCACGCGGGTGCCCACATCTTCGATGAAGATGCGGGTGCCGAGGGGGATCACCCGAGGATCGACTGCAACCGCTTCCTCGGACACAGGCGTCCCTGACTTCGTCGTTCCGGACAACGAGTAACAGGTGACCTCGAACGCACCGACGTGCTCTCCACCCGTCGCCACCCAGTAACCATCAGCTGCCGGTGTGCTCGCCATTCCGACCACGGGGCCTACACCGGCCTCACTCGCCGAGCCGTGGAAGGTGGCATCGCCGAAGCTGAAGATGCCCCCGTCGGCGGCCACGAGCCAGTACCCGCCTCCACCCGGGGTGGCTGCCATTCCCACCACAGGCTCCCGTGACCGGACGCTCCCGGCCGAACCGTGGAAGGCCGCGTCGCCGAAGCTGAAGATGCCGCCATCCTCGGCCACCATCCAGTAGCCGCCGGTTTCGGTGGCCGCCATCCCCGCGATCGGCTCCCGAAGCCGCAGGCTTCCGGCCGAGCCGTGGAAGGCCGCGTCGCCGAAGCTGAAGATGCCCCCGTCCGCGGCAACCAGCCAGTACCCGCCGCCGGTCGACGTCGCCGCCATTCCCACGATGCGCTGGTTGAGGTGCTGGTCGGCGGTCGAGCCGTGAAACGAGGCGTCTCCGAAGCTGAAGATCGCGCCGTCGGCGGCCACCAGCCAGTACCCGCCCCCGCTGCGGGTGGCGGCGATGTCGACGACGGGACTGTCGAGCGGCGACGCCCCCATCGAGCCGTGGAAGCCGGCGTCGCCGAAGCCGAAGACTCCGCCATCGGCCGCGGCGAGCCAGTAGCCGTGCCCGCTCGGCGAGGAGGCGATACCTGTCACCGGCTGTGTCTCGGCCGAGCCGTAGAAGCCAGCCGCGCCGCGGGTGATCACGATGCCGCCGGCGTCGGAAGCGCCCGCCGGGACCACGTGCGTCAGCAGCCCGGGCAGGCCGACGACGAACCCGAGGACGATGCAGGCGAAGAGTCGACGTCTGCGGGCGGCTGAGCCGGCGGGGCGGGGGCGCGCGAAGGTGCGAGCGGATTCAGCCATGGGCGATCTCTCCTTCTCGGGCGGCCGACATCAGGCGGCCTCGTTCTGGGCTCGGACTCGGCCGACCCTCTGACGCTCTGCCGGAGGGAGCGCCCTCTCTCACGGCGAAGCCGGGGGGCACTGCTCCGATCACCCTAACCAGCGCCGGGGTGGGCAAGTCAAACGGGGGCCGGGCGGACGTCGTACCGTTGGCACGTGGCCCGCATCGACCACCGCGATCCCCGCAACGCCCACGGCGCCTGGTTCGTCGACACCCGCTGCATCGACTGTGGCACGTGCCGTGAGCTGATTCCTGAGCTCTTCGCTTCTGTCGGTGACCAGTCGGTGGTCCGGGTGCAGCCGTCCGGCGCGGAGGGCGAACACCGCGCCTGGCTGGCGGCCGAGGCCTGCCCCACCCGATCCATCGGCCGCGCCCCCCGAAGCTCCCGCCCTCCCGGCCTGTACCCGCTGGCTGTGGACGGGCCGGTGCACGACCTCGGCTACACGAGCGAGGCATCCTTCGGCGCCACCAGCTACCTGGTGGTGCGGCCGGATGGGAACCTCATGATCGACGCCCCGCGCTTCACCCGGCTCCTGGCATCACCCCTCGACGATCTCGGCGGTGTTGCCCACGTGCTGCTCACCCATCGAGACGACGTGGCCGATGCGCCGGCATGGGCAGAGCGCTACGGGGCCCGGGTCTGGATCCACGAGGCCGACGGGAGCGCCGCACCCGGCGCCACCGACCTGCTGGAAGGCGACGAACCAACCGTCGTCGCAAGTGGCGTCGTCGCCATCCCCGTCCCCGGCCACACCCGCGGCTCTGTTGCCTTCGCCGTCGACGACACCTGGCTCTTCAGCGGTGACTCCCTTGCCTGGAGCCACCGAAGCCAGGACCTGATCGCTTTCCGGGACGCCTGCTGGTACTCCTGGGCCGAGCAGACCCGGTCTTTGGCCCGCTTGGCCGAAGTGACCTCGTTTTCCTGGGTGCTGCCCGGGCACGGCGCCAGGATCCGCCTCGAGCCCGACGACGCCCACCGGAGACTGGTTCGCCTGGTCGAACGGATGAAGGCTGCGGCCTGAGACGCAGACGGAGGCGGTTGCTTCGCGTGTCTCGCGCCAGTCGACGGCGCGGGGGGCGAGGGTCCGCTACGATCCTCATCGCCCTTCGAAGGCGGCACCGGTTGGAGTCCGGCCGGGGCGTGCGGAGAAGAAGTCCTGGTCCTGTGGTGCAGTTTGGAGTGCACGCCGGCCTGTCAAGCCGGAGGTCGCGAGTTCAAATCTCGTCAGGACCGCCCCCGGTCGGGTAGCTCAGTTGGTAGAGCGTCCGCCTGAAAAGCGGAAGGTCACCGGATCGATGCCGGTCCCGACCACCATCACATAGCCGGCGACTTGCGATTTCCCGCCCGCACATGTTGAGCCTCGTGCAGCGCGAACCGCACGAGACCGTCGACTGAACCAGGCGACGACCCTGCACCTGCGGACCAGGTACGGTCCGCCCATGGCCGCGGGGCGACCTCGCAAGAACCCCACCCCGACGACGCAGGACCCGCGCGCCCAGATCGTCGCCGCCGCCAGCCGGCTCTTCGCCCGCCGGGGGATCGCGGCAACGACGATGGCCGAGATCGCCGAGGCAGCCGGGCTGGGCGCCAGCTCGCTCTACTACTGGTTCCGCTCGAAGCAGCAGATCCTCGAGGTGATCGTGACCGACGTGAACCGGTTGCCCCTCGAGTTCGCCGAGCGGGCGGCCCTGCAAGGGGGATCGCCGTCGGTGCGGCTCTGGCGCTTCGTGCAGTTCGATGCCGAGACGCTGTGCGCCTTCCCGTTCGACATCAACGAGATCCACCGTCTGGCCGGCGAGGACGAGGTCACCTTCGCCCGGTATTGGCAGGAACGGCAGCGTCTGAACGACGCGGTGGAGCACCTCGTCGCCGAAGGTACCCGCAGCGGCGACCTGCTCGACGTGGACCCCCGCTTGGCTGCGCTCACCCTCCTCGCCAACGACGAAGCGGTCCAGAACTGGTACCGGCCGGTGGAGGGAATCCGGCTGGCGGGACGGAGCAGTGAGTCCGGCGGTGACTACAGCCCCGCCGAGATCGCCACCTTCGTGGCCGACTTCTCGCTGCGCGGGCTGCTGCGCGATCCCGGGACGCTCCCGGATGTTCGGGCCGCCGCCGCCACGTTCGCGCCTGCCTAGGGAGTCAGGAAGCCGTAAGGCCGCAGCAACAAGGCCTTATTTCGACGGACATTCGATGTGCACACGAGCTTCGTACGGTGCGGTAGCGCCCCAGCCCGGAGGTCTTGCCGCATGGTCCGTCGCCGAACCTGTCTCGCCGCCGTCTCCGTGGCCCTTGCAGTTCTGGCGAGCGCATGCGGGTCGGGAGGCCGTTCCTCCTCGTCGGAAGCGGCATCGTCGGGAGGCAAGCTCACACTGGGCTACTCGGCCTGGCCCGGCTGGTTCCCGCTCGCCGTGGCCGAGCAGAAAGGCATCTTCGACGAGGTCGGGCTCGACGTCGAGCTCAAGTACTTCGCCGACTACCTGGCGTCCATCGAGGCGATGGCCGCCGGGCAACTCGACGCCGTCACCCAGACGCTCAACGACACCATGGCGAGCGTGGCCGGCGGTTCGGAGCAGGTGATCGTCGTCGTGAACGACAACTCCACTGGCAACGACAAGATCATCTGTGACCAGTCGGTCCGCACGACGGCGGACCTGAAGGGCAAGACCGTTGCCGCCGAGGCCGGGGTGGTCGACCACTTCCTCCTCGTTCAGGGCCTGCAGAAGGCGGGCCTGACGGAGGACGACATCGACTTCCGCGGTGTCCCGACCGACGCGGCCGCTGCCAGCTTCGCCGCCGGGGAGTTCGACTGCGTCGGCGTGTTCGCTCCGTTCTGGCTCACCGCCCTCAAGCGCCCCGGCTCCCACGAGCTGTTCAGCTCAGCCGACTTCCCCGGCACCATTCCCGACCACATCGTGGTGTCGAAGGACCTCGTCGAGAAGGAGCCGGCCACGGTCCAGAAGCTCGTCGACGCCTGGTACCGCACCTTGCAGTACCTCGAACAGCACCCGGAGGAGTCGACCGAGATCATGGCCAAGCTGGCGGAGACGACGGTCGAGGAGTACGAGCAATTAGCCGACGGCACCACCCTGTTCACGGCACAGCAGGCGCTCGACGCCTTCGCCGACGGGTCGGACAGCTCCTCTCTGCTCCACACCGCCCGACTCATCAACCCGTTCCTCGTGAAGTCCGGCTTCACGCAGAAGGAGGCCCCGCTCGACGGGTTGTTCGAAGCTCGCTTCACCAGGGACTGGCTCAGGCGGAACGGCGAGTGATGGCCCCCGTCCGCACGGTTGCCGCCGGTCGAGCGGCCATGGCCCCGCCGCTGCCGGAGGTGGGAGAGGTGGGAGAGGTGGGAAGGCGAGCCCCGGTTCGGGGACAGCGGCAATCGGCCCTGCTGCGGCTGCGGGGAGAGATCTCTCCCGCCCTGCGGCTGGCGCTCGCCGGCGCCGGCGTCATCTCGCTGCTGGGGTTGTGGCAGCTGATGGCGACGGTGTGGGCATCCGAGGGGTTCGCGGTGCCTACCATCGGCGCCACCGTCGCCGCCCTGCAGGAGTTGTGGCGATCGGGCGACCTGTCCGCTGACCTTTCCGCCAGCAGCCAGCGGATCGCCATCGGCTACGCGGCCAGCTTCGCCATCGGTGCGGCGATCGGCGTGGCCGTGGGCAGCTTCCGCAGCGTCGAGGCGTTCGTGGAACCGCAGCTCGGCTTCCTCCGGTACATCCCGGCAACTGCCCTGACGCCGCTGCTGCTCATCTGGCTGGGCATCGACGAAGCCCCCAAGGTGGCGCTCATCCTGCTCGGCACCGTCTTCTACAACGCGTTGATGGTCGGTGACGTGGTGCGCTCCGTCCCCGGCCCGTTGATCAACGCCGCCTACACACTCGGCGCCGGCCGATGGACGGTGCTGCGCCGGGTCGTGCTGCCCCACTCGTGGCCGGGGATGCTCGACGTCGCCCGCATCAACCTGGCCGCCGCGTGGCTGATGCTGGTCGTGGCCGAGCTGCTGGCCGCGAACGACGGTCTCGCCTTCCGCATCATCCGCGCCCAGCGCTTCCGGCGCATCGACCGCATGTTCGCGCTGCTCCTCGTGTTCGGGCTCATCGGCGCCGCCAGCGACCTGTTCCTCCGGTGGATGCGCAACCGGACCTCGCCGTGGTCGAGGCCATGAACACCACCGGACTGGTCGTTCGCAACCTCGTCAAGACCTACCGGATCGGCCGCCGCGGCACGGTGACGGCCCTGGACGGGATCGACCTCGACGTCCCCAACGGGTCCCTCGTGAGCATCGTCGGCGTCTCCGGGTGCGGGAAGTCAACCCTTCTGGCCATCGCCGGCGGTCTCGAGACGGCGACCAGCGGGACCGTGGAGATCGACGGCGCCCGCATCGTCGGCCCTGGCCCGGACCGGGGGATGGTCTTTCAGAGCTACTCGCTGTATCCGTGGAAGACCGTTCGGGAGAACGTCGCCTTCGGCCTCGAGTGCGCCGGTTGGCCGCGAGCGGAGCGCGATGACCGGGTCGCCGAACTGCTCGGCGTGACCGGGCTGTCGAGCTTCGCCAGCCTCCTGCCCAGGGAGCTGTCGGGTGGGATGCGCCAGCGTGTAGCAATCGCCCGCGCCCTCGCCCCGGGCCCCGACGTCCTGCTGCTCGACGAGCCCTTCGGGGCCCTCGACGCGCAGACGAAGCGGGCCATGCAGGAGTTCCTCCTGAGCGTCTGGCACCGGACGGCGACCACCATCCTGCTGGTCACCCACGACGTGGAGGAAGCCGTCTACCTGAGCCAGCGGGTGTACGTGCTGGCGGCGCGGCCGGGCCGCGTACGTTCTGCCATCGACCTGCCATTCGGCCGCGACCGGGGCCCTCTGGTTCGCCGGGATCCTCGGTTCTTGGACCTGCGCGATGAGATCGAAGACCTTCTCACCACTCCCGCCCTTGCCGAGGAGGTTGCGTCGTGACGGTGGTGACGACGGCCAGTACGGCCGGAGCCCGTGAGCATGCAAGGGCCCAGGCCGGTCTGGTGGTGCGCTCGATGCCCACCGTTCCCGCCTCGGCCGCGACCGACCTTCCCGACGGGGTCGCGCCGGCCGACGTCGTGTGGGACGAGACCGTCGACGGATGGCGGTACGCAGCCAAGGCGCTGGACCGCGGCACCCGCCTGCGCCTCACCGACCTCGACGGCGAGGCTTGCGCCCAGCTGTTGCTCTTCAACGCCCTGGCCACTCACGAGCGCCTCAACGTGGCCGACACGGCAAAGGTTCAGTGGCAGGCCTATCTCGGCACGGGGGCGCTCCTTCTTTCCGACATGGGCCGCGTCCTGGCCACAGTGGTCGACGACGCCAGCGGGCACCACGACCTGTTGTGCGGGGCGGCTCATGACCGCTCCCGCACGGTCGGCGACACCCGCCCCCCTGCCCGCGCCCTTCTGCAGCTCGGCGTCGCACGCTTCGGTCTGGAGCGGCGTGACGTCCATCCTTGCGTCAACCTGTTGAAGGGTGCTCGGGTGGACGACGGTGATCGGCTCGTCTTCACCGGCGGAGCGGGCGCGGCGGCGTTCGTGGAGCTTCGCCTCGAGCTGCCGGCGCTCGTAGTGCTGGCCAACTCCCCCCACGTGCTGGACGATCGCGGTGAGCCGCCTTGCACGCCGCTGCGGGTGACGGCCTGGCGCGGGGAGCCGGCACAGCCGGAGGATGTCTGGCGCACCGCCAGCCCTGAGGGGTTGCGCGCCTTCCAGAACACCGAGGGATTCCTCCTCGGCCATCCCCTCGTCCCGGCGCAACGATGACCGCCCTCCTCGACGAGGTGCTGGCGCCACGATCGCCGTGGTCGCACGTCCTGGGGGCGGGACAGACACTGCGGATCATCGACCTGGCCGGCAACCAGGCCGTCGACTTCCTCGCCTATGTCGCCGGCGATCCCCAGGAGCGCTACGACGCCCAGGCCACCGTGGCCGCGCAGCGGGCGCTCTTCCTGCGCACCGGGAGCGTGCTGCGGACGAACGAGGGCCGGCCGCTGCTGAGCGTCGTCGCCTCCACCTGCGAGTACCACGACACCATCGGCGGGGCCTGCAGCCCGGAGTCGAACACGCTGCGCTATGGCCACCACACCAGCCAGCAGCACGCCTGCGTCGACAACTTCCTCGCCGCCCTGGCCCCCTGGGGGCTGGGCAAGCGTGACATCGTCTCTAACGTCAACTGGTTCATGAACGTGCCCGTCGAGCCGGACGGCACGTTGGGGATCGTCGATGGGATCTCGGCACCGGGGCTGTTCGTGGAACTGCGGGCCGAGGTCGACACCCTGGTCGCCATTTCGAACTGCCCGCAGGTGAACAACCCGTGCAACGGCTTCGACCCGACGCCGGTGCGGCTCGTCGTCGGTTCGTGACCGCCACTTTTCTCGCCCCACCCCCACTCCCGGCCGAGGACAACGGCGTGGTCGAGGTGCTGGCGCCGGGCACCGAGACGACGGTCCAGGACGTGCCGGGCCGGATCGGGTACTGGCCGGTGGGCGTCCCGCCCAGCGGGCCCATGGATCCGTTGTCGTTCCGCCTCGCCAACCGGGCGGTGGCCAACCCTGAGGGTGCACCGGCGCTGGAGTGCACGGCATCAGGACCCGTGCTGCGCTTCAGCGACGACCGCCTCGTGTGCGTGACCGGCGCCGACATGGGCGCGAGCCTCGACGGGGAGCCGATTGCGCCGTGGGTGCCGGCGCTGGCCCGGGCCGGCACCGTCCTCACCCTGCGGGGCCTGCGTGGGCCTGGGCTGCGTTCCTACATCGCCATCGAGGGAGGCCTCGACGTCCCCGTGTACCTCGGGAGTGCATCGACCTTCACCCTCGGGGGCTTCGGGGGCCACCAGGGCCGCTCCCTGGTCGCCGGCGACCGCCTGCTGCTGGGTTCGCGCCAGCCCGGCAATGGCGTCGGCGTCCATGCCGGCGGTCCCTCGGCCGGCGACATACCGCAGCTGAGCCGGGCATGGACGCTGGCCGTGCTGGAGGGGCCCCACGCGGCGCCCGACTTCTTCACAGTCGAGGACATCGACCTGCTGTACGCCTCCACTTGGACGGTCCACCACAACTCGAACCGCACCGGGGTCCGGCTCATTGGGCCGAAGCCCCGGTTCGCTCGGAGCGACGGCGGCGACGCCGGGCTCCACCCTTCGAACATCCACGACAACGGCTACGCCGTAGGCACCGTCGACTTCACCGGCGACATGCCGATCCTGCTCGGGCCGGACGGGCCCAGTCTGGGGGGGTTCGTGTGCCCGGCCACCGTGGTCCGTGCCGACCTCTGGAAGCTCGGACAACTGGCGCCGGGCGACACGGTGCGCCTCGTTGCCATCGACCCTGCGTCGGCGCGCGAACTCGAGCGGCGCCAGGAGTCGCTGGTGCGGACGATGTCGGGGGCGCGGTACCGCCGTCACTCCTGGATGCGGCCGCAGCGCGACCCCGCCGGCGGCATCCTGCTCCGGCTCGACGAGCGTGCCGACAACCCACGCCCGTCGGTCACGTACCGCCGCTCCGGTGACCGACACCTGCTGGTCGAGTACGGCCCCATGGTCCTCGACCTCGCGCTCCGGTGCCGGGTGCACGCCTTGGAGCGGTGGTTGGACGGCCACCCCCAGCCCGGGGTGGTCGACGCCACTCCTGGGATCCGGTCTCTACTCGTCCAACTCGACAGCCGTGTCAGCTCGGTCGAGGCCCTTGCCGGCGTGCTGGCAACGGCGGAGGACCAACTCGGCGGCACCGACGAGTTGGAGATCCCCGGGCGGATCGTCCACCTGCCGCTGTCCTGGGACGATCCCTCCACCCGGGAGGCCATCGCCCGGTACATGGCGACCGTGCGCGACGACGCGCCCTGGTGCCCGTGGAACATCGAGTTCATCCGCCGTATCAACGGCCTCGACTCGGTCGACGACGTCTACCGGACCGTCTTCGGGGCCAGCTACCTCGTCCTCGGGCTCGGTGATGTCTACCTGGGAGCACCAGTGGCCACGCCGCTCGACCCCCGCCACCGGCTGGTCACCACCAAGTACAACCCGGCCCGGACCTGGACGCCCGAGAACGCCGTGGGGATCGGTGGCGCGTACCTCTGCGTCTACGGGATGGAGGGCCCCGGCGGCTACCAGTTCGTCGGGCGAACGGTTCCCGTCTGGAGTGCGACGGCAGAGGGCCCCAACTTCGAGCCGGGAGTGCCATGGCTGTTGCGCCAGTTCGACCAGCTGCGGTTCTACCCCGTCTCCGGCGACGAGCTGGCCGACCTTCGCTACGCCGTGCGGGCGGGTACACACGAGCTGCGCGTCGAGCCCACTACGTTCTCGCTGGGCGAGCACCAACGGTTCCTCGCCGCCGAGGCAACATCCATAGAGGTGTTCCGGCACCGGCAGCAGGAAGCATTCAATTGCGAGCGCGGGCGGTGGCAGGACCAGGGAGAAGTAACCGCGTGAGCGGCGACGACGGCGTGTGGATCACCCGGTGCGAGCCTGAGGACGTCGCCGCCGCCGGGGCCGCCGTCGACCCGTCGCTGCCGCTGGCCGGGCGCACCATGGCGGTCAAGGACAACATCGACGTCGCCGGCCTGCCCACCACCGCGGGGTGCCCCGCATTCGCCTACCGGCCGGCCACTTCGGCGCCGATCGTGCAGCGGCTGATCGAGGCGGGCGCCGTGGTGGTGGGAAAGACGAACCTCGACCAGTTCGCCACCGGGCTCACCGGTTCCCGCTCGCCATACGGCATCGGGCGCAGCGTGGTCGACCCGTCGCTCGTGAGTGGCGGGTCGTCCTCGGGATCGGCGATCGCGGTGGCGGCCGGATTGGCCGACTTCGCCCTCGGGACGGATACCGCCGGATCAGGCCGCGTCCCGGCCGCCTGCAACGGGATCATCGGGTACAAGCCGACACCGGGCCTGCTGCCCATCGACGGGATCGTCCCCGCCTGCCGTTCGATCGACTGCCCCTCGGTCTTCACCCGTACCGTGGCCGAAGCCAGGGAGGTACTTGCGGTGCTGGCACCCCAGGTGCCGCTTTCACCCTTCGACCTGGCGAAGTCGCGCCTGCGGGTGGCAGTGCCCGACGATGAGTCGCTGTCGTCGGTTCACCCGGCAGCGCGAGAGGCGTTCGAGGCGACGGTCGCCCGCCTGCAGGCCGACGTGGTCGTGGTGAACCTCGGCGATTTCTTCGCCGTCGGCGACCTGTTGTACGGCGGGTCGTGGGTCGCCGAGCGGTACCTCAGCTTCGGGCACTTCCTCGAGGATCATCCCGATCAGGTGAACGAGGTGGTGGCGTCGATCGTGCTCGGCGCCCGCCGCCTCACCGCCGTCGACGCCTTCGCCGACCGTTACCGGCTCGAGGAACTGGCCATCCGGTGCGGCCGCCTGCTGGCCGCCTTCGACGTCCTGGTCACCCCGACGGTGCCCGACGTCCCGACGACAGAAGCGGTGGCCGCCGACCCCGTCGGGACCAACGCCGCCCTCGGTCGCTTCACGACCTTCGCCAACCTGCTCGGGCTCGCCGCCGTCGCCATTCCCGACGCCGGCCGTCACGACGGGGTGCCGTCCGGTGTGAGCGTTCTCGCTCCCGGCGGCGCAGATCACCTGGTCCTCGATGTGGCGTCAGTGATCTGCGGCGAGCCGCCGGGGCCGAGGGCGACCGGCGCGAGGGACTCCGAGGTGGACCTGGCCGTAGTGGGTGCCCACCTCACCGGTCAGCCGTTGAACCACCAGCTGAGGGATCGGGGTGCCGTGCTCCGCCAGCGCACCAGCACCGCCTCGCACTACCGGCTGCACGCCCTCGACACGATCCCACCGAAGCCCGGTCTCGAGCGTGTCGCCGATGGGGGCGGCGCGGCGATCGAGGTCGAGGTGTGGTCGCTGCCGGCCGCCGGCTTCGGTTCGTTCGTGGCGTCGGTTCCGGCGCCCCTTGGCATCGGGAAGCTCGAGCTCGATGACGGCACGTGGGTGGCGGGCTTCGTCTGCGAACCACACGCCTTGGCGGCAGCCGCCGACATCACGTCATTCGGCGGCTGGCGCCGCTACCTCGCCTCGCTCGACTCCTGATCGCATTCGGCCACCTCGGCGCGGACTGAGCCCGGACGCGCTTCTGTCCGATCGCCAGGGAGGGGGACCCTCGCAATCGGACAGAAGCAGGGGGGAACTAGAGGTGGTTCAGGTGTTCAGGGCTTCACGCGCCTTCGCGCTCCATCATCTCCAGGCACCGGCGGATCTCCGACGCCCGGAAGCGGCGGTGTCCCCCGAGGGTGCGGATTGCTGTGATCTTCCCTGCACGGGCCCAGCGGGTGACCGTCTTGGGGTTCACGCGAAAGAGTGCGGCGACCTCGGCCGGCGTGAGGAGTGCGTCGTGGTTGGGCTGCTCGGCCATTGTGTGGGGGGTCCCTTCGGTGTGTCCGGTTACTACCGGAACGTACGGCCAGAAGCCTTTGCGGTCGATAGCACTCCCGGGTCATTTGTTCCGCCCGGAATGACTAGTCCTTTTGCTGGCGGCACTGCCCCGGGCTCACAGGCCCCCGTGTACGCTCGACGGCGGAGTGCAGGTCTTCGACCGCGTCAACGAAGACGCATACGAACAAGTGGTGTTCTGCCACGACCGGGGGACGGGCCTCCGCGCCATCATCGCCATCCACTCCACCCGCCTGGGGCCCTCTCTGGGCGGCACCCGCTTCTTCCCGTACACCTCCGAGGACGAGGCACTCGAAGACGTCCTGCGCCTGGCCAAGGGCATGACCTACAAGGCGGCCGCGGCGGGGCTCGACCTCGGAGGTGGCAAGGCCGTCATCCTGGGCGACCCGCAGCGGCAGAAGACGGAGGCCCTTCTGCGGGCCTACGCCCGGTTCGTGGACTCCCTCGGTGGTCGTTACATCACGGCCGAAGATGTCGGTACCACCCAGCCCGACATGGACATCATCAAGCGGGAAACGAGGCATGTGACGGGCGTGAGCCCGTCATTGGGTGGCTCGGGAGACCCTTCCGCAGCCACCGCCTACGGCGTCCTGCATGCGATGAAAGCCGTAGCCGTGCATCTGTGGGGCAGTAGCGACCTCGGCGGGCGGCACGTCGTGGTGAGCGGCGTTGGCAAGGTCGGCCAGGCTCTCGTGCGCCACCTCGTGGAGGAGCGGGCAGACATAACTGTGAGCGACATCTCGGAGTCGGCCGTGCAGAGGGCAGCCGGCGACTTCGCGGCCGCCGTGGTGGCCCCTGAGAAGGCCCATGCCGTCGCGTGTGACATCTATTCCCCGTGCGCGATGGGCAGGGCGCTCAACCCCCGGACGATCCCCGAGCTGCGGTGTGCCGCAGTGGTGGGTGCGGCCAACAACCAGCTGGACGACCCGTCGTGCCCCGAACTGCTGGACCAGGCGGAGGTTCTCTACGCCCCCGACTACGTCGTCAACGCGGGCGGGATCATCAACATCGCCGAGGAGCTGAAGGGGTACAACCGCCAGCGCGCCTACGGCCGCATCCGGGGGATCTTCGCCACGACCACGCTCGTGCTCCAAGCGGCGGCCGCCGAGGGCATCCCGACCGTTGTGGCCGCCGACCGGCTGGCCGAGCGGCGGATCGAGCAGCTGAGCGCTGTCCAGCTCATCCGCACGCCCCTAGGCCCCACATGAGCGCAACCGTGGCGCCTCCGGGCACCTACCGGGGCATCCCCAGCGGCGAGCTGATCCAGGACTTCCGGCTGGCGTGCATCTCACGAGCGCTGGACGACCGGGAGATCAGCCTGCAGAAGCAGAGCCGGGTCTTCTTCCAGATCTCCGGCGCCGGCCACGAGGCGCTCCTGTTGGCCCTGGCCCGGCACCTGCGGCCCGGCTATGACTGGTTCTTCCCCTACTACCGCGACCGGGCGCTGATGTTGGGGCTCGGGGTGACTCCGACCGAGATCCTCCTCCAGGCCGTCGGATCGGCCGAGGATCCGGCCTCCGGCGGCCGCCAGATGCCGTGCCACTGGGGAGCCAAGCAACTCAACATCGTCACCCAGTCGAGCCCCACCGGCAGCCAGTGCATCCCGGCGGTGGGATGCGCCGAGGCCAGCCGCTACATCGTCGGGCGCAGCCTGGGAGGCGGCGTCCATGCCCACGGCGACGAGATCACCTACGTCTCGCTGGGCGAAGGAGCCACGAGCGAGGGCGAGTTCTGGGAGTCGCTCAACACCGCGTGCCGGCTGCACCTCCCGGTCCTGTACCTGATCGCCGACAACGGCTACGCCATCTCGGTGAGGGCTGAGGACCAGTCGCCGGCGCCGATCTCGGAGATGGTCAGGGGCTTTCGGGGCTTGGCCATCGCCAAGTTCGACGGCCGCGACTACTTCACGACCCGAGCCGAGGGCTCCCGAGCCATCTCCCGGGTCCGCGCCGGCGAGGGGCCCGGGCTCATCCACGCGACGGTGACCCGGCCCTATTCGCACTCTGCCGCGGACACCCAGAGCAAGTACCGCCCGGCGGAGGAGCTCCGGGACGAAGCGGCTCACGATCCCATCACGCTCCTGGCCCACGAGCTGGTCGAGGGGGGAGTGCTGCGGCCGGAGCAGGTCGAGGCCATCCGCGCCGAGGCCAAGGAGGCCGTGAACCAGGCAGCCCGCGAGGCTCTGGCTGCCGCTCCTGCCGACCCCGCTTCGGTTCTGGACCACGTCTTCGTAGTCCCCGACATCCCCGGTGACGGGCGCAGCCACAGCGAACCTCCGGACCCCGAGCCGGTGGCCTTCGGAGAGGCCGTCCGGCGGACGCTGCACGAGCAGATGGCCGCCGACGAACGCATCCGGGTGTTCGGTGAGGACGTGGCCGACGCGCCCGAGGACGTGCTCGAGGAGGTGGAGGGCAAAGGCGGCGTCTTCGGCACCACCCACGGCCTGCAGAAGCGTTTCGGCATCGCCCGGTGCTTCAACACGCCGCTGGCCGAGGCGAACATCGTGGGACGGGCCGTGGGCCAGGCGGTGCGGGGTCTGCACCCGGCGCCCGAGGTGCAGTTCTTCGACTACATCTGGCCGGCCATGACCCAGATCAAGAGCGAGGCGGCAACCATCCGCTGGCGCTCGAACGGGACGTTCTCGTGTCCGATGGTGTTGCGGGTGCCGATCGGCGGGTACCTCACGGGAGGCGCCATCTGGCACAGCCAGTGCGGTGAGTCGATCTTCACCCACATCCCCGGCCTCATCGTCATGTACCCGAGTAGGGCTCGCGACGTGGCGGGGCTCTTGAGAACCGCCTTCCGCTGTGACGACCCGGTGCTGTTCCTCGAGCACAAGCGCCTGTACCGCCAGCCCTTCGCCCGCGACCCTTTCCCTCCGGAGGACTTCCTCATACCGCTCGGTTCGGCCGACTACGTCCAGCGGGGTGACGACCTCAGCATCGTCAGCTACGGCTACACGGTCCACTTGGCCCGCCAAGCCGCAATCGCACTGGCCGCCGAGACCGGTGCGTCGGTGGAGATCATCGACCTGCGGTGCCTGCTGCCCTGGGACAAAGCGACGGTGGCCGACAGCGTTGCCCGCACGGGGCGTGTGCTCGTCGTCCACGAGGACACCCGCACCTGCGGCTTCGGGGCCGAGGTGGCGGCTTGGATCGCAGAGGAGTGCTTCTGCGATCTGGACGCGCCGGTGGGACGGCTGGGGGCCCAGGACTGCCATGTGGGCTACTCGCCCGTGCTCGAACAGGCGATCCTGCCCCAGGTGGATGACATCGCAGAGGCCGGACGGCACCTCCTCGCCTTCTGAGGGTCAGCCCGGACGGGACGAAGGTCGCTTAGCTTCTGACCATGAACGACCTGGCCGCCCGGATCTATGCGGCTGCTCATCTGAGCGGCGAGTTCACCCTTCGCTCAGGCGGCGTGTCGAGTGAGTACTTCGACAAGTACCGCTTCGAGGCCGACCCGCGGCTACTCCGGGAGCTTGCCGACGCACTGGCCCTACTGGTGCCCGCGGAAACCGAGGTGCTCGCCGGGCTGGAGCTGGGTGGCGTCCCGCTGGCCACCGTGGTCTCACAAGTCACCGGGCACCCGCTGCGCTTGGTCCGCAAGCAGGCCAAGACCTACGGCACCCGCCAGTTGGCCGAAGGCGGCGACGTCCACGGCTTGCGCATCTGCCTGGTCGAGGACGTCATCACCTCGGGCGGCGCCGTCATCCACGCGGCCAACGCGCTGCGGGATGCGGGGGCGCTGGTCGAAGCGGTGGTCTGCGTCATCGACCGCCAAGCCGGCGGCCGCGAGCAGCTGGCGGCGCTGGGCCTGCAGGTACACGCTCTGTTCACCAAGAGCGACCTGGAAGCTGCGGCTGACGGTTAGCCCTGGAGGACGACGGCGCCCCGACCTTCCACCACGTGGCCCACCTCGGTCGCTCCCCGGTGGTCGCGGGCCCGTAGGACGTCGAGGGCCTTGAACACGTCCGACCTGGGGACCACGACGATCATGCCGAGGCCGAGGTTGAAGACCCTCGCCATCTCCACGTCGTCGATCCCGCCCAGGCGCTGGATCTCGGCGAAGATCGGCGGCGGTTCCCAGGTCGCCCGCTCGACCACGGCATCGGTGTCCCGGCGTAGCACCCGGGCCAGGTTCCCGACGATCCCTCCTCCGGTGATGTGGGCGACGGCCCGCACCTCGACGCTCCGCAGCAGCGCGGTGACAGCGGGGGCGTATATCACCGAAGGCTCCAAGAGCTCCTCGGCAAGGGTGCGCCGGCTCCCCGGGAAGGCCGGGTCGTCGAGCGACAGGCCGGCGACCTCGAACAACACCTTCCGGGCCAGCGAGTAGCCGTTCGAGCGCAACCCGGGCGAGGGAAGCCCGATCAACACGTCACCCGGCTGCACCTGCTCACCGTTGACGATGCGGTCCCGCTCCACCACCCCAACCGCCGTCCCGACGAGGTCGAACTCCCCCGGTTCCATGGCCCCCGGGTGCTCAGCCATCTCGCCGCCGATCAACGCGCACCCGGCCTGCCGGCAGCCGTCGGCCACGCCGCTCACGAGGGCGTCGATGTGGTCGGGGTCGAGCTTGCCCACCGCGATGTAATCCAGGAAGAACAGTGGCTCGGCTCCCTGGCAGACGAGGTCGTCCACGCACATGGCGACCAGGTCGATGCCGATGGTGGTGAAGCGTCCGGCGGCCCTGGCGACGAGGGCCTTGGTCCCCACGCCGTCGGTGGACGCCACCAAGACCGGGTTGCGGTAGCGGTCCTTGGGGAACTCGAACAGGCCGCCGAACCCGCCGATGTCACCGATGACCTCGGGCCGGTAGGTCGACCGGACGTGGTCCTTGATCCGACTGACGGCATCCTCCCCGGCGGTGATGCTGACCCCCGCCGCCTCGTAGGTGAGCGCCGGCCGGCCCGAGGTGGCCGGGGTCGAGGACACAACGCCGGCCTGGTCCTCGGGCAGGTCGGAGGCGGCCGGATCGGCGACCGGCTCGCCGGCCGTCTCGGAACGCTCAGACAAGGTCAGGAGCCGGCATGTCGTTGCCCTCGAGCACGCCCTTGTGCAGCGTCACCGGCACCTCGACGGGGTACTCGCCGGTGAGGCACGCCGAGCAGAAGCCGGCGCCTGGGGCTCCTACGGCGGCCTGCAGGTTGTCGATGGTGAGGTACGCGAGGGTGTCGACGCCGAGGTAGTCCTGGATCTCTCCGACCGTCATGTTGGCGGCCAGCAGCTCGGCCCGGGTACCGGTGTCCATGCCGTAGAAGCAGGGCCACCGGTACGGGGGGCTCATCACCCGGAAATGCACCTCCGCCGCGCCTGCTTCGCGCAACATGCGCACGATGGCCCGTGACGTCGTGCCCCGCACGATCGAGTCGTCGACCACCACCACCCGCTTGCCGGCGATGTTCTCCTTCAGCGGGTTGAGCTTCCGGCGCACGCCGCGGTCGCGCTGGGACTGGTGGGGCGAGATGAACGTGCGCCCGATGTAGCGGTTCTTGATGAGGCCCTGTCCGTAGGGGATGCCGCTGCGACGGGCGTAACCCTCGGCCGCCGGCAGTGCGGTCTCGGGCACGCCCATCACCAGGTCCGCGTCCACGGGCGCCTGGTCGGCCAGATGCTCACCCATGCGCTGGCGGGCCCCGTGCACCTCTCGCCCGTACAGCAGGCTGTCAGGTCGGGCGAAGTAGACGAACTCGAAGAGGCAGAGCCGCGGGTCCAGCCGTTCGGAGGGAAACGGGTGGTGGCTGCGCACGCCGCTGGCGTCGATGACGACCATCTCCCCGGGCTCGACCTCACGGACGAAGTGCGCGCCCACCACGTCGAGCGCCGGCGTCTCCGAGGCGAGCACCCACCCCGACTCGAGCCGGCCGAGGCACAGCGGGCGAAAGCCGTTGGGATCACGCAGCCCGATCAGGTGGGCCTCGTCCATGACCACGAGAGAGAACGCTCCATGGAGGCGGGGGGCCACCGCCTCGAGCGTCATCTCCAGCTCCCGCTCGTCGTTACGGGCATGAGCAGGAAAAGCCTGCACCACCAGCTCGGCGATGAGCTCACTGTCGCTGGCGATCATCCCCGGCAGCATCATCGCGTCGGCGGCCAGGGCTTCGGTGTTGGTCAGGTTCCCGTTGTGGGCCAGGGCGAAGGTGGAGGGGCTGTCGGATCGCCCTGCCGAACGGTGGACCGGCTGGGCCGCCCGGTAGGTGCTCGATCCGGTCGTCGAGTAGCGGGTGTGGCCGATCGCCAGGTAGCCGGGCAGTGCCGCGAGCTTGTAGTCGTTGAACACGTTGGTGACGAGACCCATGTCCTTGTCGACCGTGATGAAGTCGCCGTCGGAGACGGCCATCCCCGCCGACTCCTGGCCCCGGTGCTGCAGGGCATAGAGGCCGTCGTAGGTGAGGTGAGCCACTGGTTGCCCGGGGGCGTAGACCCCGAACACGCCGCAGGCCTCCGTCGGCTTGTCGCCCCAGTCGTCGTCGTCGTCCTCGGCGGCGCCGGCGAATCCCGTCACGGCTCAAGGCTACCGTCCTGGAGTGGTCCCACCCCGCACCGGCCGCCGGTGATCGACCTTCACACCCACTCAGACGTGTCGGACGGCTCGGATCCGCCGGAGCAAATCCCGGTGCTGGCCGCCGCCGCGGGATGTCGGGCGGTGGCGCTCACGGACCACGATCGCTTGGACGGCATCGCCGCGGCGCGGGCGTCGGCCCAGCTGCACGGCATCGAGCTCGTGCCCGGGTGCGAGTTGTCGTGCGCGACGGAAGCGGGCACGATGCACGTCCTCGTTTACTTCCTGGAGCCGGAGCCGGGACCGCTCCAAGACGAGCTCGCTCACCTCCAGGCGGTCCGCGACGTTCGCAACCGGGCCATGTGCCAGCGCCTGGGGCTCTCCTACGACGACCTGCTCACCGAGGCCGGAGGCTCGGGCGCCGGTCGTCCGCACGCGGCCGCCCTGCTGGTGCGCGAAGGGCGGGCCGGCTCGGTGCAGGACGCCTTCGACCGGTGGCTGGCGAAGGGGCGGCCGGGGTACGTCGAGAAGGAAAGGCTCGAACCGGCAGCAGCCCTACGTCTGGCCCGGGACTCCGGCGGGGTAGCGGTACTGGCACATCCCCTCTCCCTCGACCTCGATCCCGCCGCGCTCGAAGCGGCGGTAGCCGAGCTGCGGGACCTCGGCCTGGCCGGGATGGAGTGCGAGTACGGCCGCTACACGCTGGCCCAGCGTGACCACCTGACCAAGCTGGCCGGCGCGCTCGACCTCGTGGCGTCCGGCGGCTCTGACTACCACGGCACCTACAAGCCGGATCTTGCCATCGGCGTGGGCCGGGGGGATCTCGACGTGTCGGATGAGGTACTAGACGCGTTAGCAGCCCGGCGCCTCTAGTTGGACCCGGCCGCAGAAGTCTCGGAACCGGCCAGTGCGCGCGGGATCATTCCTCTCGCTGCCCGCACCGCGTCGGCCACCGCCACGTCCATCAGTCCCTCGACCACCATCCGGTCGCCCCCGCAGCCGCCCAGCTCCTCCACGGCCACCCCAGCCGACTCTGCGCGGGCCGTGACCGCGTCCACACCCGCCGGCGGTACGCAGATCACCACCCGCGACGGCGCCTCGCTGAAGAGCTCACCGTGCCCGGCCAACCCGGCGACGTGGAATCCCACCCCTGAGCGCATCGCCATCTCGGCCAGGGCGACCCCGAGACCGCCATCGGACACGTCGTGGACGCCCGCCAGCTCGCCCTCGCTCACCAGCTCAGCGACGAGATGCAAGAGGGCACGGTGGGCGGCTAGGTCGAGCGCCGGCAACCGGCCACCGCGGAAGCCGTGCCGGCGCTGTGCCCAGAGTGACCCGGCCAGGGTGGAATCCCGCGTCCCCAACAACAACAGCCGCGCGCCGGCCACCAGCCCTACACCCGGCGGTGGCCGTTCGAGCACGTCGATGAGGCCCAGGGTCGCCACCACCGGCGTCGGGTCGATGTCCCGACCGCGGGTCTCGTTGTAGAGGCTGACGTTTCCCCCGACCACGGGGATACCCAGTGCAACACACGCTTCGGCCATTCCGTCGACGGACTCGGAGAGCTGCCACATCACCTCGGGGTGCTCGGGGTTGCCGAAGTTCAAGCAGTTGACCAGGGCGACGGGGCGGGCGCCTGCGCAGGCGACGTTGAGGGCGGATTCGGCCACGACCATGGCCGTGCCCGCCCTGGGGTCGAGCGCGCACCAGCGGGCGTTGCCATCGCTCGACAGCGCCAACGCCCGCCGGCTCCGGGGGAGACCTGGCGCCTTCAGGCGCAGCACGGCCGCGTCGCCCCCCGGCGGCACCACCGTGTTGAGGAACAGCTGGTGGTCGTACTGGCGGTAGACCCAGGCAGGGTCGACCAGCAGGTCGAGCAGGTCGGTGCCGCATTCCTCCGGCGCCGGCAACGAAGCGGCGTCGCCAGCCGCGAGGACGTCCTGTTGTGCCGGCCGGGCCCGGGGCCGGTCGTAGCGCGGTGCCTCCTCTTCCAGTGAGGCCGCCGGCAGATCGGCCAGCACCTCCCCGTCCCATCCGTCGAGCACCCGCAACCGTCCCGACCCGGTCACCCGGCCGATCACAGAGGCCCGAACCTCCCATCGGCCGCACACCTCGATCACCCGCTCGAGGTCTTCGGGACGGACGATGGCCAGCATCCGCTCCTGGCTCTCGCTGGTCATGATCTCGAAGGGCTCCATGCCGGGCTGGCGCAGCGGCACCGAGCGGACGTCGACGTCCATGCCGACGCCACCCTTGGAGGCGGTCTCACTGGTGGCGCAGGTGATGCCGGCGCCGCCCAGGTCCTGCACGCCCACCACGAGGCCGAGGTCGAGGAGCTCGAGGCACGCCTCGATCAAGCGCTTCTCCTCGAAGGGGTCGCCCACCTGGACCGAGGGGCGCTTCTCCTGCTCCTGTTCGGCATCGCCGAACCCGGCCGAGGCCAGAACGCTCACACCGCCGATGCCGTCGCGGCCCGTGGACGAACCGACCAGCACCGCCAGGTTCCCCTCCCCCGAGGCGCGGCCGAGGACGAGTCGCTCCGTGGGCATCACCCCGAGGCAGAACACGTTGACCAGAGGGTTGTCGGCGTAGCTGTCGTCGAAGATGGTCTCTCCGCCCACGGTGGGGACTCCGACCGAGTTGCCGTAACCGGAGATCCCGCTGACGACGCCCTCGAAGATCCAGCGGGTGGCGGGATCCTCCAGTGGGCCGAAGCGCAGCGGGTCCATGAGCGCGATGGGACGGGCTCCCATGGTGAACACGTCCCGGATGATGCCGCCCACTCCGGTGGCCGCACCCTGGTAGGGCTCGATGGCGGACGGGTGGTTGTGACTCTCGATGCGGATGGCTACGGCGATCCCGTCGCCGGCGTCGATGACGCCCGCACCCTCACCCGGGCCGACCAGCACCCCCGGCCCCTCCGAAGGCAGCCGGCGCAGGTGGATCTTGGAGGACTTGTAGGAACAGTGCTCGCTCCACATCACGGCGTACATGGCCAACTCGAGGTGGTTCGGGGAGCGGCCGAGGATGCCGACGATCCGCTCCGCCTCGTCGTCGGTGAGACCCAGTGCCCGGTGCACCGGCTCGCTGCCGGCGTCCCCGCCCCCTCGCTCCGAGGGGTCGCTCCGGCCAGGAGAATGAGCCATGGCCGGAAGCTACTCGTAGTCGCCGTAGCCGGCGGGGAACAGGTGAATTAGGCGGTTTGGCAGGGCGGCCAATAAGAGCAATACTGTGACCGATGCCGAGCCCCAAGAAGCGCACGAAGTCGCCCATGTCCAAAGAGCACAAAGATGCCCTCGCGCAAGGGCGTGAAGAGGGTCGCGCCGTGCGCCGTTACCTGGAGGCGTTGGAGCTGCACAAGCCCCGACGGGGCCGAAAGCGGACGCCGGAGTCGATACAAAGACAACTGGCTGCGATCGAGGAAAATCTCGCGAATGCCGACCCGCTGTCCAGGGTGCAGCTGATCCAGCAGCGCATGGACCTCCACCGGGAACTGGAGGCCAAGAGCCAGACGGTAGACCTGACCGCGCTAGAAGCCGACTTCGTCGACGCCGCGAAGGGCTACGGTCAGCGCAAGGGGATCAGTTACGCGGCATGGCGCGAGGCCGGGGTCGATGCAGCCGTGCTGAAGAAGGCTGGCATCAGCCGGTCGGAGTAGCTGTCGCGGCCAACCGACCGCTGCTCGAGCGGTCGGTGGCAGCCAGGAACGACCGCAGGAGGACCGCTCCGTCCGCCGAGCCCAGCAGCACGTCGTAGGCCCTCTCCGGGTGGGGCATCAGGCCGACGACGTTGCCGGCCGCATTCCGGATTCCGGCGATGTCCCCTACCGAGCCGTTCGGGTTGTCGACGTAGCGCAGGACGATGCGGTCCTCGGCCTCCAACCCGGCCAATGTGACCTCGTCGCAGGTGTAATTGCCCTCGAAGTGATTGATGGGGATGCGCAGGACCGCTCCGGGTTCCGCCGCAGCGGTGAGAGCCGAGCGGGTGGAGCAGACGACCAAGTCGACGGTGGCGCAGATGAACTTCAGACCCCGGTTCTTTTGCAGTGCACCTGGGAGAAACCCGGCCTCGGTCAGGACTTGGAAGCCGTTGCAGATCCCCAGGACGGGCCCGCCGGCATCGGCGAAGTCCCGCACCGCCGACATCACCGGGGAGAAGCGGGCGATGGCCCCCGGGCGGAGGTAGTCACCGTGGGCGAAGCCGCCCGGCAGGACGATGGCGTCGAAGCCGGCGACGGTGGTGGCGCCGTGCCAGACGAGGTCGGCCTCCCCGCCCAGCGAGCCCACCGCCTGCACCACGTCGTGCTCGCAGTTGGACCCTGGGAAGACGACGACGCCGACCCGGGTGCTCATGAGGCGGTGATGGTGATGCTGGCGTCCTCGATCACGGGGTTGGTGAGGAACCTCTTGCAGAGCTCCTCTACGGTCCCGCGGGCGGAGTGCTCGTCGGGAGCCTCCATGATGAAGCGGATGGCTTTGCCCACATGGACGGCTTCGATGCGGTCGAAGCCCAGGGACGGCAGAGCCCGCTCTATGGTCGAACCCTGGGGATCGGCGATGCCGGGCCGCAAACTGACCTCCACCAGCACGTCGAAGCGCACCGGCCCACCCTACCGACGGGACAGCTAGGCGGGGGTGACGCCGGGCCAGTCGTCGAGGCGGAGCCCGGTGATGCGTTCGTAGGCAGCCCGGTAACGGTCCCGCGAGGCCGCCACCACCTCGTCGGGGAGCGGAGGTGGGGGTGGGGTCTTGTCCCAGCCCGATGCCTGCAGCCAGTCACGCACCGGTTGCTTGTCGAACGAAGGTGGTGTCCGCCCCGGCACCCACTCCGATGCGGCCCAGAAGCGGGACGAGTCCGGCGTGAGCACCTCGTCGCACAGGCAGAGTCGGCCGTCGATGAAGCCGAGCTCGAACTTGGTGTCGGCGATGATGATGCCTCGCTCGGCGGCCCAGGCGGCGCCTTCGGAATAGGCGGCGAGGCTGATCTCCCGTGCCGCGCTGGCCACCTCGGTGCCGACGATGTCGCAGGCCTGCTCGAACGAGATGTTCTCGTCATGGCCGGACTCCGCCTTCGTCGATGGAGTGAACACCGGCTCTGGCAGTCGGTCCGCCTCTCGGAGGCCGGCCGGAAGGACGCTTCCGTGCATGGTCTGGCTGGAGCGGTACTCCGCCAGCGCTGATCCGGAGAGGTAGCCGCGGACGATGCACTCGATGTTGAGCATCTGCGCCCTGCGCACCAACATCGTCCGGCCGGTGAGGTCGGGCAGGTCGGCGGCCTCAGGAGGGAAGTCCGAGGCATCGACCGACACCAGGTGGTTGGGAGCCACGGAGCCGAGGCGCCCGAGCCAGAAGGCGGTCATCGCGGTGAGGACCCTTCCCTTGTCGGGAATGGGTTCGTGGAGGACCACGTCGAAGGCGGAGATGCGATCGGAGGCGACGAACAACAGGGTGTCGTTGCCGGCGTCGTAGATGTCTCGGACCTTGCCGCTGTAGAGGTGGCGCAGCGTCACAGAATTCCTTCCGGCTCGTAGCGGGCCGCGTCCGGATGATCCGTCACGAGACGATCGACGCGGCTGACGAAAACCCCAACCTGCTGGCGGGCCGCTCCCACGAATGACAGCGGATCGCCGGTGAGCGCCTCCAGCCGGGAGCGGTCCATGCCGACCCTGGGATCGGTGGCCAGGCGGTCGAGCAGGTCGTTGCTCTCGGCACCCCGGCGTAGCGCCATCGCCGCGGCCACGGCGTGCTCCTTCACGATCTCGTGCGCCGCCTCCCGCCCCATTCCCGCCTGCACCAGCGCCAACAGGACCTTTGTCGTCCCCAGGAAGGGCAGGTAGCGGCGCAGCTCCCGGTCGACCACCGCGGGGTAGATCTCGAGCTCGTCGAGCACGGTGAGGAAGGTCTCGAACAGCCCGTCGATGGCGAAGAAGGCGTCCGGCAGGGCCACCCGGCGCACCACCGAGCAACTCACGTCGCCCTCGTTCCACTGGTCGCCAACCAGGGCAGCGATCATGGCCAGATGGCCGCGCAGCACCGCCACCAGGCCGTTGATCCGCTCGGCCGACCGGGTGTTCATCTTGTGGGGCATGGCCGAGGACCCCACCTGACCGGCGGCGAAGCCTTCGCTGATCAGCTCCTGGCCCGCCATGAGCCGGATCGTTCTGGCCAGGTTGGCGGGGGCGGACGCCACCTGCACGAGAGTGGCCACCACGTCGAAGTCGAGCGAGCGGGGGTAGACCTGACCCACGTTGTCGAGCACGCCCGAGAAGCCGAGATGCTCGGCCACCGCCGACTCGAGAGCGGCCAGCTTGTCGAGGTCTCCTCCGAGGAGGTCGAGCTGGTCCTGCTGCGTACCCACGGGCCCCTTGAGGCCCCGCAGCGGGTACCGCGCCAGCAGCTCCTCGGTGCGGGCGTAGGCCTGCAGGAGCTCTTCACCGGCGTTGGCGAAGCGCTTACCCAGCGTCGTTGCCTGAGCGGCGACGTTGTGGGATCGACCGGTGATGGGGAGTGCGCCGTACTCCGCCGCCCGCGTCGCCAGCCGGGCCAACCCCGCCACCATCCGGTCGCGCACGAGCACCAGGGCGGCGCGAATCTGCAGCTGCTCCACGTTCTCCGTGAGGTCCCGGGAGGTCATGCCCTTGTGGATCTGCTGGTGGCCGGCGAGGGCGCAGAACTCCTCGATGCGGGCCTTCACGTCGTGGCGGGTGACGCGCTCGCGGGCTTCGATGCTGTCGAGGTCGACCTTGTCGACCACCGCCTCGTAGGCCTCCACCACCCCGTCCGGAACCGCAACCCCGAGATCGCGCTGGGCCCGCAGGACGGCGAGCCACAAGCGCCGTTCGAGGACGATCTTGTGCTCCACCGACCACAGCTCGACCATGGACGAGCTGGCGTAGCGGTGGGCCAGCACGTTGGGGATGTGGGCCCTGGCCAAGGTCACAGTTGTCGGGGCTTCCAGGTCGAGCGGTGCTCTCCCAGCTTGGCCTCCAGGTCGGCGTCGGTGACGGCCAGGATCTGCACCGCCAGGAGCGCGGCATTGGCGGCCCCGTTGATGGCGACGGTGGCCACCGGCATCCCGGGAGGCATCTGCACCGTGGCATAGAGGGAGTCGACGCCGTCGAGGGCGCCGCCTGACAACGGCACGCCGATCACCGGCAGCGTGGTGTTGGCTGCGCACGCTCCGGCCAGATGAGCCGCCATGCCGGCGGCCGCGATGATGACTCCGAAGCCGTTGGTGCGGGCGGAGCCGACGAACTCGCGCACGGCGTCGGCGGTGCGATGGGCGCTCATGGCCCAGACCTCATGGTCGACGCCAAAGCGCTCGAGGTGCTCGCGGGCCGGCTGCATCTTGTCGGCGTCGTTGGCCGAACCCATCAAGATGGCCACCTTCTTGGTCATTGCGCGATGTCCGTTCTGTAGTGCATACCGGGCCAGGAGATGAGCCCCACCGCTTCATAGGCCCGCTCCCGGGCCACGGCGACGGTGGGGCCGAAGGCGGTGACGTCGAGAACCCGTCCGCCGGCGGTGCGAGTGGTGCCGTCGGGGTCTTCGGTGACGCCGGCCCTGAACACGATGACCCCCTCTTGCCGCTCCGCGTCGGCCAGCCCCTCGATGGGGTCGCCGGTGCGACAGGGCCCTGGGTAGCCCTCGCTGGCCAGCACCACGGTCACGCACGCGTCGTCGACGAAGGTGGGCTCGGTGCGCAGGTCGCCGTCGGCCGCCTCGGCCAGAAATGCGGCTAGGTCTCCGGCGAAACGGGGCAGCACCACCTGCGCCTCGGGATCGCCGAACCGGACGTTGTACTCCACCACCTTGGGGCCGTCGGAAGTGAGCATGAGGCCGGCGTAGAGGACGCCGCGGTAGTCGATGCCCCGCTCGCGCAGCGCGTCCAGCGTCGGCTGCACGATGGACTTGGCGATCGCCTCCTCGTCCACGCCGGGGACGGGAGAGAAGGCGCCCATGCCTCCCGTCATCGGGCCGAAGTCGCCGGTGCGGGCCCGCTTGTGGTCCCGGGCCGCCGGCAGGGGGACGGCACGGCTGCCGTCGCAGACGCAGAGAAGCGACAGCTCCGGCCCGCTCATGGCCTCCTCGATGACCACCGCCCCGTGCTGGAGCTTCTCCCACACGTCTGAGCACGCGGTGTCGAAGGAGGGGGTGACGGTGACACCCTTGCCCGCGGCCGGGTAGTCGGTCTTGACCACGAAGGGCCCGGGAAGTGAGCGCAGGAACTCGACGGCGGGGCTGAGGCTGGTGAAGGTCCCATGGCGGGCGGTGGGGATGCCGGCATCGGACAGGACCTCCTTCATCCAGGCCTTGGAGCCCTCCAACCGGGCCCCGTCGGCTCCGGGACCGAAGACGCGCTTGCCCGCCGCTCGCAGGTCGTCGGCCAGGCCGGCGACCAGAGGTACCTCCGGCCCGATGACGACGAGGTCGGCGGCGCCCACCTCGTCCACCACCTCGGCCGTACGCCCGAGCACCTGCCGCAGGGCGTGCTCGCGGCCCCCGCTTCCCACCACGTTGACCCTCATCACGCCGACAGCTGCACGAACTGGTCCCGCCCCGGGCCGACGCCGATCAGGTGGATGGGGACGCGGATCTGGTCCTCGATCAACTCCACGAAAGCCCGCGCCTCGGGTGGCAGGTGCGACGGCTCGTGCGCGTGCGACAGATCCGAGCGCCACCCGGCCAACTCCTCGTACACAGGAACAGCGTCGTGCAGATCTGACTGGTGATAGGGGAGGTCGTAGTGGCGCACGCCGTTGATGTCGTAGGCGACGCACACCTTGACCGAGTCGAAGCCGTCGAGCTTGTCGATCTTGGTCAGCGCCAGCTCCGACAGCGAGTTGAGACGCACCGCGTGGCGGGTCATCACCGCGTCGAACCAGCCCACCCGCCGGCGCCGCCCGGTGTTCGTGCCGTACTCCCCCGCCCGGTCGACGAGGTTGTCGGCGGCCTCTCCGAACATCTCGGTGGGGAACGGACCGGACCCCACCCGCGTGACGTAGCCCTTGGCGATGCCGATGACGCGGTCGATGTGGCGGGGCCCGACGCCGGCGCCCACGCAGGCGCCACCGGCGACGGGGTTGGAG
>JAHWJU010000270.1 GCA_019348255.1 Actinomycetota bacterium | reverse complement strand
GGAAGGCGCCGGCGAACTGGCGGACCCGCTCGTTCTCGGTGACGACGTGGCGGGCACGGCGGCGAATGGTGGCATCGGCGATGGCCTGCACGTCGTAGAGCGCGGCTTCCCGCAGCGGGCCCACCAGAGCCTCGGCCTCCTCGCACTGCGCCCGGCGCAGCGCATAGGCGCTTCTGGCGAGGGCCCGGCGCTGGCCGGAGTCGACGACCACGATGGCGACCCCGGGAGGCACGGGGACGGGTTCCACCTCGTGGCTCGTGCAGTCGATCTGCAGGGCGTGTCCCTCGACGCCGGCGGCCGAGGCCAGCTGGTCCATGATCCCGCTGGGAACGCCCGAAGCCAGCTGCTCGGCCTGCTGACAGGCCAGAGCAAGCTCGAGTGGGGTGCCCTGGAACCCCAGGGCCAGAGCGACCGCCACTTCCAGCGCGGCGCTCGACGACAGGCCGGCGCCGATGGGCAGGTCGGTGCGGACCGAGCCGACACCTCCTGTTCCAGGTCGCACCACCGCCACCACGCCGGCCACGTAGCGGGCCCACGCCGGCTCGACCAGCCAGGGCTGGAGGTCCTCTCCCAGCTCCAGCCGGGCGGGCTGGGCCTCGTCGGCGGAGACCAGCTCCAGCCGGCCGCCGCCCCGCTCCAGCTCCACCCGGGTGCCCCGGTCGATGGCCATCGGGAACACCAGGCCGCCGGTGTAGTCGGTGTGATCGCCGATGAGGTTGACCCTGCCCGGCGCGTACGCCATCACCCTGGTCATGTCGCGGCGCCGGCCAGCACCGAGCGGTCGCCGGAGCGGATGCCGGCGATGAGCCGGCGGTAGGCGCCGGCGGCATCGTGGCCGGCGGCGTCGAGGGCACTCCACCGGCGCCCGCGGGCGCGGTCGACGCCGTAGAGGCCGAAGCGGGGCTCGTAGGACCCCCACTCGAAGCTGTCGGCGAGGCTCCGGTGCCAGTAGCCCGACACCGCGGCGCCGTCATCCACGGCCCGCACCACTGCCGCCAGGCTCTCCCGGAGGTAACGGGGGCGGTCCCATCCGTCCCCCCGGGGGAGCGGCCGTCCCCGGACCACCCGCTGGCACATCCCGTTCTCCGCCACCTCGACCGGCAGTCCCAGAGCCGCCCGGCGACTGCACGTCGCGGCCAGGATGGACGGCTCCGACCGTCGGGCCCACGGCGGACGCAGACGACGGGAGAGCGGCTGGTCGTGGTAGCCGAGGGCGACGGCGTCGATGCTGGTGGGGCGGGCCGACCGGTAGAGCTCGGCGATGCTCCTGACCAGCGCCTGCTCGAGGGGCACGGCCGTCGCCACGAGCCGGCGCAGCGCCCGCGCCGGCACGGACGCCGCGGCTGGGGGTGCGGAGCGGGACCATGCGGCACGACACGCCCGGAGGTGTGAACCGATGTCACCGCGGGCCACCCCGTGGTGGGGGGCGAGGAGGGTGTCCACGAGCATCTGGTCGAGCTCGTAGATCGGCAAGGAGTAGGTGGGCACCGACACCCGGGCCTCGGGCTGGAGCCGGTGGATCACCTCGGCGGCCAGCACGTGCGCGGCCAGCATGTGGTCGAGGGCCCGCAGAGCGGCGCCGGCCGCCAACCGCCGGCCGGGCGGGAACCCACCGGTGAGGTAGCTCTGGATGGCGCCCACGTTGGGCTCGTTGAGCGTGATCCAGTGCCGGCAGTGGTCCTTCAGGCGGCTGACGGCCACCTCGACCCAGGCGGCGAACAACTCGGGCGAGTCGAGGCCGAGCCAGAAGTCGGCCCCGAGCCAGGCCGGATGGGTGAAGTGGTGCAGCGTGACCACCGGCTCCAGCCCGCGCCGGGCGGCGGCGGCGAGGATGGCGCGGTAGCCGTCCACTGCGCCACCGTCGAGGTCGCCGGGACGCGGTTCGACCCGCGACCACTCCACCGAGAGCCGGAAGCTGTCGCAGCCCAATGCCGCGGCGCTGTCGAAGTGCTCCTCGTAGGAGTCCCAGAAGCCCAGGGCGTCGCCCGAGGGCTCGATCACCGCCGCCCGCTCCCACTCTGCCCAGTTGTTGGCAGGTTCGCCGCGCCCGTTGTAGCCGCCCTCCACCTGGAACCCGGAGGTGGCGACGCCGAATCGGAAGCGCTCCGGCAACCGTAGGGGACGATCGGGGTCCATGCCGCGGGAGCGTACGCGCCGCCTACCATCGCCCGGCACACCCGAGGGCTTGGAGAGAGCCGTGGCCGGGCCGCTGAGCGGCATCAAGATCGTGGAGGTGGCGGCCATCGGCCCCGCGCCGTTCGCCGCCATGGTGCTGTCGGACATGGGCGCCGAGGTGCTGCGGGTGGACCGGGCCCAGGCGGTGCGAGGGGGAGATCCGTCCTGGCCGCCGCTCGACGTGTTGAACCGGGGCCGGCGCTCCGTCGGCGTCGACCTCAAGAACCCCTCGGGCGTGGAGGCCGTGCTGCGCCTGGTGGCACAGGCCGACGGCCTGGTGGAGGGCTTCCGTCCGGGCGTGGCCGAACGTCTGGGCATCGGGCCCGACCACTGCCTGGGCCGCAACCCCCGCCTGGTCTACGGCCGGATGACGGGGTGGGGCCAGCACGGCCCGCTGGCGGCGGCGGCCGGCCACGACATCAACTACATCGCCCTGAGCGGGGCCCTGGAAGCCATCGGTCGCGCCGGTCAGCCGCCGGTGCCTCCCCTCAACCTGGTGGGCGACTTCGGGGGCGGCGGCATGGTGCTGGCCTTCGGGATGGTGTGCGGGATCCTCGAGGCCGGGCGGTCGGGCCAGGGCCAGGTGGTGGACGCGGCCATGGTGGACGGCGCCGCCCTCTTGATGGCGATGGTCCA
>JAHWJU010000269.1 GCA_019348255.1 Actinomycetota bacterium | reverse complement strand
GGGCCCGACACGGAGATGGCCTCAGCCACGCTCACTCCTTTGGATTGAGCGGCGCACCGGCCAGTTCCCAGTGGTGTGCCACCCGAGAAGTGATCCCGGGGAGCCCGCCACTGGCAGCTGACGCTCGTCGCCGCAGAAGTCTGGAATCGAAGAAGCGCCCCCAGGGGGGCGCTTTTCGAAGGTGTTACCGACGGAGGCCGAGGCGGGCGTTGATCTCCCGCAGGCGCTCGATGTCAGTCTTGCGGAGGTAGGCCTGGAGCCGCTTTCGCTGTCCCACCAGCTTCAACAACCCCCGCTGGGTGTGAAAGTCGTGCTTGTGCACCTTGAGATGCTCGTTGAGGCGGTTGATGCGCGCCGTGAGCAGCGCGATCTGGACCTCGGCCGATCCCGTGTCGGACTCGTGGGTCCGGTACTCGGCGATCGTCGCTGATTTGTCGGGCATGCAGAGGTACCTCGGTTGTAGCGGGTTCGGCGCGGGGCAGATGCCGGCGCCGGCTCCCAGGGTAGCAGTCGCCCCCCTGGAGCTGCGACCCTGACGCTACCGTCGGTCGACGTGGAGGAAGACCTGCTCCGGGTGAGCCGCACCTGTGCCGTCCCGCTGGCCGAGCTGGAATGGCGCTTCACCGCCTCCGGAGGCCCCGGTGGCCAGCACGCCAACCGGTCCAACACCCGCGCCGAGCTGCGCTTCGACATCGCCAGGTCCCCCTCCCTGGGCCCCGTGCAGCGGGCCCGCCTGCTGGCCCGGCTCGGACCGGTGGTACGGGTGGTGGTCGACGACGAGCGCTCCCAGCTGCGCAACCGGGACATCGCCGTCCAACGGCTGCGTGAGCGGCTGGCCGAGGCACTCCGCGTGCAGCCGACCCGCCGGCCCACGACTCCCACCGCCGGCGCCCGACGACGCCGGCTGGCCACCAAGCGCCGGCGGGGCGAGCTCAAACAGGGGCGCCGGCCTCCCGAGCCCGACGAGCCGTGACCGGCCCGACTGGCCCGCCCTAGCGGGCGAGGAGGTTGCGGGCGTCATCGACGTCGCGGCTCATCTGGCCGACCAGGGCCTGCACCGAGTCGAACTTGATCTCGTCGCGCAGCCGGCCCGTGAACCGAACCCGGGCCGGCTCGCCGTAGAGGTCTCCGTCGAAGTCGAGGAGGTAGGCCTCGAGCAGGCTGAGGCGGGCCTCCGGGTAGAAGGTGGGACGCCGGCCGATCGAGATCGCAGCCGGATGCACCTGGCCTCCGGGGCGCTCGTACCAGCCGGCGTAGATACCGTCGGCGGGGAGGAGGATCTCCTCGGGTACGGCCACGTTGGCGGTGGGGAATCCGAGCTCACGGCCGCGGGCGTCGCCCCGCTGCACCACCCCCCGCACCTCGTGGGGGCGGCCCAGCAGCCGGCCGGCCTCCACGACGTCGCCCACCAGCAGCGCCTGGCGGATCCTGGTGGACGACACGGCGGTGGACGTGGCGCCGTCGGCCAGCAGGTTGATGCCCAGGACGTCGAAGCCCAGGTCCGCCCCCATCTCCTGCAACAGCGCCACGTTGCCGCCCCGGCGGTGGCCGAAGTGGAAGTCGTGGCCCACCACCACGGCCCGTGCCCGAAGGCAGCCGGCCAGGACCTCCCGGACGAATTCCTCCGCCGACTCGGCCGCCCGCTGCTGGTCGAAATGCAGTACCAGGGCGTAATCCAGCTCCTGGGCCGCCAGCAGCTCGAGCCTCTGGTCCAGATCGGTGAGCAGCCGCGGGGCGGACTCCGGCCGCACCACCGTGGCCGGATGGCGATCGAAGGTGACGACGGCGCTCGCCGCCCCGAGCTCCTGTCCCATCCTCCGCACCCGCCGGATCAGTGCCTGATGTCCCAGGTGCACCCCGTCGTAGACCCCGATGGTGACGACCGTGCCCGCAGCCGGGCGGGGACAGGCGCCCTCGTCTCGGATCACCTCCATCACCAGCGAGGCTACTGGCCGGAGTTCAGGCGGCCGGGGTTCAGGCTCCGGCCAGCACCACCGCCGGTCGCCCGTCGTCGTAGACGCCCAGCAGTGCTCCGTCGGGCGCCACCACCCGCACCACGCCGGCGGGCAGATCGGCCAGCGGCCGGCCGTAGCCGACCGCTTCGGCGGTGCCGGCGTCGGCCTGCACGCTGGGGTAGTCGCGCAGTGCCTCCGCCGGCGGCAGCACCGACTCCGCCGCCAGCTCCTCGAGGGGGACGGCTTGCGCTTCTGTGAACGAGCCGATGGCGGTGCGACGCAGGTTGCGCAGGTGGGCACCCCCGCCCAGGGCGGTGCCCAGATCGGCGGCCAGTGTGCGGATGTAGGTGCCGGAGGAGCACTGCACCTCGACCCCGAACACCAGCGGCTCGTCGGTGTCGACCACGACGAAGCGGTGCACGGTCACCGGCCGTGCCTCGCGCTCGACCTCGACCCCCGCCCGGGCCAGCTCGTGGAGCCGCCGGCCACCCACCTGCACCGCCGAGACCATGGGCGGGACCTGCAGGATCGGCCCGGTCAGCCCGCCGGCGGCAACGCGCACGTCCTCGCTGCGGATCCCGGACATGTCCCACTCCGCCACCACCTCCCCGGATGCGTCGAGGGTCGAGGTGGCGACCCCCAGCACCACCTCTGCGGTGTAGGTCTTGGGGAGGTCGGTGAGGAACCGGAGCAGCCGGGTGACCCGCCCGAGGCCCACCAGCAGCACGCCGGTGGCGTCGGGGTCGAGGGTGCCCGAGTGGCCGATGCGGCGCTGGCCGAAGATGCCGCGGCACTTGGCGACGACGTCGTGGGACGTCCAGCCGGGAGCCTTGTCGACGACGACCAAGCCGTCGATCACG
>JAHWJU010000017.1 GCA_019348255.1 Actinomycetota bacterium | reverse complement strand
CACCCACGACCGGTACTTCCTCGACAACGTCGCCGGCTGGATCCTCGAGCTCGACAGGGGCGCCGGCATCCCCTACGCCGGCAACTACTCGGGCTGGCTCGAACAGAAGCAGGCCCGCCTGGCCCAGGAGGAACGATCCGACGCCAAGCGTCGCCAGACGCTGGAGCGGGAGCTGGAGTGGATCCGCATGTCACCGCGGGCCCGCCAGGCCAAGGGGAAGGCCAGGCTCAACAGCTACGAGCAGCTGCTGGGCGAGGCGCAGGCGGTGGAGGGCCGGCTGGAAAAGCTGGAGATCAGCATCCCTCCCGGGCCCCGGCTGGGCGACGTGGTCATCGAAGCGGAGAACCTGACCAAGGGCTTCGGCGACCGGCTCCTCATGGAGAACCTGTCCTTCTCGCTCCCACCGGGCGGGATCGTCGGCGTCGTGGGCCCGAACGGCGCCGGCAAGACCACCCTGTTCCGCATGATCACCGGGGCCGAGGAGCCCGACGGCGGGACTCTGCGGGTGGGCTCCACCGTGCAACTGGCCTACGTGGACCAGAGCCGGGCCGCGCTCGAGCCCACCAGGACCGTCTACGAGGAGATCACCGGCGGCACCGACCAGTTGCTCGTGGGAGGCCGCGAGATCCACGGCCGCGCCTATGTGGCCAGCTTCAACTTCAAGGGCAGCGATCAGCAGAAGAAGGTGGGAGAGCTCTCAGGCGGCGAACGCAACCGGCTCCACCTGGCCAAGACGCTGGTCGCGGGGGGCAACGTGCTCCTGCTCGACGAACCCACGAACGACCTGGACGTGGACACGTTGCGGGCCCTCGAGGAGGCGTTGCTCGCCTTCGCCGGCTGTGTGGTCGTCATCAGCCACGACCGCTGGTTCCTCGACCGGATCGCGACCTCCGTCCTCTCCTTCGAAGGAGGCTCGGAGGCCCTCTGGTACGACGGCACCTTCAGCGACTTCGAAACCGACCGCAAGAAGCGGCTGGGCCACGCCGCCGATCAACCCCACCGCATCAAGTACAAGCCACTCGTGCGGAGCTGACAGGGTGTCGCCGCGGGCCGTCCGTCGCGTGGTGCTGGCGGTCTGCGTCGCCGGCATCGGGGGCATGATCGCCAGCTCGATCGCCGGCAACAACGGCGCCGCGCTGACATTCGGGCTGACAACGGCAGTGGCGGTTCTCTGCCTCATGGTCGCCACCGCCGTCAGCACCGCTGGCGCCGGGAGGCACCCGGACGACGCCGTGACGACAGACGCGCTCGGTGCGGAGGTGGAGGCGCGGGTGGAAGGGCTGGTGGGTCAGGGGTGTGAGGAGGCGGCGGTGCGGGCGCTGGTGCGAGACGCCGTCCGCTTCGGGCAGGCGCTGGGGCGTTGATGGCGGCTCCAGGCCGGACTTCCCGCTCGTGGGATGCGCCCGGACCGGCAAAATACCGGCAGCTCTTCATTTTGGGAGCAGCCTGGCCGATGAATGAAGCGTGCCGAAGACGATGTTGACGAGCCGGGCGGTCGTGCGGACGGTCGAGGCGGGTAACTCCGCCATGTGTGCCCACTGCGGCGCGCAGGTGAAGTTCGTGGCCCGGGCCCAGCTGCGCCAGGTGATCGCGAACGTCTACGAAGCCGGCGAGTGGAAGCGGGTCGAGCACTTCCACGCCGACTGCTACACAGAAGCTGGCGAGCCCTACGGCCCCGCCGCCGAACGCTCCTGAGTTGATCTAACCCGCACGGGGCCCCTGCCCCGCCCCCGGCCGTCGCTGACTAACCCGCAGCCGCACTCGGGCAGGGTGGCGCGACCTACCGTCGCTGCTGTGCCATCTTCGAGCGGTGCCGCGGGCTCTTCGTCACACACTGGTTGCTCTGGCCGTCCCGGTCACGCTGCTCGCGCTGTTGGCGCTGGCGTGGCAGATCGACGCCGGCCGGAGTGAAGGGCGTGTACAGCGCCGGGTGACGCTGGCCGGCCGGCCGGTGAGCGGAATGACCGAGAAGCAAGTGGCCGCCGTCGTCGCCCGGTTGGCTACCGAGGTGCCGGGCCGGCGTGTGGAGGTGCGGGCGCCGGGCGGAGGCTTCACCACCGACGGCCGCGCACTGGGCCTGCGGGTGGCCGAGCCGGCGACCGTGCGGGCCGCCTTGCGGGTAGGCCGCTCCGGTTCGGCGCCGGCCCGGCTCTGGCAGTGGGTCAACTCCTTCAGAACCGAACGAGCGGCCCCGCTAAGGGTGTCGCTCGACGCCGCCGCGGTCTATGCCACCGTCGCAGCCAAGGACCCGGGGCCGCGCCAGCCGCCGGTGGAGCCGTCCATCGCGTTCAAAAAGGGTGCCTTCGTGGCCGTGCCGGGCGAACCGGGGAGGGGAATCGATCCTGCCGACGTCATCGCCGCGCTGCCGCTAGCGGCCGACAACGGCGGCCGCATGGTGGTCGAGGTGGAGCGGGGCGACGTGGCCCCCCGCTTCCCGTTGTCGATGGCGCAACGGCTGGCCGGAGAGGTCCAGGCCAAGGTGACGTCTCCCCTCCCGGTGCAAGCCGGCAGATCGAAGGCCGCCGTGCCGGTGTCGATGCAGCGGTCGTGGGTGCGGAGTGAGGTCGCCGACGGCGGGCTGCGGCCCAAGGTCGACGGCAAAGAGGTGCTCGCCGACCTCGAGAAGCTGCTCCCTGGTGCCGGCGATCCTCCGGTGGAGACGAAGTTCACCGTCGTCGACGGGAGGGTGCAGATCATCGCCGGCGCCTCCGGCACCAAGTGCTGCGGCGAGGCGGCGGTGGAGCGGGTGGAGCGGGTCCTGTTCCGGGCCGGGGCGCCGACGGCACCGGTGGAGCTGCCGCTGACGGAGCGACCGCCGAAGCTGACCGCGGAGAAGGCGGCCGCTCTCGGTATCAAGGAGCCAGTCGGCTCCTTCATGACCAAGCACAAGGGGGGTGAGCCCCGGGTGGCCAACATCCACCGGATCGCGGATCTCGTTCGCGGCGCGGTGGTCGAGCCCGGAAAGGCGTTCTCCATCAACGAAAGCGTCGGGAAGCGGACGGCCGACAAGGGCTTCGTCGTTGCTCCTGTGATCGAGGACGGGAAGCTGACCGACGACGTCGGCGGCGGCGTCTCCCAGTTCGCCACGACGCTGTTCAACGCCGCCTTCTTCGCCGGCCTCGACTTCGGCGAGTACCAGAGCCACAGCCTCTACATCTCCAGGTACCCCTACGGCCGCGAGGCCACGATGGGATACCCCCACCCCGACCTCGTCATCAAGAACACGTCGCCCTACGGGGTGCTGATCTGGCCCAGCTACAACGAGACCTCCATCACAGTCACCCTGTACTCGACCAGGTTCGTCGATGCGCAGCAGACGGGTCAGTCGGAGGCGCCGCGCGGTGCCTGCAAGCGCGTGACCACCGAGCGGACCCGCACCTACCTCGCCGACGGCCGCCGGGAGGTGGACAAGGTGTTCGCGACCTACCGACCGAAAGAGGGCGTCAACTGCTGAGGCTGGCCTCGTTGACCGCCAACCAGCGGGGGGATTGACTGTGCGGGCTCGAGATCGGAGACGACATGAAGCGGCGTGAGGAAGTCCTCGACTACTTGACCAAGGTCTCGCTCTTCAGTGCCTGTTCGAAGAAGGACCTCGCCCTGATCGCCCGCCACTCGGAACGCCTCACGATGCCGGCGGGAACCACCATCACCAAGGAGGGGAGGGTCGGCTATGAGTTCTTCATCCTGTTGGAGGGCAAGGCGTCGGTGGAGCGGGGCGGCAAGAAGCTCAACACCCTCGGCCCCGGTGACTTCTTCGGCGAGCTGTCGCTCCTGCACCGTGCTCCCCGCAACGCCACCGTGACCGCCGTCGGTGACGTCGAGGTGCTCGTGCTCGGCCAGCGCGAGTTCTCGGGCCTGCTCGAGGCCGTACCGACCCTGGCCCACAAGCTCCTGGCCGGCCTGGCCCGCCGCATCCACGACTCGGAGGCGGCGGGCGCCAGCTGAGGAGGTCTCAGCACGCTGGGCGCCGTAGGGGCAGGGTGGTGCCTAGGGTTCGTACATGGCACTGCGCGTCCTGGTGAGCGGGTCCAGCGGCCTCATCGGTTCCGCGGTGGTCGATGCCCTGCTGGCCGAGGGGCACGAGGTGGTGCGCCTCGTCCGCCGGCCCCCGGCCACGGGAGAGGTGCAGTGGCACCCGCAGGCCGGGAACATCGATGCGGGGGACCTGGTGGGGGTGGAGGCGGTGGTGCACCTGGCGGGGGAACCCATCGGGGCCAAGCGGTGGAGCGCGAGCCAGAAGCAGCGAATCCTCGACAGCCGGGTGAAGGGCACCCGACTGTTGGCAGAGACCCTGGCTCGGCTGGAGCCACGCCCGCGGGTCTTCGTGAGTGGCTCCGCCATCGGTTACTACGGGCTGCGCGGCGACGAGATCCTGACCGAGCGCAGCTCCGCCGGCTCCGGTTTCCTGGCCGACGTCACGGTCCAGTGGGAGGCGGCGACGCTGGCGGCGGAGCAGGCGCAGATCCGAACCGTCCACCTCCGCACCGGGATCGTCTTGTCGGCCCGGGGCGGGGCCATGGGCCGGTTGCTCCCGCTGTTCAAGCTCGGCCTGGGCGGCCGCCTGGGGCGGGGTGACCAGTGGTGGAGCTGGATCACCCTGGCCGACGAGGTGGGGATCATCCTGCACGCGCTCCGCGAGGACTCGCTGGCCGGGCCGGTGAACGCGACGGCGCCCAACCCGGCCACGAACCGCGAGTTCACGCGGGCACTGGCCACCGTGCTCCGGCGGCCGGCGGTGCTGCCTGTGCCCCGAGCTGTCCTCGCCCTGGTGATGGGAGCGGAGCTGACCGACCAGGTCATCGTCGCCGGGCAGAGGGTGCTGCCCGACGTGGTCCAGGACAGTGGGTACCGGTTCGTCTCCCCCGACCTCGAGGCGGGACTGCGGCGGGTGCTGGAGCCAGCATGAGCGGCGGCGAACGCTGGTGCTGACGGCCGATGTCGCCGTGGTGGGAGGCGGGCCGGCCGGCGTGGCGGCGGCGATCACGCTGGCCCGCGCCGGTCGTGAGGTCTTGGTGGTGGACAAAGCGGTCTTCCCCCGGGACAAGTGCTGCGGGGACGGCCTCACCACTGCCGCACTGCGCCGGTACGAATCCCTGGGGCTCCGGCCCGAGTCGGTCGCATCGTGGCAGGTGGTCGAAGACGTATGCGTGCGTTCGCCGTCGGGGCACACCGTGGTCTTCCCGCTCCCCCGCTCGGCTGGGACCTACGCGGCGGTGGCCCGGCGCGCCGACCTCGACGCCGCCTTCTTGGACGTGGCCAGAGCCGCCGGCGTCAAGGTCCACGACGGCCACGCCGTCACCGGTGCGCGAGCCGGGCCCGACCGCGTGGTGCTCGAGGTGGAGGCGCTGGGGCCGGTGGGCGCCCGCTACGCCGTCGCAGCCGACGGCATGTGGTCGCCTCTGCGCAAGTTCCTGGGCGTGGACGGGAATGGCGCCGGCTACCTCGGTGAATGGCACGCATTCCGGCAGTACTTCCGCGGGGTGGGCCCAGCGGCGGCGCAGCTGTGGGTGTGCTTCGATCCTGACCTGCTACCTGGCTACGCGTGGTCGTTCCCGCTGCCCGACGGCCGGGCCAACGTCGGCTTCGGCATCCAGCGGCAGGCCGGCGTCCCCACCCGGTCGATGAGCAAGCAGTGGGCGGAGCTGCTCGAACGGCCGCACATCAGTTCGTTGTTGGGGCCGGGGGCCGAGCCCGAGGCTCCCCACAAGGCGTGGCCCATACCGGCGCGAGTGGGGGCCACCCGGCTCCACGGGGCGGGAGGCAGGGCGCTGTTCGTCGGCGATGCCGCACGGGCCAGCGACCCGATGACCGGGGAGGGGATCGGGCAGGCGCTCGAGACCGGGGCACTCGCCGCCGAAGCCATACTGGCGGCCGGGTGGCGACAGCCGGCACTGGCGGCCCGTCGCTACGAAGCCGAGGTCCGCCGGGGCCTGGCCGTCGACCACCGTCTCGCCCGTGGCCTGTCCCGTGCGCTACGTCACCGCAAGGGGGCTCGCGCCGCCGTGCGGCTCGCGGGAGCATCCGACTGGACCCGACGGAACTTCGCCCGTTGGTTGTTCGAGGACTACCCCCGGGCGGTGGTGGCCACCCCTGGCCGCTGGCACCGCGGCATGCTCAGCGGCCCCGGGGCCTATCCGGGTGACCGGTGATCGAAGGCCTTCCCCGCACGAGCCAGGCGATCTCGGACGGGATCGCCGACGGTCTCCACCTGGGGGCGCAGGTCTACGTGTCGCTCCACGGGCGGCCGCTGGGTGACGGTGCCATGGGCGACGCCAAGCCCGGCCTGCCGATGACGCCCGAGCAGCTCATCACCTGGTGGTCGATGACGAAGGCGACGGTGGCGGTCGCCGTGGCCCAGCTGTGGGAGAGGGACCAGGTGGGCCTCGACGATCCCGTCGCCCTCCACGTTCCCGAGTTCGGAACCCACGGCAAGGAGCGCATCACCATCCGGCACTGCCTCACCCACACCGGCGGCTTCCGCTCCGGCGACCGGGTACGCAGTTCCGCCCCGGATGCCGGGCAGTGGTGGGCCGAGGTGGTGGCCGGGATCTGCAATGTCCGGGCCGAGCCGGGGTGGCCGCCGGGCGAGAAGGCCGGCTACCACGTCGGCGCCGGCACCACGATGCTGGCCGAAGTGGTGCGACGCGTCGACGGCCGGCCCTTCGACCGCTACGTGAGGGAGGAGCTGTTCCTCCCCCTGGGAATGACCGATTGCTGGGTGGGGATGCCGGTCGATCAGGTGGACCGCTACGGCCCCCGGCTGGGGACGATGCACCACACCGCCGACGGCTCGCCGGTTCCGCTCGACCACCTGGACTCGCAGTGGTGGCTCACGAGGTGCATGCCCGGTGGGAACGGCCGGGGGCCGATGCGCCAGCTGGCCCGCCTGTACGAGGCGCTGCTGGGCGGCGGCGCGAGGAGCGGGGAGCAGGCGGTACGGGTCCTCGAGGTCCAGACCGTCGAGGCCATCACCGCCAGGCACCGGGTGGGCATGCTCGACAAGACCTTCCGCATCGTCTGTGACTGGGGCCTCGGCTTCGCCATCGACAACGTGGCCATGGGCCGGCACTGCTCCCGCCGTGCCTACGGCCACGGGGGCGCGCAGTCCTCCATCGCCTACGCCGACCCCGAGTTCGGGCTGGCGGTGGCCATCCAGACCAACGGCATGCCTTCGCCGGACCAGCACTACCGGCGGTTCGCAGCCATCTCCGCGGCCGTCTACGAGGACGCCGGCCTCGCCGATCCGGCCGACCCGGGGCGGGAGAAGCCGGTGCCGGTGGAGGCCGGCCTCGCTGCAGTCGCCCGCTGATCCCGTGGTCGCCCCAGGCGCCGCGCCAGTGCATCGCGGCCGGCGCCCTCGCACTCCGGGGTCGCCGATCCCGCTCCTCGTGAGTGGGCTCGTCCTGCTCACCACCAGCTGGGTGATGTCCAATCCGCCCGGCGCGGCGCCGGACGAAGATGCGCACTACGTGAAGGCCCGGGCGTCGGCCCACGGTCACCTGCGGGGGATCCGGTTCCTGCCGCCGGCAGCTCCGGGAGACCACCGCGGGGCATTCGACCGCGACGTGAAGAGGGCCTTCGTCCTGCCCAGCCGGGGCGCAGCCGACCCCCGCTGGGGATGCAACCGCGTCACCGGCGAGTCTGCCGCCTGCATGAACGGCCCACCCCCGGTGGCCGCCTCGGCGGAGGAGGTGCGGGAGATCACCCACCTCGGGCCCTACCAGCCGGCCCCCTACCTGCCGATGGGGGTGGTGGGGCGCATCACGGTGGCGGCGGGGGGATCACCCACCGCCGCGCTCTACGCGGGGCGGGCGGCCGCTGCGGCGATCGCCCTTGCTCTGCTCGCCGCTGCGCTCGTGTTGGCCGGCGGCGGCTGGCGCTTGGCCGCCACGTTGGTGGCCATCTCGCCGATGGTCGTGTTCCTGTCCTCCGCGCTCAACACCAGCGGCATCGAGATCTCGGCAGCCATCGCCGCCGCCGCCGCCGTTGTCACGCTGCGACAGGCGACATCCAGGCTGGCTTGGACCGTCCTGGGGGCCTCGGGTGTGGCGCTGGCGCTGGCGCGGCCGTTCGGTCCCCTGTGGGTGGCAGTGGCCGCGGTCGCGCTGGTGACCCTGACCGGGGCAACGGGCGTCCGCGCCAGAGTGAGGTCGTCTCTGCCGGAGTCTGCCCTGGCGGCAGGGGCGGTCGTCGTGGCCGCCTTGGCCGCCGTGGCCTGGGACCTCGCGTTCATGCCGCGGACATCGGTCCCGTGGTCGGTGGCCCGGTCACACCTCGGCCTGGCCGCCAGCACGTTGCCGGAAGTCGCCCAGCAGTCGGTGGGGATCTTCGGCTGGCTCGACACCCGGCTGCCGCGGTGGGCGGTTCTGGCCGGTGAAGCGGCGTCCGCCATCGTCGTGGTGGGCGCGCTGTGCTTCGGTTCCTGGAAGCACCGGCTGGTGGTGGTGGGTGGCTTGGTCGTGCTCGTCGTGATGATCGTCGGGCTCAACGTCTTCACCCAGATCCCTTTCCAGTTCTTCGTGCAGGCCCGGTACGTGATGCCCCTGTCGGTGATGCTGCTCGTGGTGGCCGGTGATGGTCTCCACGGCGCCGGCAGCCGCCTCCCGGCCGCTGTCGCCCAAGGCGTGTCCCTCGTCGCCGTCGGGCTGCACGCAGTGGGGTGGTGGGCCAACGCCCGCCAGTCGGCGGTGGGCGCCAACGGAGCCGTCGTCTTCTTCGGCTCCAGCCAGTGGAGCCCCCCGGGTGGGTGGCTGGTGTGGGCAGTGGTCGCGGCCGCCGGTGTGGCGCTGATGGCCGCGGGGGCCATCGCCGCAACCGCTTCAGCGGGCCAGCCGCCAGGCCCACCAGATCAGGGGCGCCTGTAGCGGGAGCCGGCCGAGGGTGAGCGGGTTGGGCGAGTCCAACGCCATCTGCACGTTGGCCGGGAAGACCAGGACCAACAGCCCCACCAGGAACCACGCTGCCGGACGGCGGGTCTTCGCCGGCACCAGGAACAACCCGCCGGCCACTTCGGCCGCCCCACTGGCATAGACCAGAGGCCGCGCCCATTCCTGGCCCAGGAACCTGGGGATGATCCGCACGTAGGGCTCGGGGGCCACGAAGTGGAGCATCCCGGTCGTGACCATGAGCGCGGCCAGCGCCAGCCGCGAGCGGCCCTGGCCGTGGCCGGCACTGTCGTCCATCGGCAGAAGCTAGCGGCCTGCGGCCAGGGCCCGGGGAGGTGGCTGCGAGACTGGTGCGATGCCGAAGCCGCCTCCGGTCGATCTCGACGTGAATGGCCGGACGGTGCGGGTGACCAACCCCGACAAGGTGTTCTTCTCGGCCCGGGGCGAGACCAAGCTCGACCTGGTCCGCTACTACGTGGCCGTGGGCCAGGGCGCCCTCAGGGGGGTCTTCCTGAGGCCGACGGTGCTGAAGCGCTTCCCCGACGGGGCCGAGGGTGAGCCCTTCTTCCAGAAGCGGGTTCCGGCCAAGGGGCGCCCGGAGTGGCTCGACACCGTAACCGTCCAATTTCCGAGCGGCCGCAGCGCCGAGGAGCTCTGCCCGACCGACGTGGCCCACGTCGCCTGGGCCGCCAACCTCGGTTGCATCGACCTCAACCCCTGGCCCGTCCGAGGGGACGACGTCGATCGGCCCGATGAGCTTCGCGTCGACCTGGACCCCCAGCCAGGCGTCGAATGGCGGGCGGTGCGTCAGGTGGCTGCGGCGGTGCGGGAGGTGCTGGACGAGCACGGGTACCGCGGCTTCCCCAAGACCTCCGGCTCCCGGGGCGTTCACGTCAACGTCCGCATCGAGCCCCGGTGGGGGTTCCTCGACGTGCGCCGCGCCGCGCTGGCGCTGGGGCGGGAGGTGGCGCGCCGGCTGCCGGAGGCCGCCACCACCGCCTGGTGGAAGGAGGAACGGGGGGAGCGGGTCTTCGTCGACTACAACCAGAACGCCCGCGACCGCACGGTCGCCTCCGCCTACTCGGTACGGGCCAATCCCGAGGCGAGGGTCTCGTGCCCGGTCAGCTGGGAAGAGCTGGCCGAGGTCGACCCCCGCGACCTCACGATGGCCACCGTGCCGGCCCGCTTCGCCGCCGGCATCGACCCCGACGCCGAGATCGACGACGTCCACCACTCGCTGGAGCCTCTCCTCGACCTCGCCCGCCGTGACGAGGCCGGCGGGCTGGGCGATGCGCCGTGGCCTCCGAACTTCCCGAAGATGGCTGGTGAACCCAAGCGGGTGCAGCCGAGTCGGGCCCGGCCGGAGCCCTGAGACGGAGCAGCAGGAACCACGACGGGCGGGCGGGGGTGGCCTAGCTTGACCGAGGTGGCGATCCGGGTGGTGCTGGCCGAGGACAACGTCTTGTTGCGCGAGGGCGTGGCCCGGTTGATCGAGGCGGTTCCGGAGCTGGAGCTGGCTGCCGTCTGCGGCGACTACGACCAGTTGCTGGCCGCCGTCGACCAGGAGAAGCCCGACGTCGTGCTGACCGACATCCGGATGCCTCCGACCGGGACCGACGAGGGGATCCGTGCCGCCATCCGCCTACGGAAGACGACGCCGGACGTGGGAGTGGTGGTGCTGAGCCAGTACGTAGAGCCGGCCTACGCCCTGTCACTGCTCCAGGAGGGCTCGGGTGGCCGGGCCTACCTGCTGAAGGAGCGGGTCTCGGAGGTCGACCAGCTCGTGCGGGCCATCCAGGAGGTCGCCCGCGGCGGGTCCGTGATCGACCCGAAGGTGGTCGAGGTGTTGGTGGCGGCCAGGGCGCAGGCGGCGAAGTCGCCCCTGGCGCGGCTGACGCCGCGGGAGACGGAACTGCTGGCTGAGATGGCCCAGGGGAAGAACAACGCAGCCATCGCCTCCGCGCTTGTGCTGTCGGAGCGGGCGGTGGAGAAGCACATCAACTCGATCTTCTCCAAGCTCGGCCTCAGCGAGGAGCCCGACACCCACCGCCGGGTCAAGGCGGTGCTGCTCTTCCTGGCCGACCAGGGGGGCTGACACCCCCGCACCACGGGTGGTCGCACCCTTGGACCGCTCGGCCCCGGGGACGACAATGGCTCCATGGTGTCATCCCCGCGCCCGTCAGGCCGATGGAGCTGACCGCGCCGGTGGATGTGCTGATCGTGGACGATCAGGCCCCGTTCCGCGGCGCGGCTCGGGCCGTGGTGGGGGCGACCAGGGACTTCCACGTCGTGGGTGAGGCGGAATCGGGCGAGGAGGCGGTGCAGCTGGTCCAAGAGCTGCAGCCCGGGCTGGTCCTCATGGACATCAACATGCCCGGCATCGACGGCATCGAGGCCACCCGCCGCATCACCTCGGCCCATCCGGGCACCATGGTGGTGCTCGTGTCCACGTACTCGGTGAGCGACCTGGCGGCCGACGCCCGCACCTGTGGAGCTGCCGCCTACGTCCACAAAGAGGAGCTGGCGCCCCGCGTGCTGCGGGAGCTGTGGTCCGCCGGCGGCGACGACACCTGGCGTCTCCACGCCTGACGCCGGCGGAGGGGGGATTACCGGAGGGGCAGGCTCCCGCAGAGGTACAGGTCGGCGCCGTCACGGGCGCCGGTGACGGTGCCCCCCAGGGTGTCGGTGCGGTCGCTGACGACGGTGAAGAACCGCTCCTCTGCCACCGGCCCGCGCACCTCGAACACCAGTGCCCGGTCCTGCTCGCCCACCCAAACCGACAGCGGCCCCTGCGCCCCCTGCATCGCCTCGATGCAGCTGAAGTACACCGCCGCCTCCACCTCGGCTGAGAAGCGCCGGCTGCCGTCCAAGGTCACCGTCAGCGCCACCTCCACCTCGGCCCGCGCCGCCGCGGCGGCCAGTGCCTCCCCCAACCCCCGGTCGGCCAGCAGCGGCGGGTAGATGGCGCAGGCCACGTCACGGAGCTGCTGCACCGTCGCCTGCATCTCCCCCCGCAGCTCGGCCAGCATCCGCTTCGCCTCCGCCGGGTCGCTGTCCACCGCCTGTTCGGCCAGGAGAAGCTTCACGGCCATGGCCACGAGGTGTTGCTGAGGCCCGTCGTGCAGGTCGCGCTCGATGCGCCGGCGGACGTCGTTCGAAGCGGCGACGATGCGGGCCCGCGACAGTCTGGGGTCGATGCCGCTCACGCCGGCGCCGATCATCCGGCCGGGATCTTGTAGGCGTGAACCGGAGCCTGCCGTCCCTTCACCTGGGCCGGCTCCAGCCGCTGGCAGGCGAGCTCCTCCCCGAGGGCGGCGTGGGTCTGTTGGCTGAGGACGATCTCGCCTGCCGCTGCCCACTGCTGGAGCCGGGCCGCCATGTTGACGGTGTCGCCCACGAGGGTGTACTCGAGGCGCTCCTCTGACCCCAGCAGGGCGGCGGCCGTCTCGCCCGTGGACAGCCCGATGCCGAGGCCGAAGGCGGGAAGGCCCTCCTCGGCCCAACGCTGGTTGACCTCGTCCTGGCGGCGGTGCATCGAGCGGGCGGCGGCCAGTGCCCGCTCGACGTGGTCCTGGCGGGGGAAGGGAGCACCGAAGACGGCCATCACGGCGTCGCCGACGAACTGCATGACCGTGCCACCTTCGTCGAGGATCGCGTGGTTCATCTCGGCGCGGTGGGTGTTGAGCTGGCCGGCCAGCTCGCTCGGGTCTGCGGTCTCGGCGATGCCCGAGTAGCCACGGATGTCCGACATCAGCACCGTCACGACGAGCCGCTCCGTCTCTCCGATGCGCCGGCCCTCCTGGCGGAGCTTCTCGGCCAGGCCCCCCGGCAGGAGCCGGCTCAGGCTCTCGCCCTGCTCTTCCCGCTCGACGATGGCCTGGTGCAGCATGCGCAGGCGCTTGAGCGAGCCCGACACCCCGGCGGTGGCGTCCTGGGCCAGCTTGAGGAACAGGTTCTCGACCTCGGTGGCAATGGCCGCCGCCGTGGTCTTGCGGCTCACGGCGATGGCCTTCATCGGGCGGCCCTCGGCCACCTGGCGAAGAAGATCCTCCTCCGAAGACGACAGGTCGCTGCTCCTGACCGGGCGCATGACGGTGTCCACGATGCCGGGATCGAGAGCCGTCCCCCCCGTCGCCACGGCGCGGATGGCCCGCGCCAGCTCGTCGCCCTCGGCCACGCGGTCCTTGAGCAGGTAGCCGTAACCGGCCGCCCCGTCCTGCAGCAGGCTGATGGCGTACTCGGGGTCGTCGTACTGGCTGAGGATGACCACGCCCGTGCCCGGATGGCGCTTGCGCAGCTCCTTGGCCGCGTCGATGCCCTCCTGCTGGAAGGACGGCGGCATGCGGATGTCGGTCACCAGCACCTGGGGCGCGGCGGCCTCTGCCCCCCGGAGCAGCTCGTCGTAGTCACCGGCCACTCCCACCACCGCGAAGTCCGGCTCCCGGGCCAGGATGGCCTTGACCCCTTCCCGGACGAAGACGTTGTCGTCGGCGAGGAACACGGTGATACCCCCGCCGTTGGTGGCATCGGCGTGAGACTCGCCTGGCATGACTACCAGTGGGCCACGAACGCCCTACTCCCGGCAACGGGGGAGACACGTTTTCCGAGGTGGTGCCAACCTCACCCCCGGGTGCCTGCTCGCCCCCTGGCCGGGCAAGGCCGGCCGTCCTACCTTCGTCACATGAGAACAGAGGCGGCGGTGACATCGATCAGCTGGATCCCCTCCGAGGCTGTGCAGGGGATGATGAAGATGCCTTTCGAGTCCGGCGTGGCGCACTACGACGTGCCGCCACCGGAAGCGGTGGAGGGCCTCCACACTCTGGACGAGCTCGCCCGGGAGGACCGCTTCCGCTTCGCCAACCGCCTGGAGGCGTGGATCGAGGTGGTGGACGGCCGGATCGTCGACCATGGCCAGCGGGGCGGCGGGAGGATCGGGTCCACGACGATGAAGATCGGGCGGAAGATGACCTTCGAGGCGGTGGCCCTGCCCGAGCGGCGGCCCGACCCGGAGGTGGGCGACGGCTGGGTCCGCTTCAGCCAGACAGCGGGCGGCCGCACCGGCGTCCCCACCCCGCGGCGCGTCAACCACCCGCCCTTCGTGCAGTACCACTCTCCGCTGGCCTGGACCACCCTCAGCCTCACCATCCACGCCGACGGGCGAACAGAGCACCAGCTGACCGGCGCGAGCAACTTCCCCCGCCACTGGGTCTACGGCCCTGATGGCAAGCTCTCCCACAAGTCGGGCCTGGTCGACTTCAAGGAGTGGTACCGGCACTCCTTCGGCAAGCACTCGCCATGGGGTGACGAGGACTCACCGGCCCTGGTGGCCGAGGTGGAGACGGCACTCGAGCGGGAGCTGTCGGTGCAGATCATGCGGGGCGGGGCCAAGCCCAAGATCCGGAAGGTGAGGCAGGGCGAGCTGCTGGCCCGACAGGGCCAGCCGGGCGACGAGCTGTTCCTGCTGCTCGACGGGATCTTGTCGGTGGAGGTCGACGAGGAGCCGCTGGCCGAGGTGGGGCCGGGGGCCCTCCTGGGTGAGCGGGCGGTGCTCGAAGGAGGCACCCGCACCTCCACCCTCAGGGCCCAGACGGACTGTAGGGTCGCCGTCGCCCCGGCCGATGCGGTGGACCGGGAGAAGCTGCTCGTGCTGAGCGAGGGGCACCGGCGCGAGGAGAACCAGCCACAGTGAACGCCGTGGTGAAGTGACGAGAAGCACGACCGGATGAGGCTCTGGCTGTGTGGCGTGCGAGGCTCCACCCCGGCGCCGGGGCCGGAGTTCGTCCGCTACGGCGGCCACACCTCCTGCGTGGCCATCGGCCACGACGGCTCGCCGCCCTCGCTCGTGCTCGACGCGGGCACGGGCATCCGACGCGTGGGCGAGCTCATGAACGGCACCCCGTTCCGGGGGACCATCCTGCTCGGCCACCTCCACTGGGACCACACCCAGGGCCTGCCCTTCGCCCCCGCCTTCGATCGCGAGGGTGCAGCCGTGGTGCTGTACCAGCCGGCCCAGGGCGACCCCGTCGAGGTCCTGAGCCGGGCCATGGCGCCCCCTCACTTCCCCATCGAGCCCCGTCAGCTACGGGGCGACTGGTCCTTCGAGGCTCTGCGCGACGGGTCCCATGAGATCGAGGGCTTCTCCGTGCTCGCTCTCGACATCCCCCACAAGGGGGGCCGGACGTTCGGGTACCGCGTGAGCGACGGGCGGGCCTCGATGGCCTACCTGTCCGACCACTGGCCCATCGCCGTGGGGCCCGGCCCCGACGGGCTGGGCGAGTACCACCCGGCTGTGCTGGAGCTGTGCCAGGGAGTCGACGTGATCCTCCACGACGCCCAGTACACCGCCGAGGAGCTACCGGCCCGGGCCGACTTCGGCCACTCGGCCATCGAGTACGCCGTCGGCCTGTGCGAGCGGGCCGGGTCGCGGCTGCTGCTCTACCACCACGACCCCAACCGGACCGACGACCAGCTCGACGCGCTGGTGGCGCCGTGGGCCGGCCACGTGCCGGCCGTGGAGGCGGCCCGAGAGGGGCTCGTGGTCGACCTCTAGTTCGGCGGCGCCGCCTCTACGGCGGCGTGGCGCCGAAGACCGCCGCCAGCTCGGCGGGCACGATGGTCTCGAGTTGGGCATAGGTGCAGCTGGAGGGGTCGCGGTCGGGCCGCCAGCGGCGGAACTGGGCGGCATGGCGGAACCGGCTGCCTTGGAGCTGGTCGTAGGCCACCTCGACCACCCTCTCCGGCCGCAGCGGCTCCCACGAAAGGTCCTTGCCGGCGTTCCATCGGCTGGTGGAGCCGGGCAGGCGCTGTCCCCCGCCGGCCACGCCGGCGGCGGCTTCGGCCCAATGGCGCCAGGGGTGGCCCTCCAGGGCCTGCTCCCGCAGAGGAGCCAGCTCCTCCACCAGGGACCGGCGCACCGCCATCGGGAAGGCCCCGATCACACCTACGTGGTGCAGGGTCGAGCTCTCGTCGAACAGCCCGAGCAGCAGTGACCCCACCACGCCACCGCTCTTGTGCCAACGGAATCCGGCGACGACGCAGTCGGCCGTGCGGTCGTGCTTCACCTTCAGGTGCACCCGCTCGTTCTCCCGGTAGGGCTGGTCGAGCCGCTTGGCCACCACCCCGTCGAGACCGGCCCCCTCGAAACGGTCGAACCAGTCCCGCGCCACGGCCGGATCGCGGGTGGACGGAGTGAGGTACAGGGGGGGCTGCACCTCGGCCATCACATCGGTGAGGATCCGCCAGCGCTCGGCCAGCGGCAGGGCCCGGGCGTCGGCATCGCCCAGCGCCAGCAGATCGAAGCCCACGAAGGAAGCGGGTGTCTCGGCGGCCAGCTTGCGCACCCGCGACTCGGCCGGGTGCAGCCTCAGCTGCAGGGCGTCGAAATCCAGCCCCCGAGGGGTGGCGATCACGATCTCCCCGTCGATCACCACCTTGTCCGGTAGCTGCTCCCGGACGGGGTCGGCCAGCTCGGGGAAGTAGCGGGTGAGAGGGCGCTCGTTGCGGCTACCGAGCACCACCTCGTGGCCGCTGCGGAAGACGATGCAACGGAAGCCGTCCCATTTGGGCTCGTAGGCGAAATCCTCGCCCACGGGAAGCTCCTTGGCCGGCTTGGTCAGCATCGGGGCCACCGGCGGAGGCACGGGCAGCTCCATCAGTCGGCGGTCGGCCCCGGGCTCCGCTGGTGGAGACACCGTGCGACCTCGGCCACCCGGGGGTCGACCTCGATCTCCTCCAGCGGCGCCGGAAGGGCCAACGACCAGTTGGTGACGCCGGTGGTGCCGGGATAGTTGGGCCGCTCCTGCACCCCCAACACGTCGTCGAGCGTCGCCGTCACGATCATCGACGGGGCCTCGGCCAGCAGCTCGTGGACTCGCTGCACCACCTCGGTGACCGGCGCTTCCGGCGCCAGGCCGGTCCACTTCTGGATGCGGGCCCGCAGCTGCTCGGTGGACTCCTCGTTGGGCACCATCTGCTTGTCGCGCTGCGTCTCCAGGTCGCTCCCGGTCCAGAGGCCGGCGACGGTGGGGAGGTCGTGAGTGGTCACCGCGGCCAGAGCCCGCCTGGGGAACGACCTCGGCGGCTCCGGCTCGAACCAGACCAGCCGGTAGGAAAGCACGTTGCGTCGCGCCAGCTCCTCGCGCATGAACTCCTCCACCGTGCCCAGGTCCTCCCCCACCACGTAGGCGCCGGCGCGGTGGCTCTCCAGGGCGAGGATGTCGAGCAGGTCCTGGCTGGGGTAGCTCACGTAGGTGCCGTCGGCGGCCGAAGCTCCTGAAGGGATCCAGAACAGCCGGAACAGACCCATCACGTGGTCGAAGCGCAAGCCGCCGGCGTGGCGGAAACCGGCGCGGACGGTGCTGATGAAGGGCTCGTAGCACGCGTCGCGCAGCTTCCACGGGTCGAAGGGAGGCAGGCCCCAGTCCTGGCCCTGGGTGTTGTACTCGTCGGGCGGCGCGCCCACCGACATGCCCGGCGCCAGCACGTCCTGCCAGATCCAGGCGTCGGCGCCGCCGGGATCCACGCCGATGGCCAGGTCCTGCATGAGGTCGATGGCGGAGCCGGCGGCCTGCAGCTGGCGGTCGACGAGCCACTGGAGCCACATGTGGAACCGGACGCGGTGGGCGTTGTCGGCGCTGAACTGGCGGACCTCGAAGCTCGACGGGTGGCGAAGCTCACTCGGCCACCGATGCCAGTCGTTGCCGTGGACCTCGGCCAGCGCGCAGTAGCTGGCGAAGCGGTGGAGGGTTTCGCCCTCCTCCGAGCTGAACCGGTCGAAGGCGTCGTGGCCGGAGAAATCGCCGAAGATCCTCTCTAGGACGTCGAGCTTGAGCCGCAGCACGCCGTCGCGGTCGATCAGCCGCTCGGCGTTGAGGCCGCGGCCGGCCGCCTCCACCGCCTCCAGTTCGGGGCCGAGACCAGCCGCCCCGGGGACGTCCTGCACCCTCAGGTAGAGCGGGCTGCGAAAGCTGCGGCTGCTCGGGTAGTACGGGCTCGCCTGCTGCATCCCCGGAACCGGCACCGGGGCGTGCAACGGGTTGATCAGGAGCAGCTGGGCACCCTGTCCCCCGGCCCACTCCCCCAGCCGGCGCAGGTCGCCGAGGTCGCCCATCCCCCAGCTCCTGGCCGAGCGGAGGGCGTAGAGCTGCACGGCCCAGCCCCAGATGTCGAGGTCCTCCCGCAGCTGACAGGTGCGGGGCGTGACGATGAGACGGACCCGGCGGCCGTCGTTCTCGCGGTAGAGGTCGTGGTAGCCGAGCGGCGGCGCCGGCATGGAGCCGGCGACCCGCTCGGTACCGCCGTCTTCGGTGTGCATCTCCCACCGGCCTGCGAGCTGCACCTGCTCGCCGGACGGCACGATCCACAGCGGGGGCCCGGGCGGGGGGCGATCGCCCTCGGCACCCATGGCCCGGCGGATGGAGCGGATCGCCGCCGGCGGGGCGTCTCGCCATGTCCCGCCGGCGTCGGTGTAGCCCCGGTGGACACCCCACGGGTCGGGCTGTGGGGTCTGCGACGTCATGGTTGGGGGACGCTACCCGCGGGGCGCCCGCTCGGAACTACGTTGGCCGGGTGGCCGACGCCGTCGTCATCGGATCCGGTCCGAACGGGATGGTGGCAGCCAACCGCCTCGCCGACCACGGTTGGTCGGTCGTCGTCTGCGAGGCCGCTGATCGCCCCGGTGGCGCGGTGAAGTCGAGCGAGCTGATCGAGCCCGGCTTCGTCAACGACGAGTTCAGCGCCTTCTATCCCCTCGCCGCAGCCTCCCCCGTCATCCGCCGGCTGGCCCTGGAGGACCATGGGCTGCGATGGCGGCGCGCTCCTCTGGTGCTCGCCCATCCCTCTGTCGACGGGTCCTGCCCGGTGATCTCCACCAACCTGGACGTCACGGTGGAGTCGTTGGAGCGGTCGGCGCCGGGCGACGGCGAGGCCTGGCGCCGGCTCTATGAGCTCTACGAGCGGGTCAGCCCCGGCTTGCTCGGCGCGATGTTCAGCCCGTTCCCACCGGTGAGGGCCGGGCTTCGGCTCGTCGGGGCACTCAAGCCGTCTGAGCTGTTGCGCTTCGTGCGCTTCACCCTGCTGCCGGTGCGACGCCTGGGGGACGAGGAGTTCGCCGGTGAACCGGCCAGGCGCCTCATCGCCGGCAACGCCCTGCATGCCGACTTCGCCCCCGAGAGCGCGCTGGGGGGCCTGTTCGGGTGGCTGATGTCCTGCCTCGGCCAGTCGGTCGGGTTCCCGGTGCCCGAGGGCGGCGCCGGCAACCTCACCGCCGCTCTCGTCCGCCGGTTGGAGGCCAAAGGGGGAAGCGTCCGCTGCGCGAGCGCTGTGCGCCGCATCGTCATCCGCAACGGACGGGCGGTGGCCGTGGAGACCGCTGACGGCACCGAGATCGAAGCGGCACGGGCCGTCATCGCCGACGTCTCGGCCCCCACCCTGTACCGCGACCTCGTGGGCCTCGAGCACCTGCCCCCGTCGATGAAGGTCGACCTGGCCAAGTTCCAGTGGGACCTGTCGACGGTCAAGGTCGACTGGAACCTCGATGGGCCGATCCCATGGCAGGCCGAGCCGGCCCGGAGAGCCGGCACCGTCCACGTGGTCGACAGCGTCGACCAGCTGACGATGATCTGCGCCCAGTTCTCGACCGGCCACATCCCCAGTCGGCCCTTCCTCCTCGTGGGCCAACAGAGCATGACCGACCCGACCCGCCAGCCCCAGGGCAAGGAGACGGCCTGGGCCTACACCCACGTGCCCCAGAAGGTCACAGGTGACGCCGGCGGCGACCTCACGGGCAGATGGGACGAGGGCGAGGGCGAGCAGTTCGCCAAACGGATGGAAGACGAGATCGAGCGCCTGGCCCCCGGCTTCCGCTCGCTCATCCGCGGACGCCACATCTTCACTCCCGCCACCTTGGAGCGCGCGAACGCCAACCTGCACCGGGGGGCAGTCGGGGGCGGGACGTCCCAGATCCACCAGCAACTGGTCTTCCGGCCCGTGCCCGGACTGGGCCGGCCGGAGACGCCGATCCGGGGCCTGTACCTCGGTTCCGCGTCCGCCCATCCGGGCGGGGGGGTGCACGGGGCGGCCGGAGCCAACGCAGCCCGGGCCGCCACCTTCGGAGGCTGGCGCCGGCGGGTCGGTCTGTAGTCGGCGGATGCCCCAGGCCGTCGCCTCCGACGGGACGGTGGTGGCCTACTACGACCTGGGCGGCACCGGCCCGCCCCTGCTCCTGGCCCATGCCACCGGCTTCCACGGGCGGGTGTGGGCTCCGCTGGTGGCGGAGCTGTCGGGCCGGTTCCGCTGCTTCGCCTTCGACCAGCGGGGACACGGCGACACGCCGGCGCCGGCTGACGGCGACTTCGGCTGGCACGGCTTCGCACGCGATGCGCTCGCGGTGGTCGACGCGGCCGGGCTCCGCAGCCCGTTCGGCTTGGGCCATTCGGCCGGCGCCACCGCTCTGCTGCTGGCGGAGCTGGACCGGCCGGGCACGTTCCGGGCGCTGTACTGCTACGAGCCGGTGGTGGCGCCCCCACCGTCGGGTGAGATCCCTCCTCCGGTCGCTGCGGCCCCGCCCGGGCTCTTGTTGGCCGCCGGCGCCCGGAGGCGTCGGGAGGTCTTCGCGTCCCGCCCCGCCGCCTACGAGCACTACGGGGCCAAGCCGCCCCTTTCGGTCCTCGCCCCGGCCGTGCTGCGGGCCTACGTCGACCACGGCTTCGAGGACCTCCCCGACGGGACCGTGCGGCTCAAGTGCCGAAGCGAGAACGAGGCTCGCTCCTACGAGATGGGCATGAGCCACGGCGCCTGGGACCGGCTGGCGGAGATCACCTGTGCAACCACCGTCGCCTGCGGCGGCCTGTCCGACAGCTTCGGTCCGGCCGTGGCCGCCGAGCAGGCGGCCCGGTTGCCCCACGGCCGCATCGAGGTCTTCGACGGCCTGGGCCACTTCGGGCCGCTGCAGGACCCGGCGGTGGTGGCCGCCGCCGCGGCCCGCACGCTGCTCGGCCCCGCCCCCGCCCATGCGCCGCCTGGGCCCTCCGGGCCGTGACCCGCCGGCCCAGCGCGTCGGTGGGGCCGGCAGCGGTCCCGAGGCGGGCCATGAATCACATCGCTGTCATACCGGCGGCGTATGGTGATCGCGTGAGCCTGCCGCTGCCCACTTCGCTCAGCCCGTCGAAGGTCTCGGCCTTCAAGGACTGTGCCCTGGCCTTCCGCTTCTCCGCCATCGACAAGCTGCCCGAACCCCCCTCACCCTGGGCCACCAAGGGCACCCTGGTCCACCGGGCCCTCCAGCTGCTCTTCTGGGACGAGCCGCCCGGCCGGCGCAGCGTGGCCGCGGCCTTGGCCAAGCTCGACCGCGCGTGGGCGGAGCTGTCGGTCGACGACGAGTACACCGGCCTGGGGCTGAGCGAGTCCGAGGGCGAGGAGTTCCTGGACGAGGCCCGGGCCCTCGTGCGCAGGTACTTCGAGCTCGAAGACCCCGATGCCGTGCGGGTGGTGGGGGTGGAGCTCAAGCTGGAGGCGCGCCTGGGCAACCTCACCCTTCGGGGCATCATCGACCGGCTCGAGCTCGACGGCGACGGCGAGCTGGTGGTCACCGACTACAAGACCGGCCGCTCCCCGGGCGCCAACTTCGAGTTGTCCCGCATGGCCGGCGTCCACTTCTACGCCCTCCTGTGCGAGCAGGTGCTGGGCCGGCGCCCCGTCCGCATCCAGCTGCTGCACCTGGCCGAGCCGGTGGCGATCAGCCTGGTACCCAGCGAGCAGGCCATGCGGGGGCTGCGCAACCGCACCCAGGCCATCTGGTCGGCGGTGGAACGGGCCTGCCGGACAGAGGACTTCCGGCCCAAGGTCTCGAAGTTGTGCGACTTCTGCGCCTACAAGCAGCATTGCCCCGTGTTCGGCGGCGAGATCCCCGTCCTGGGCGAGGCTGCTCTGGTCGGGGCGGGGTGACGGGGGCGGGCAGAGTGGTCACCAAGCGCCGGCTGCCACAACCGCTGGCGGGATGGCTTCGCTCGTTCGACCGCGCCGCCGACAAGGGGTTCGAGCACCTGCGGGGCCGCCCGCTGTTCGACCGCATCTTCTACGGTGCGTCAGCCCTCGGCGACCACGGCCTCATCTGGCTCCTCCTCGGCTGCCTGCGGGGCCTGCGTTCCGAGCGGGAGTGGACGGCGGCTGTCCGCCTGGGCGTGGGGGTGGGTGTCGAGTCGGCCCTGGTCAACATCGGCATCAAGTCGCTGTTCCGGCGCCGGCGGCCGGCGTGGGAGCTCCAACGCCCACTTCGACTGCGCACCCCCCGCACCAGCAGCTTCCCGAGCGGGCACGCCACGTCGGCCTTCACCGCCGCCGGCCTGCTCTCCGACCAGGACCGCCTCCGGCCGCTGTACTACGGCGTAGCCCTGGTGGTCGCCTGGAGCCGGGTCTACGTGCGGATCCACCACGCCTCCGACGTGGTGGCCGGCATCCTCCTCGGCACCCTTTTGGGCCGCGCCGGCCGCAAGCTGTTCCCGCTCGCCCCGCCCGCCGCAGGCCTGCGGGGGCAATCCGCGGGGCGAACGCACCGCTGGGCACGACCATGACCGCCTGAGGTCGGCGGGAGCTGCCGGGAGCGGCGGGTACTGTCGGTTGCATGGCCGAGGGAGCGTTGGGCTGGGAGCGGCGGATGTCCGACGCCGAGGCGCTCATGTGGAAACTCGAAAAGGACCCGAGGCTGCGCTCGACCTTCCTCAGCATCAGCTTCCTCGACCGGCCCCCGTCGTTCGAGGGCTTCCGGCTACGCATGGCCCGGGCCGTGGCCGGACTCCCCCGCCTCCGCCAGAGGGTGCTGCCTGCGCCGGCCCGGCTGGCGCCGCCGGCCTGGGTCGACGATCCCTCCTTCGACCTCGACTTCCACGTCCGCCGGGTCGCTCTGCCCGCCCCCGGCACGGAGCGCCAGTTGCTCGATCTGGCCGCCGTGGAGCTGCAGGACGCCCTCGACCGGGGGCGGCCGCTGTGGCGCTACACCATCGTCGAGGGCCTCTCGGGGGGACGGGCCGCCCTGCTGGCCAAGATGCACCACACCGTCACCGACGGCGAGGGCGGGCTGCGGCTTTCGGCCATGTTCGTCGACCTCGAGCGTGACGCCCCGGACCCGCCGGCGCCCGAGGTCGAGCCCGGCGCCGGCCCCGACGGTCCGGCCCTGCGCTCCGGTGTGGCCGAGGCCCTCGCCGACGGGCTGCGCCGCCAGCTCGGGATCGGCCGGCGGCTGGCCACCACGACGGTGGAGGCCCTGCTCCAGCCGGAGCGGTTGCAGACCTTGGCGGCAGATGCCCCCGAGATCCTCCGGTCACTGATGCGCCAGATGGCGGTCGCCGACCAGGCTCGCTCCCCCCTGTGGGCGGGGCGGCGGTCGTTGCGACGTCACTTCGAGATCCTCTCGATCGACCTCGAGCAGCTGAAGGTGGTGTCCAAGGCCCTGGGGGGGACGGTCAACGACGGGTTCGTGTGCGGTGTCGCCGGTGGCGCTGCCGCCTACCACCGGGCCAAGGGCGTGGACGTGGACGAGTTGCGCGTGTCGATGCCGGTGAGCACCCGGGTGGACGAGTCCCCGGGCGGCAATGCCTTCACGCCCACCCGGGCCCTGGTCCCCGCCGGCATCCTCGATCCGGCGGAGCGCTTCGAGGTGACCCACCAGCGCCTGGAGGCCACCCGCCGGGAGAGGACGGTAGGCATGACCGACACCTTCGCCGGCATCCTCAACGCCCTGCCCACCTCGATGGCGATAAACCTGGCCCGCCAGCAGGTGGAGACGGTCGACCTGGCCACCTCGAACCTTCGAGGTGCACCGTGGGACCTCTTCGTGGCCGGCGCCGAGGTGCTGGGCACATACCCCATGGGCCCCACCGCGGGCACGGCCTTCAACGCCACCGTGCTCTCGTACCGGGGCTCTCTCGACATGGGCATCAACGTCGACCTCGCCGCCGTCGACGAGCCGGCCCTGCTCAGGGACTGCATCGCCGGCTCCTTCGCCGAGCTGGTGGCACTGGGTTGACGCCGGGCCGGGCCGGGGGCGGCTAGAGGTACCCGCCCTGGCCGGGCTTGTTGGACGGCGTGACGGCCGGGGCCGGCGCCGGCTCCCGGGTTCGCCCGCCGAAGGTCTGGGCGATCTTCTGGTCCCACTCGTTGGCGGTGGTGGCCACCATCTCCACCGTGAAGCGCAGTTCTTCGTCGGTGACGTGTTCGCCCAGCAGGGTCTCGTCGAACCACACCGCCTGGTGGTCGGCGTCGATCGAGAACCGGCCGAACATCAAGGTGAAGTTGAGCCGGGCCAGGAAGAGGCCGAGCTCGGCGGTCAGGTTGACGCCGGCGTTGGTGATGGCGAAGACCCGGATGATCGGCGGCCGGCCCGGTAGCGCCCGGGGAGCGACGAAGACCCGGACGCGACCGAGATCGACCATGTAGTCGCCGTCGCCGTCCTGGGCGGCAGGACCTCCGGCGATGGCTTCTAGGACGGGCTCTATGCAACGGCGCATAGTGACGACCTTGTTGAGGGCCTCCCGCTCGGCCCGGTGGCTGCCGTGGCGCAGGTCGAGAGGGACCACCTCGCCCACCGCCAGCACGTCGCTCAGCACCCCCTCGACGAGGGCAACTGCGGCGGGCGGGTCGGCCGGCGGCTCGCTGGCCTTCCACGAGTCCTGGCCGGGGGCGAACCCCAGTGCCCCCAGCGCCGACTCCTGCTCGGGCGAGAAGGCGGCCGGCTCGGTGCGGGAGCTGACCTCGACGACGAGCGAACCGTCCTCCTCCCGCCGCACCTGCACCGAGTCGAACGGCGGCTGGGGGATGCCGACCATCAGGAAATCGAGCGGCCCCAGTGCCGCCACCTGGCTGGCCATGAAGGCGCGGCGGGCGCCCGCTGGGTCGTCGCCGCTTGTCCGTTCGGTCATCGCCAGACCCTACCGAGGCCGGCAAGGCAGCCTCGGTAGGCGGCGATGACTACTCCTTGCCCGTGTAGCGGAAGATCCAGAGGCCGTCGTCGCGGTCGCTGGCCAGGATGAGCGGCCGCTTCGCGTTGTTGCGGCCCCGGCCCTGGTCCCTTTCGTTGAGCAGGCACTGGCCGGCGCACAGCGGGTAGACGCCCCAGAAGTCGCTGCCGCCCTCGGCTATGTAGTGGCCCACCTCCTGGATCCCGTTGCGCCCGAAGGTGGCCACCCGCAGCCCCGCCGAGTACCACGAGAAGTAGGCGAGGTCCTTGTTGCGCCGCGGGTCGGTCTTCACCTCGTGCACCGTGAGGTTGCCGGAGCCGGTGGCATGGGCGGGGTCCAGCGCTTCGGGGATGGCGTAGGTGTCGATCTCGGCCAGGGTGGCGGCGTCGTGGAGGCGGACGTAGCCCCACCCGTCGAACTCGGTCGTGGCCGAGATGGGTGCTCCCACGGTGCCGATGGCGGGGAGGTCGCCACGGGGGGCGTAGCCCTCAGGTCCCGTGTACGCGGGGTCGTCGTCGAACAGCAGGTGCATGGCCCGGTGGCCGATGCAGATGGCCGAGATGTCCGAGGAGTCGAAGTCGTGGCCCTTGGACCCGCAGACGAAGCCGTCCGGCAGCAGTCCGTTGCGGGTGCCCCCGTGGCTGTTGCCGATGATGACGGCCTCGTAGCCGGCCAGCTTGCCGGTCTCCACCTTGGTGGAGAAGAAGCAGTCGCCCCGGCTGAACACGACGATGCTGGGGCCGCCCTCCGTAGCGGTGGGGACCTGGGCCCGGTCACCCTCACAGCCCGAGCCGCCGAAGACGGTGGTGCCGGTGAGGCCGGCCGGGAAGGCCTCCTTGATGGGCTGGGTCCAGCCGAACTCCCCGGCGCCGTAGGGGCCGGCGTGGGGCCCGCTGGTGATCCGGAAGCTGGTCCGGAACGGCGCGAAGTCCTCGTCGGTGGAGATCACGAACTCGCCGTCCTGGTCCCAGTAGCTCTGGTGGCTGTTGCCCTCCTGGATGGCGAAGCCGGTCTCGGGGTCGGGGCCGAGGTAGTCGGAGTCGGTGACGAAGACCGGGTTGGCGGGGTCGTCGATGTTGAGCAGCACCTGGCCGGCGTCCCAGTAGGACACCAGCAGGTAGTTGTGGCCGCCGATCACCTTCTGCTGCATGTCGTGGTGGTGGACGTTGTCACCGTTGGCATAGGAACCCTGTGCCCCCGGCCAGTCCTCCAGGCCCACCTCGGCCACCAGCACCGCGTCACCCTCACCGGCCACGAGCGGGGTGATGTCGAAGATGTCGACGTCCTTGAGGTCCTGGCTGTCCTGGGCGACGGCGTAGGCCTTCCCCTGCCAGGTGAAGCCCTGGACGCTGTGGGTGGTGTGGAACGTCTGGTTCCGGATCGCCGGGTCGGCATCGCCGAACTGGCCCAGCTTGACCGGCGCCACGGGGTCGGTGACATCCCACAGGGAGATGCCGGAGACCACACCGGTGGCGCCGGCACAGGTCTCGTTGTTGTGGACCAGCAGGTCGCGGTCCTCGAAGCGCATCACGTGCACCCCCTCGCCGGGGTAGCTGTTGCCGGAGGGCAGGAACGCGACCTTCTCGGGGCTGGTCGGGTCGGAGATGTCGACGACGTGCACCCCGGAACCGGTACCGCCCCTGGTCGTGCACTCCGGCCCCCAGGCGTTGAGGTAGGCGTAGTTGCCAAAGGCGGCCACGTCGGCGATGCCGTTCTCGATCTGGGTCAGATTCAGCCGGCCCACCAGCTCGACGTTCTTGCTGGAGGCGGGCAGGTGGCCGTCGTCCGGCCCGTGCTGGTCGTCATGGACGACGGGTCCGTCGGCCGGGTCGGTCGACTCTGGAGATGCCCCGGCGGGCGCCGCGGCTGGCGCCAGCAATGCCAGGAGGGCGATGCCGATCACGAAGCGAAGGCCGGTCACGAAGCGAAGGCGAAGCCCCATCATTCCTCCCGATGTCGTCTGGTCGGATGTGCGAACCCCGCCGAAAGCGAGGGCAAGAATAACTGGGCGTGGAGGGTCGTGGCGGTTAGCCGGCAAGCCAGGGCCGGGGGTTCACCGGGGCCCCGCCCTGGCGCACCTCGAAATGGAGGTGGGACCCGGACACGACGCCGGTGGTGCCGATGGCACCGATGTGCTCTCCGGCCAGCACCGCCTGGCGCGGGCGCACCGTCGTGGCCGACAGATGGGCATAGAGCGTCTGCACGCCGCCTCCGTGGTCGAGCAGCACGATCGTGCCGTAGCCGGCGTAGCCGGCAGGGGCCGGGCCGACGAAGGCCACGGTCGCGGCCGCCGCGGCCACCACGGGGTCGCCGGTGTCGCCGTCGAAGTCGATGCCCGGGTGGCGACCCGAGCCCCGCCTCTCCCCGAAGACGCTGGTGACCGGGCCGGGCGCCGGGCGGATGAAGGTGGCGAGGCCGGGCCCGGACCGGGAGGCTGCGTCCGGGACCGACCGCCGGGCCAGCTCGTCGGCCGCCTCGGCCTCCTGGCGACGCATCGTGCCCACCGGCGAGGCGGCCGGCGCCACGATGGCATCGGTGCGCGCCTGCAGCAGTGGGGATTCCCCCGATGGTGCGGGGGCCAGCGCGGCATGCGTGGTGAGCGTGCCGGCGATGACGCCGGTTGACACTGCTACCAGCGCGCGAGCCGAGAGACGTGAGTACCCAGGGATCGCCAGAAGCTACTGGGCGTAGCGGCCCGCCCACCAGCCCAGCACCCGGGCGCCTCTCCGGCCAAGGGGTGACGGCCGGTACTCTTGCCGCTCCATGCGCCGCCGACTCAGCCGTGCGACGGCCGTCCTGGCCGTCCTGCCCCTGTTGCTCGGGGGCATGGCGCTCGGCGCTGGTACGGCACAGGCCGCCCCTGTCCAGAGCCCGCCTCCGCTGTCGCGGCCGTCCACCGGCTACTGGTTGGCGGCGGCCGACGGCGGCATCTTCACCTACGGCGACGCCGCGTTCTACGGGTCGGCGGGCGGGCTGCGCCTGGACCGGCCGGTCGTGGCCATGGCCGCACCGTCGCATGGACGGGGCTACTGGCTGGTGGGCGGCGACGGGGGCATCTTCAGCTTCGGCGACGTCGGCTTCCATGGCTCCACCGGTGACCGGCGCCTCAACCGCCCGATCGTGGGAATGGCGGCCACGCCCACCGGAGCCGGGTACTGGCTCGTCGCCAGCGATGGCGGCATCTTCAGCTTCGGCGATGCCGGCTTCCACGGCTCGACAGGCGGGATGGCGCTCAACCAGCCCATCGTGGGAATGGCGGCCACGCCCACCGGAGCCGGGTACTGGCTGGTCGCCCGGGACGGGGGCGTGTTCGGCTTCGGCGACGCGAGCTTCTACGGCTCCACCGGCGACATCAAGCTGAACCAGCCCGTCGTGACCATGGCCGCCACACCCTCGGGCCGTGGATACTGGCTGGCGGCCGCCGACGGCGGGATGTTCAGCTTCGGCGACGCCGAGTTCCTGGGCTCGACCGGGGCGATCAAGCTCAACCGCCCCATCGTGGGCATGACCCCCACCGGACTCGGGAACGGCTACTGGCTGGTCGCCAGCGACGGTGGCGTCTTCGCCTTCGGCGACGCCGGCTTCTACGGCTCCGCCGGCGGCCTCCAGCTGGCGTCGCCGGTGGTGGCGATGGCGCCCCGTCCCAAACAGGACCGGGTGGGTTCGGCCATCTTCTACTACCCCTGGTACG
>JAHWJU010000268.1 GCA_019348255.1 Actinomycetota bacterium | reverse complement strand
ACTCCCGGCTGGTCGACGTCTGCGTGCAGCGGCTGCGGGCCAAGGTGGAGGACGATCCCGGCCGTCCCCGGTTGATCGAGACGGTCCGGGGCCTGGGCTACAAGCTGGTGGCGCTGCCGCCTCCCGACGGATGAGCGGCGACGGGCCATCGTCGGGAGGGGGCCGGCGCCGGCTGGGGCTGGGCGGCCTGCGGCGCCGGCTCGTCGTCACCTTCGCCGTGGTCACCGCTGCCGCCTCGGTGGCCGTGGCCGCCACGTCGTTCCTCCTGCTGCGCCAGGCCACGCTCCAGCGGGTGACCGCGGAGGCGGTCCGTGAGGCGGAGCTGGGCCTGGACGAGGCCGCCGCCCTCCTGCCCCCGTCCCCGACCTTGGCCGAGGTCGACGAGTTCCACGCTGGCCTGCGCCTCCCCGACGGTGCCCAGGTGGTGACGCTGCTCGACGACGACTCCTTTGCCACCACCTCGTTCTCGCTCTCGGCTGCCTCCGTACCGCCGGCCCTGCGCCAACCGGTCGCCGGCGGCCGGGTGGTCTCCTTGCGCACCACCGTCGAGGACAGCCCCTACGTCGTGGTCGGCGGCCGGGTGCTGCCCGACGGGCCCAGCTCGTTCTTCTTCTTCCCGCTCGAGGACGACCTCGCCGGCCTTGCCCTGGTGCGCAACGTCCTGGCGACGGTGGGCGGCGTGGTGGTCCTGCTGTCCGCCGCCGTCGGAGGGGTGGCGGCGAGTGGCGTGCTCCACCCGATCCGGAGCGCCCGCGATGCCGTCCAGGGCCTCGAGGAGGGCCAGTTCGAGACCCGCTTGTCCGAGGAGGGCAGCGACGAGCTGGCCGACCTGGCCCGGGCCTTCAACCGCATGGCGGAGACACTCCAGTCCACCATCGCCGAGCTGCGCGTCCTGGAGGCCGGCCACCGCCGCTTCGTGGCCGACGTGTCCCACGAGCTGCGCACCCCGCTCACCGCGCTCACCACCGCCGGCGACATGCTCGAGGCCCACGGCGGCGGCCTCGACGACACCGGCCGCCGGGCGGCCCGGCTCCTCGTCCTGGAGACCCGCCGGCTGGCCGCCCTGGTGGAGGACCTCATGGAGATCTCCCGGCTCGACGCCGGCGCCGCTCTCATGTCCTGGAGCGAAGTCGACCTGGCGTCGGCCACCACCGCGGCACTGGAGACCCGGGGGTGGGACCAGCAGGTGGAGATGCACCTGCCCGTCGGGATCACCACGTGGGCCGACCCACGCCGCTTCGACGCCATCGTGGCCAACCTGGTGGGCAACGCCCTGCAGCACGGGAGCCCGCCGGTGGTGGTCAGCGCCGCCCTCGACGGCGAGAAGGTCGCCATCGAGGTCAGCGACCGGGGTGACGGCATCGCCGCCGAGCACCTCCCGCACGTCTTCGACCGCTTCTACAAGGCCGACCCCGCCCGACCCCGCAGTGAGGGGAGCGGGCTCGGCCTGGCCATCGCCCGGGAGAACGCTCGCCTTCACGGCGGCGACGTCACCGTCGCCAGTGACGCCGACGGCACCACCTTCACCGTCGTCTTGCCGCTGCGGAGCGAGTCCCCCGACCCCGACGAGGTCGCCACTCCGTCGGTTGCCTGATCGTTACCTCGCCGAGAACCAGCGGTTACCGGCCGGGTGCACCATGGCCGCAGCGACCGGACGACGTACCGGCCCGAAGAGGGAGACGGAGATGCAGAGTCGCCGCACCTGGTACCTGGTGATGACGGTGGTGGCCGCACTGAGCACGGCGGCGTGCACCGGCAACGACCCTGTCGACGCCGGCTCCGCCCCGCTCCGCACGCCGTCGACGGAAGCCTCGGAGCCGACCGGCGAGCCGGACGGGGACCAGGTGCCGACGACCACGGAGGCACCGCGGCCGGCAACCGACCCCGCCGGCAACCAGCGCAATGGTGGGACGGCGCCTCCGGCCGGCCACGCCCTGCCGTTCCCCGCCGACACGCGACCGGACACCTCGGGTCCCGCCCAGGGCTTCTCTGTCCTGGTGAGGGTGGAGCGGGGGGAGCACCCGGGTTACGTCCGCTACGTCTTCCACTTCGAGGACCACAGTCCCTGAAGGCCTGCGGGCGGCTCCGGCCCAGCCGGCCTGGGACGTGCGCTACGTCCCCCGCTCGGAGGTGGTCCAGGACGGCTCCGACTTCCCCGTCCGGGTGGAGGGCGCCGCCGTGCTGCGGATCGCCTTCGAAGGCGCGGCGATGCACTGGGAGGACGGCAGCGTCTCCCTCCGGCACTCGCGGGATGCCTACGAGCGCCTGCGGCTCGGCGGCGACTTCGAGGGCTACGTGACGTGGTTCCTCGGACTCGACGGCGAGCGCCCGTTCCGGGCCTTCTCCACCGACGCCGGCACGATCGTGGTCGACGTGGTGACGCCGTGAACGCCCTGTTCACCCGCTGGCCGGTCGTCACCGCGGCGCTGGGGCTCCTGGTGCTCAGCTCGTGCGGGAGCGACCGCCCGAGCGACGCCGGTCCCGCCCCCTCCCGGGCGTCGTCGAGCGAAGCCACGGTGACGGCCGCGGCGCCGGACGAGGAGCCGGCGACCACAGGCTCCCCCCAGCCGGCGGAGAAGAGCAGGACCCCGGCGGCGACCACGACGGTGGCCGTCTATCTGGTGAAGGGTGAGGTGCTGGAGAAGGTGACGAGGCGGGTGCCCAAGGTCCCCGGCATCGGGCGCCAGGCGATGGAGGCGCTGCTGGCGGGGCCGGTCCCTGCCGAGTCGGCCGCCGGGCTCACCACGGCGATCCCGGTCGACACCCGGCTCCTCGGCCTGGTCATCGAGGAGGGCACGGCGACGGTCGACCTGTCG
>JAHWJU010000267.1 GCA_019348255.1 Actinomycetota bacterium | reverse complement strand
ACCCCACGTCCATGCGGAACCGATCCAGACGTGCTCGGTACCATCCCGTGGTGGCAGAGGACAGGTCCCTGTACCGCCCGGTTCGACTCGAGTTCTTCAGTGGGGTGGAAGTGTCGGGGCCACGGCTGGCCTCAATGGCGCGGAGGCACGACGTCGTGATGGGCACCTTCACCGACGAGGAGATGGTCGTGTGCGGTGACAGGCTCGACTCCAGCGGTGACCCGCACTGGACCCCTTACCTGCACCGCCTCACCGAGGCGGAGGGCGAGGTGGCGCAGGTGGCCTGTGTCCGCCTGCTCGAGTCCCGCGCCGTCGCCCAGTTCGACGACGAGGGCAACCCTGCCTTGGCGCAGCCACACGTCACCCTCGGCTGGGCCATCGCCCAGGCGACGGCGTTGGTGACGTGGCGCGCCGACGTGCGCGACGACACCAGCGTCGTGGGAGGGGCGTTCGTGCTGCCCCACGGGCTGGTGCTCCACGACGAGATCTCTCCTGAGCCGGGGTTCCACGATGTCGTCCTGCGGTCGCAGGAGCGGGAGGCGGCGTGGCTGGCGGCACTGCTCGACCCCACCGACTGCGCCGTGCTCACCGACGTACCGGAGACGGCAGCGACCGTCGACGAGCTGGCCCCTCGAGTGGCCGAGCTGGCAGAACGAGCCCGGTCAAGCACGGTCATCGCTGCCGCCACCACCGCCGGGGGCGGCCAGGAGCAGGCCGTGACCGCCTACGGCGCCGACGACGGGTTGTGGTTGTTCCAGGGCCGGCGCGGACCGGAACCCGGAGCCACCCTCCAGCGACTGGGGGACAACGACATCCTGGCCGTCGCCCAGCAACTGATCGCTCTGGCCGGCGGCACGCCTCGGCCGAGGTGGGCCTGGCCTTCTCGACGACGCTGACCTAACGCTCTATCGTTCGATAGCATTCGATGTGTTTCAATTACCTGGCCGGACGGAGGAACGACATGGAGTTCGTCGACTTCGATGCGAGCGCTGCCCGCCAGGCACGGGAGGCGTGCCTGTTCGCCGCCCAGGCCCTCGACGCCACCGCCAGCCGGCTGAGCGCGGCGGCGGACGGCCGGCTCGGCTGCTGGTCAGGGGCTTCCCGCATCGGCTTCGACGCTGAAGCCGACGACGTCGCCCGAGCCCTCCGGAGGGAGGCGGGCGACCTGGAAGCGACCGCGGAAGCCATCGCCCGGGCGCTGGCCGCGTCCGAGGTACTGGACGACACGCGGCGCCAGGCCCGCATCGAGGCGGAGCGCCAGCGCGAGGGCGAGCGCCTCGAGTGGTTCGGAGATGTGGCATGAGCAGCCAGATCATCTTCGTCCCCCAGGAGATGTACGAAATGGCTGCCGACCTGGAGCGCTGGGCCGACGAGCTCCGCGCCGTCGGTGACGACGTCGACATCGCCCTCGACCGGTTCCGGCGCAGCTCTACGGAGCTCGTCCCCGAGTTGCCCGCCCATGGCGACGCCATCGGCATGGCCGCCGATCCGATGACCGCCCTCGGGCAGAACGTCGCGCTGGTGGGGGCCGCCGCCGAGCAGGCCGACCGGGCGGGCACGAAAGACGTCCGCGACGTGGTGCTGAACATCGCCGCCGGCATCCGTCTCGCTGACGTCGCCGTCACCGTCCCCGCCGCGGTCCAGCGCCTCGTCACCGCCAGCGTGCACGCCCTCGCAGCCATGGGCTACGGCCTGAAGCTGTGGCACCTCCGTTGGCAGTTCGGCAGGCGGCCGATGCCCGACATGGCCAAGGTCCGCGCTCGTACGCCCGGCGGGGCCAGCCTGTCGCACGCAGAGGCACGCCTTCGCCAGGTGGCGACGTACCGCGAGGTGAAGGGCCTCCGTCGCCGCCTTGTGCGCAGCCTGGACGACGCCCGCTGGGCCCTGCGGAGCCACCGTCCTGTCACCGGTCTGGGTGGCCACGTCCGGACCTTCCTGAACACCACCCCGGCCGGTCGCACCTTGACGGTGGGTTCCAGGGCCCTCGGCGGGGCCGGTGCGCTGCTGTCCGCGGCCGACGCAGTCGCAGCATTCCAGGAACAGGACTATGAAAGGACGGCCACGAGCGGCCTGCTGGCCGGTGGCGGAGCGCTCATGTTGTTTCCCAACCCCGTCACCGCCGGCATCGGTGCGACGGTCGTCGTCGGGGTGACCATCTACGACAACTGGGACACCATCTCGGGCTGGGCCGACGACGCCTGGGACGGCATCACCGGTAGGGGGGCGTCAGTGGTCGAGGGAGCCGGCAAGCTCTTGAGCCGGCTGTTCTAGGGAGCGCAGATCCATGTCCGACCCGACGCCACCTCCGCACTTCCGGTACCGCCCTCGCATCGGCCCCGGGTGGATCGCCCTGGTCATCGGCATCCCCGTCGCCTCCGCCATCAACCTCACGCTGAGGCCGTCGCCGGGCCCGTGGCCGCCCAACGCGGGATGGTGGTTGGCGGGCTTCTACCTGGCGTTCGTCCTGATCACCGGCTTGGGCGCCGTACCGCAGGCGTGGGGCACCGTCGAGGTCGACGAGGCCGGCCTCCACCGCCGGGGTCGTCTCATCGTTCCCGCCAACCAGCTCGGCGCGATCAAGCTGCTGTCCGGATCAGAGGCCTTGTCGATCGGTTGGTTCGGTCACCGTCGGCACGGCGGTCGGCTCAAGACCAAGCAGAACCTCTACGGCGGTGGCTTCGGATGGGGCAAGGGGGTGCTCGTCGAGCACGTCAGGCCCGGGGGCGAGAGCTCTCTGTGGCTGTTCCCCGGGCCCCGGGCGAGGGAACTGGCCGAGGCGCTGCAGGCGGTGCGGACCAGCGGCCGTCGAACCACCGGC
>JAHWJU010000266.1 GCA_019348255.1 Actinomycetota bacterium | reverse complement strand
CCCTGCAATGACACGATGACCTCCGCTGGCGGGTGGAACACCTGGTACATCGGCACGCTTCGACGGCCACTTCAGCTTCACTTCAGTCGTCCCCGCCCAGGGCACCCAGGGCGGCGGCAGACATCGCCTCCAGGGGGGGATCGAGCGCCGTCCATAGGCGGAATGCGTGGGCGGCCTGGTGGATGAGGGTGCCCAGGCCGTTGACGGGCACGGCGCCGCGCTGACGGGCGGCCACCAGCAATGGCGTGCGGGCGGGGCGGTAGACGAGATCCACAACGAGCTGATCGGAGCGCAGGAAGTCCTCGTCGACAGGCATCGCAGCGGCGTACGGTCCCGCCATCCCCACCGGTGTGGCGTTGACCACGACCTGGGCCCGGAGGAGGTCTTCGGGGGTACCGGCACGACCCCGGGCGCCGGCCAGCTTGGCGGCTTTGATCCCACGGGCGGGCGTGCGGTTGACCACGGCGATGTCGGCGGCGCCGGCCTGGGCGAGAGCCAGGATCACGGCGCGGGCGGCGCCGCCGGCGCCGATCACGACGCAACGGGCGCCGGCAGGATCGAAGCCCTCGTCGAAGCGGAGGGCGTCGAGGAAGCCGGCGCCGTCGGTGTTCTCGCCCACGAGCAGGGCGCCCCGGCGGTAAACGCAGTTGACCGCGCCCACGGCCACGGCCGTGGGTGACAGCTCGTCCAGGGCCGGGATGACGTCGGCCTTGTGGGGCATGGTGACCGAGAGGCCGGCCATCCCCAGGGTCCGCATGGCGGCCAGAGCCTCGGGGGCCGCTCCGGCGGGAACGGGGAAGGCCAGGTACACCCAGTCCAGGCCGAGTTCCCGGAAGGCGGCGTTGTGGATGGCCGGCGACAGCGAGTGGCGCACCGGGTCGCCGATGACGCCGGCCAATCTGGTGCTGGCGGTGATCACCGCACGCCGTTGGCCTGAGCCTTGCGGATGTTGGCGGCGTGCTCGGCGTCGGTGGTGGCGAAGGAGTGACGGCCGTCGGACTCGGTGACCACGTAGAACAGGAACGGCCCCGCCTCGGGATTGAGGGCCGCCTCGAGCGAGGCGCGGCCGGGCGCGGCGATGGGCGTCGGTGGGAGGCCCTTGACCTTGTAGGTGTTGTAGGGCGATTCGACCTCGAGGTCCTTGAACAGCACCCTGACGTTGCGGTCGGCCGACTTGCCCAGCGCGTAGATGACGGTGGCGTCGACCTGCAGCAGCATCCCCTTCTTCAAGCGGTTGTAGATCACCGATGCCACCTTGGCCCGCTCCTCGTCGAAACGGGTCTCCCGCTCCACCAGGGAGGCGACGATGATGGCTTCATAGGGGGAGACGCCCACCTTCGACGGGGCCTCGTCGTAGCCCAGGCTGCTGGCCGTCTCGTCGAAGGAGTCCACCATCCGCTCCAGGATCGCTGCCTCGTCGTCCTTGGGCTCGACGTTGAAGGTCTCGGGCAGGAGCAATCCCTCCAGCTTGTCGACCCCCGTCGGCTGGTACCGCGACCGCACCTGTCCCGCGGCCGCGGCGGCCAGGAACGCGTCAGGAGAACGGCCCTCTAGCTTGCCCACCTGCTCGGCGATCTGGCGCAGGGTGAGACCCTCGGGCACGGTGAGGCGCTCGAACTCGATCTCAGGGCCCTTCGACAGGACCCTGACGGCCTCGCCCATCGACATGTTCCGGCGGAAGGTGTACTCGCCGGCCTGGAAAGGGCCGCCGCCGTTGATCTTCGTGTAGATGCGGAACACCCTGGCGCTGGTGATCACCGACTGCTCGTCGAGGATCACCCCGATGCGCTGGGTGCTCGAGCCGAGGGGGATCGTCACCTTGACGGGCGCCCCCGGCGGGCCGGAGGGATCGACCTGGCGCTGGTAGTTCACGACCACCACTCCAGCGCCGATCAGGGCGACCACCAACAGCACGGCAAGGACCGCCAGCACCTTGCCGGTCCGGCCTCGGCCCGGCTCCGGGAACGGCTCGAAGCCGCCGTCTTCGTCGTGGCCCCTTGTCATCATCGTCTCTCCCGGCTGTCCAGCCACGCCTGCAACATGACCGCGGCGGCCACCTTGTCCACCACCCGGCGCCGCGCGCCGGCCTTCATCTTGTTCTGCCCCAGGACGCGGTCGGCCGACACCGTCGTGAGCCGTTCGTCGAAGGTCTCCACGGGCACGGCCAGGACGTCCCGCAGGGCGGCCACCTCCTCCAGGGCGGCCTGGGCCGCGGGACCGAATGAGCCGTCCATCGACAACGGAAGGCCCACCACCACCCGCTCGGCCTCGACCTCGTCGATCAGGGCGGCCAGCCGGCGCCGGTCGCCGGCCCGGTCACGGCCCCGCTCGACGACCTCATAGGGCGTGGCCACGAGGCCCCCGCTGTCGCTCACGGCGACGCCGATGCGCTTCGTCCCGAGGTCGATGCCGACCACCCTCAACGGGACAACAGGGCCTTCACGGCGGCGAGGGCCTCGTCGATCTTCGACACATCTTTGCCGCCGGCCACGGCCAGATCCGCAGCCTTGGGGTTGCCCCCGCCGCCGGTGGCCCGTGCCGCGGCAACCGCCAACTCTCCGGCCACCAGGTCGCTTCCCTTGGCCACGGTGGCGACCACCGCCACCCGATCACCATCGGGAGTCCCCACCAGCACCGCGGCGCGGATGCCGGGCTGGCTGCGCACGCTCACCGCCAGGTCGCGGAGCTGGTCCTGCGACAGGCCGTCGCGGCGGGCCACGACCACGCCGTCCGCGGCCTCCGCGGCCAGTGCCTTGCCCTGCGCCGCCGCCACCTGTGCCCTGAGGGCCTTGAGCTCGTCGTCGAGGCCCTTTTGGCGCTGGAGCAGCCGCTCGATG
>JAHWJU010000093.1 GCA_019348255.1 Actinomycetota bacterium | reverse complement strand
CGGACGCGACGACGCCCCGCTCTCGCCTGGTAGGACAAGAGAGCAGGGCGTCTCGTTGGCTTCAATCATCGGCACCCCCGCCGGCGGGTTTAGCGATTTCCGCGGAAGTGGTCCTATGGCGGGCGCTTCAGCCCTCCGGCGGCTCGAGCTCGACCTCGACCACGAACGCCTCGGCCTCCTCGAACACCAACTCGGCGACGACGCCGGCTTCCCGTAGGTCGTCCTGGCCCGAGCGGGCCGCGGCCAGCCGTTCCGACGTGTCGCGCACCACCGCCCGCAGCACCGGCGTCTTCATCGACCGCTTGGCGCCGGTCTTGGCCTTGCGGACCTCGCCCAGGACCTGTGACACGACCCCCAGCACGGCCGGGTCGGCGCGGCGGCCCTCCCCGGCCACCTCAGCCGGCGCCGGCCACGGGGCACGGTGGATCGAGCCTTGCTGGTGCCAGGACCAAACCTCCTCGGTGGCATAGGGGAGGAACGGTGCGAACAGCCGCAGCAGGGTCGACAGGGCGGCCCGCAGGGTGGCCAGTGCCGAGCCGTCGCCGCGGTAGCCCCGGCCCTTGACCAGCTCGAGGTAGTCGTCGCAGAAGAGCCAGAAGAACGACTCGGTCCGCTCGAGAGCCCGCGTGTACTCGTAGTCGTCGAAGGCGCGGGTGGCCTCGTCGACCACGCCGGCCAGCGCCGCCAACAGCGACAGGTCGAGCGCCGTGGCCGGCGTCGCCCCCTGCGGCGGCTCGCCCAACCCCAGGACGAAGCGCGACGCATTGAGGATCTTGATGGCCAGCCGTCGGCCGATCTTGAACTGGTTGCGGTCGAGCGCGATGTCCATCCCCGGCCGGCCGCCGGCCGCCCAGTAACGGATGGCGTCGGCGCTGTGCTCGGCGATCAGGGCCATGGGATCGTCGGGCGCGTTGCCGGCCGACTTGGAGAGCTTCTTGCGGGTCGGGTCGTAGACGAAGCCGGAGATGGCGGCGTTGGTCCACGGAAGGCTGGCGTGCTCGAAGTGGCTGCGCAGCACCGTGTAGAAGAGCCAGGTCCGGATGATCTCGTGGGCCTGGGGGCGCAGATCGTAGGGGAAGACCTTTGCGAACAGCTCCGGGTCGTCGAGCCATCCGCCCACGATCTGGGGGCTGAGCGACGAGGTGGCCCAGGTGTCCATGACGTTGGGGTCGCCGGTGAAGCCGCCGGGCTGGTCCCGCTGCTCCGGGCTGAACCCGTCGGGCACCTGCGTCGAGGGGTCGATGGGCAGGCGCTCCTCCGCCGGCACCAGCGGCGCCTCCCACTCCACGACGCCGTCGTCCCGCACGGGGTACCACAGCGGGATGGGCACCCCGAAGGGCAGCTGGCGGCTGATGTTCCAGTCCCCGGTGAGCCCGTTGACCCAGTTCTCGTAGCGGATGCGCATGAAGTCGGGGTGCCAGCGCAGCTGGCGTCCGTAGGCCAGCATCGTCTTGCGCAGATCGGGGTCCCGGCCGCCGTTGCGGATGAACCACTGGCGGTTGGTGATGATCTCGAGGGGCCGGGTGCCGTTCTCCCAGAACTTGACCGGGTGGGTGATCGGGCGGGGCTCGCCCACCAGCTCCCCCGAGTCGATCAGCAGCTCCACGATGCGACGCTGGGCCTGCTTGGCGCTGAGGCCCGCCAGCTCGTCGTAGTGCCGCTGCGCCTGCTCGGGGTCCTCGCACTCCCAAGCCGGCTCACCCCAGGTGACCGGCACCAGCCGCCCGTCCGGCCCCATGACCCCCCGCACCGGCAGGTCCAGCTCCCGCCACCAGGTGACGTCGGCGACATCCCCGAAGGTGCAGATCATGGCGATTCCCGAGCCCTTCTCGGGGTCGGCCAGCTCGTGGGCCCGCACCGGGACCCGGGCCCCGAACAGGGGGGTGGTGACCTCGCTGCCGAACAGCGCCTGGTAGCGGCTGTCGTCGGGGTGGGCCACCAGCGCCACGCACGCCGGCACCAGCTCCGGCCGGGTTGTCTCGATGAACACGTCGCCGCCGCCGTCGGCACGGTGGAAGGCGAGGCGGTGGTAGGCGCCGGAGAGCTCCCGGTCCTCGAGCTCGGCCTGGGCCACCGCCGTCTGGAACTCCACGTCCCAGACGGTGGGGGCCTCCGAGGTATAGGCGATCCCCCGCTTGAGCAGCCGGAGGAAGGCGCTCTGGGACACCCGCTGGGCCCTCGATCCGATCGAGGTGTAGGTCTGGGACCAGTCCACCGAGAGCCCGAGAGTGGACCACAGCTCGTGGTAGGACTTCTCCAGCAGGGTCGTCAGCTGCTCGCACAGTGCCACGAAGTTGGGCCGGGACACCGCGACCCGGGGCTTGGCGTCGGGCCCCGGCGGCTCGAAGTTCTCCTCGACGGGCAGGGTGGGGTCGCAGGTGACGCCGTAGTCCACGGTCACCCGCCGCACCACGTTCAGGCTGTTGTCGTCCCAACCCATCGGATAGAAGACCTCATAGCCCCGCATCCGCCAGTGCCGGGCCGTGATGTCGGTGTGCGTGTACGAGCAGCAGTGGCCGATGTGCAACTTGCCGCTCACCGTCGGGGGCGGCGTGTCGATCGAGTACACCTGCTCGCGCGACTTGCTCCGGTCGAACCGGTAGAGGCCGTCGGCTTCCCACCGGGCGGTCCATTTGGCTTCGAGGCCTTGCAGGGTGGGCTTTTCCGGGACGGCAGGTGACATGTGACCGGATACCGTACCGGCGTGCTGCGCGTCCACGACACGGCAACCGGTCGCATCGTCGACCTCGAGACCCGAGAGCCGGGCACGGTGTCGATGTACGTGTGCGGTCCCACCGTCTACGACGTCCCCCACATCGGCCACGGGCGCTTCGCGCTGGTCTTCGACGTGATCCGCCGCTACCTCGAGTGGCGCGGCTTCGAGGTGCGCTTCGTGTCCAACATCACCGACATCGAGGACAAGATCATCGCCAAGGCCAACGAGTCGGGCCTGAGCTACGAGGAGGTGGTCTCCCGCTACACCGACGCCTGGTTCGACGCCATGGACCGGCTGGGCGTGCGCCGGCCCGACGAGGTCCCCACCGCCACCGGGTACGTCCAGCAGATGGTCGGCTACATCGCCGAGCTCGTCGAGGTGGGCCGCGCCTATCCCACCCCCGACGGCGTGTACTTCTCGGTGGAGTCACTCGAGGATTACGGCCTTCTGGCCCGCCAGTCCCTCGACTCGCTGCAGTCCGGCGCCGGCGACCGCGACATCGTCGGCGAGGAGCACAAGCGCCATCCCTTCGACTTCGCGCTCTGGAAGAAGGCGAAGCCGGGAGAGCCGGCGTGGGACTCGCCGTGGGAGCCCGGGCGCCCGGGCTGGCACATCGAGTGCACGGTGATGGCTCTCGACCTCCTGGGGGAGGGTTTCGACCTGCACGGCGGCGGGTCCGACCTCACCTTCCCGCACCACGAGAACGAGCGGGCCCAGGCCGAGGGCGCCGGCCGCCGATTCGCCCGCTACTGGCTGCACAACGGGATGGTCACGGCCCAGGGCGGCGAGAAGATGTCGAAGTCCCTCGACAACTACGTCTCTCTTACCGACCTGTTGACCTCCATCGACCCCCGCGCCTACCGGCTCCTCGTCCTGCGGTCCAAGTACCGGTCGCCTCTCGAGGTCACACCGGCGACGCTGTCGGATGCCACGGAAGGGATCCAGCGCCTCGACAACTTCGCCCGGCGGCTGGGCCCGGTGCAGGCGACGCCGGCGCCGGCGGTGCTCGACCGGTTCCGGGCCGCCATGGACGACGACTTCACCACGCCCACGGCCACCGCCGCGCTGTTCGACGCCGTGCGCGACGCCAACGCCGCCCTCGATGCGCGCGATCGGGCTACGGCCGACGCGCTGGGAGCCGCCGTCTTCGAGCTGGCAGAGGCGTTGGGTCTCGACTTGCGGGGCCGGGACGCCGACGCGGTGGACGCCGAATCGGCCCAGCTGGCCGCGGCTCGTGACGAGGCCCGCAAAGCCAGGGACTGGGCGCAGGCCGACGCGCTACGGGACCAGCTGCTGGGCCTCGGCTGGAAGGTGGAGGACGGCCCCCAGGGGACCCGCCTGAGCCGCTGAGCCCACGGGTAGAAGGGGGGATCGACTGGTCAGACGGCGACCGATGCGGACCGGTCGTTGAGCACGTCGCCGCCGGCCGAGCCGTCCGTCTCGACCGTCGCCGACAGCGTCCCCGGGGGAGTGGCCGGCGACGGGCAGCCGACGCTCGTGCTGCCGGCGCCAGCTCCGGTGCAGGCGCCGTCGCCCACACCCGTGGTGGCGCCCACCGGCTGGCCGGCGGCCGCCACCGTGAACCCGGTCCGGACCAGCGGCTCCGGACGCGGAGCCGGTGCCGAGTTCGGCTGCGACCCGCCGCTACCGCCTGAGGGATCGCCGGCACCGCCGCCACCCCCGGAAGCTCCGCCACCGACCCCGCCGGCTCCGCCAGCCCCGCCGGCGCCGCCGGCGCCACCGCCCGCACCGGGACCACCGCGAGGGAGCAGTGCGTCGGTGACGGCATCGAGGACGTCGAGGCCCCGGTTCACCGCCAGAGCCACGTCCTCGACGATCTGCGGGGGCGTCGGCGCCAACTCGACCAGTGGCGAGCGGCGGGCGGCCCCACCGGGCACGTCGCTGCCGGGCCGGCTCACGACGCTCGAGCTGATGACGGCGAGGGCGAAGATGCCGGTGGTGGCCACCGCCAGCGGGCGCTGCACCCGGGGCAGCGTGCGGCTGGTCCAGGACCCCGCGGTCGCACCGGCGCCGGCTGCCGCCGGCGTCGAGGCGGCTCCGCCGGCGGCGCTGGTCAGCTTCCACTTGGCCGTGGCCGCCGAGCCCAGCAACAGCGGCAGCGGCAGCACCGCCCGTCGCAAGGAGGTGCCCAGGTCGTCCAGCTCCGTCGCCCGCTGGCGGCAGTCCTCACAGCCCGTCAGGTGCTGGTCCACCTTGGCCAGCTCCCGCGGCGAGAGGCGACCGGTGACGTAGCCGCCCAGGTGGTCGACGCAGAAGCGGCAGTCCTCGGATACGGGCAGCCGCAGGTGGGCCTGCACGAACTTCTCCCGCAGCGCTCCGCGAGCCCGCACTGCCAGTTGTGCGGCGGTGTTGGCGGTGAGGCCGAGAAGGCTGGCCACCTCCCTGGGCGGCTTGCCCTCGACCTCGGTGAGCCACAACACGGTGCGCCACCGCTCGGGCAGCCCGCGGAAGGCCGAAGCCACCACGGTTGCGTCGTGGAAGGCATCCACGCCTTCCGGTGCACTACGACCGGCGGCCGGCAGTTGCAGCTCCTCCAGCCGGTCGGATGGCCGCGCCCGGTCGGCGCGCCGGTGCAGGTCGATGGCCGCATTGCGGGTCGCGCTCAACAGGTAGGACCGAAACAGGTTGCCGTCGACCAGCCGCCCCGCCGTCAACGCCACCAGGACCCTGGTGAATGCCTCCGAGACGGCGTCGGCGGCGTCCTCGCGATTGGCGGCCACCGCTGAGGCCAGCCCCCACGCCGCTGCCGCGTGGCGGCGGTACAAGACGTCGAAGGCCGCCGCCTTGCCGGCGCCGGCCTCGGCCGCGAGATCCGCGTCCGAGCGCGGATCGTCGCTGAAGGGTCCTCCCGCATCCCCTGGCTGGTGTGCCCGCCGCGCCCGGCTGACCCTCATGGCTTCCTCCGTGGCCAGCTTCCTTCCCAAAGGGTACTTCGGCATCTCAGCCTCCATACCTGCACGCGGATTTGACGAAGGTGGCCGGCGGGCCTTTCGCTGATCCCCGTGAAGCCGGCACGACCCCCGCTGCCCGAGGGCTTCGGCACCATATGGACGGCAGTGGCGCTCGACCTCGTGGGCTTCGGGATCGTTTTGCCCGTATTGCCCCTCTACGCCGAGCGCTTCGACGCCACCCCGACCACCGTGGGGCTGCTGGTCGCCTCGTTCAGCCTGGCCCAGTTCCTCTTCGCCCCCCTGTGGGGCCGGGTCTCCGACCGGGCCGGACGCAAGCCTGTTCTCGTCCTCTCACTGGTGGGCACGGCCGCCGGCAGCCTTCTCACCGGTCTGGCCGGCAGCCTCTGGGTCTTGTTCGCGGGACGCATCATCGACGGGATCTCCGGCGCCAGCGTCTCGGTGGCCCAGGCGGCGGTGACCGACCTCGCGCCTCCCGAGCAACGCAGCCGGCTGCTCGGTCTGCTGGGAGCAGCCTTCGGGCTCGGCTTCGTGGCCGGCCCCGCCATCGGCGCCTTGGCCGCGCTCGGCGGCCCCCACGTCCCGTTCTTCGTGGCCGCGGCGTTGGCCACCGTGAACGCCGTCGTCGCCGCCGTTCGCATTCCCGAGACCCGCCCCCGCTCCCGGGTCGCATCGTCCGTAGCCACCCAGGAGCGGGCGGGGGTGCGGCGGGACCTGGGCCGGCTGCTGGTGGTCGCGTTCACCAGCCTTGTCGCCTTCAGCGCCTTCGAGGCCACCTTCGCCCTCTTCGGCGAGCGCCGGCTCGGGTTCGGCTTGGCCTCCACCGGCGTCGTGTTCACCGTCATCGGGCTGTCGATCGCGCTGGTCAACGGGTTGTTGGTCCAGCCCGCCGTGCGCCGGTTCGGCGAAGCGCGGACCTTGCGCCTCGGGTTGATCTTCAACGGCCTGGGGCTGGCGGTGCTGCCGGCGGTCCACAGCTGGGCCGTGCTGGCGCCGGCGTTGCTGCTGTTGACGATCGGCCAGGGTCTGGTCACCCCCACCCTCGCGTCCACGGTCGTCGCAAAGGTGGGCGAGGACCGGCGGGGAGCGGCGCTGGGCGCGCAGCAGTCCGCCGGTGGGTTGGCCCGGGTGGTCGGGCCGGTGCTCGGAGGGGTGGCGTTCGAACGGCTGGGGTTGGGGGCCCCCTACCTCGGCGGCGTCCTCCTCGTGGCCATGGCCGTCGCCGTCCTCAGCAGCTCTGGACGCCCCGCATCCGAAGCCGAGACGCGGCGGCGTCGACCGACAGCTCCCACGTCGTCTGGGCGATGAGGGGCCGGTACCCCATGGCCGTGTTGATGCCGAGCATGGCGGCGTTGGAGTCCGCGTTGCCCGTGCGGATCTCGGTGACCTGAGGCCTCTCGTCGAGCACCCGCAGCGTCATCGCCGCCTTGAGCCACTTCCCGAGGGCGCGGCCCCGATGCTCAGGCCGCACCCCTGTCATGCCCACCCACACCACCTTCGGAGTGGAGGGGTTGTAGGCCACGTCGTGCAGACCGGCCCAGGTGCCGTCGCGGTGACGGGCGATCAATGTCCAGCGGTCGCCGCCCGCCGCTGCCCGCAGCCGCTCGCCCTCCCGCACCCGGGCCTCGGTCATCGTGAAGTCGTTGACCTGCAGGTCGTCGAGCGGCGCGGTGTTCATGACGGGGACGAGGTCGACCCAGTTCCCGATGTACTCCTCCGGCACCGGCCCGTCCCAACCGATCAGCTCGTAGTCGGGCGCCCGCTCGGGCGCCTCCGACACCCACCGCTCGAGCATCGGCCGGTCCACCTCCCCCAGCGGCAGATGGTTGACGTGCCACCTCTGCTTCGCCTCGGCTCCTACCTCACGGGCGAAGGGGGCCCCGCCGGCGAGGCGGTCGGTGGTCATGCCGACGATCCGAGAGCGCCGCTCCCGGCCGGCCAGGGCGACCAGCTCCGACAGAAGGCGGGACCCGATCCCCCGGCGCCGGTGGGCGGCGGCCACGTTGATGTGCACCCACAGCATGTCGGGGTTGTCGTCGTGGTCGGGATCGACGCTGCTGCCCGCCTCGGCGACCAGCCGTCCCTGGTCGTCGGTGGCCCGGAACGACCACCGCCGGTGGGTCTTCGGTTCGGCCCGCCGCACGGCGATGCCCTGGGCGATCGGAGTGGGAGGGTCCTCGGGGAAGATCTGGGCCTGCATCTCGTTGCCCAGCGCGATCAGCTCCGCGATCTCCTCGTCGGAGTCGCACCCGGGGTCGTGCTCGGTGATCGTGTAGGTGCGTCCCGCCGTCGTCATCCCGCGAGCGTGGATCAGGCGGATTTGTGGAGCAAGCCGGTTTATGGGCTCGACGACACCTCGTTGCGCCAGGCCTATGTTACCGTCGGGTAACAAGCTGCTCTCCGGAGGTGCCGACGCAATGGCCGACTTCTCGCTCGAGCTCAACGAGGACCAGATCCAGATCCAGAAGTGGGTCCACGACTTCGCCGAGAACGTGATCCGGCCGGTCGCCCACGACTACGACGAGCGCGAGGAGACCCCCTGGCCGATCATCGACCAGGCCGCCGAGATCGGGCTGTACAGCCTCGACTTCCTGATGAACGCCTTCGCCGATCCCACCGGTATCACGCTGCCTCTGGTCATGGAGGAGATGGCGTGGGGCGACGCCGGCATCGGCCTAGCCATCTTCGGCACCACCCTGGGGGTCGTCGGCATCACCGCCAACGGCACTGCGGAGCAGGTGATGGAGTGGGTGCCGCAGTGCTTCCGCAAGGAGAACGACAAGCCGGCGCTGGCCGCCTTCGGCGTCTCCGAGCCCGATGCCGGCTCGGACGTCTCGTCGCTGCGGACCCGCGCCGTCTACGACGAGGCCAGCGACGAGTGGGTCCTCAACGGCACCAAGACCTGGATCACCAACGGAGGCATCGCCGACGTCCACGTCATCGTGGCCGTCGTCGACCCCGCTCTGGGCGCCCGCGGTCAGGCGTCCTTCGTCATCCCTCCCGGCACGCCGGGGCTGTCACAGGGGCAGAAGTTCAAGAAGATGGGCATCCGGGCCAGCCACACCGCCGAGGTGGTGCTGGACGACTGCCGCGTCCCCGGCCGCTGTCTTCTGGGCGGCAAGGAGGCGCTCGACGAGCGCCTGGCCAGGGTGCGCGAGGGCCGCTCCAGCGGCCGCAGGCAAGCGGCCATGGCCACCTTCGAGGCGTCCCGTCCCGCGGTCGGCGCCCAGGCCTTGGGCATCGCGCGGGCCGCCTATGAGTTCTCCCTCGACTACGCCAAGGAGCGCCGCCAGTTCGGCCGACGCATCATCGAGAACCAGTCGATCGCCTTCATGCTCGCCGACATGAAGACCGAGCTCGACGCGTCCCGGCTGTTGGTCTGGCGGGCGGCATGGATGTCGAAGACCGGCCACATGTTCGAAAACGGCGAAGGCTCGATGTCGAAGCTGAAGGCGGGCCGCACGGCGGTGTGGATCACGGAGCGGGCCATCCAGATCCTCGGTGGCTACGGCTACGTCCGCGAGAACCCGGTGGAGCGTTGGCACCGCGACGCGAAGATCTATGACATCTTCGAGGGCACCGAGCAGATCCAGCAGCTGGTGATCAGCCGGGCCATCTCCGGGTTGCACATCCAGTAGCAGACCGCCCCGCTGACCAGCACATTCGCTGTCTCGAAGCTCGTAAGCGGCAGCCGCACGGGCGCCGCGATGCACAGCTTCCCGAACCACGGCGGCCGCTTGGTACTAGTCAAGTACTAGTCGGAGTCGGTGCAGCGGCACCGATGCCGACGCGCCG
>JAHWJU010000092.1 GCA_019348255.1 Actinomycetota bacterium | reverse complement strand
CCCGACCCGCGCCCCGACTCGCGGGAGGCCCAGGAGGTGAGGAGACGCGTTGCAGAGCCCGACGGACGTTCACGAGCAGCCGCTCGTCGTCCCGCACGAGGGGCAGGCGTGGCAAGAGCCGGCCCGCTGCATCTGCACCCCGCACTGCATGCAGAACGGGGCGTCGGAATGGACCAGGTAGGGGAAGTCGCCTTCCAGATCGGCGACCCGGGTCGACGAGGGTTCGACCACCGGCTGATCGCGGGTGATGGTCTCCTCCACTCCGGGCAGCGTCGGCTGGATCCTCTCCCCTGTCGTCTGTATGCCGAGCTCGACCCGCTCCTCCTCGGGCAGGTAATCGACAGCCAGGCGGCGGAAGATGTAGTCAACGAGTGACGATGCGATGCGAAGCTCCGGGTCGTCGGTCATGCCGGCGGGCTCGAAGCGCATGTTCGTGTACTTCTGCACGTAGGTCTTGAGCGGCACGCCGTGTTGGAGCCCCAGCGAAACCGAGATCGCAAAGGCGTCCATGACCCCGGCAAGAGTCGACCCCTGCTTGGAGACCTTGAGGAAGAGCTCACCCGGGCGGCCGTCGTCGTACTCGCCCACGTTGACGTAGCCCTCGCAGTCCGCCACCCGGAACGAGAAGGTGGACGAGCGGCGCCGGCGGGGCAGGCGCTCGCGGATGGGTTGCTTCACCACCACCGTCGTCTGCCCGGAGAGGGCCTTCTCGAGCTGGGCCACCTTGACCGCCAACTCCTGGTCGTGGGCCTCGGCCTCCGATGCCGGCGGGTCCTTCTTCACCGTGGACAGCGGTTGGGCCACCTTGCAGTTGTCACGGTAGATGGCGACCGCCTTGAGCCCCAGCTTCCACGCGTCGATGTGGAGCTGCTCCAGCTCCTCGACGGTCGTCTCCTCCGGCACGTTGCAGGTCTTGGAGATCGCCCCGGAGATGAACGGCTGCACTGCCGCCATCATCCGGATGTGGCCCGAGTAGTGGATGGTGTTGTCGCCCATCGAGCAGGCGAAGACCGACAGGTGCTCCTGGGCCAGGTGCGGTGCGCCGATCAGCGACTTGTGTCGGTCGATGTAGGCGACTATCTCGCCGATCTGGCTGTCGGAGTAGCCCAGCCGGCGCAGCGCCCGGGGCACCGTCTGGTTGACGATCGACATGGTGCCGCCGCCCACCAACTTCTTCATCTTGACGAGACCCAGATCGGGCTCGACACCGGTGGTGTCGCAGTCCATGAGCAGGCCGATTGTTCCGGTGGGAGCGAGGACGCTGGCCTGGGAGTTGCGCACGCCGTAGGTCTCGCCCAGTTCCACGGCGTCGTCCCACGCCTCCTGGGCGGCATCGAGCAGCGACGTCTGCACCCGCTCCTCGTCGATCCTGGCCACCTCGTCGCGGTGCATGCGCAGGACCCGCAACATGTGCTCCCGGTTGTTCGTGTAGCCGGCGAAGGGGCCCATGCGGGCGGCGGTGCGGGCCGACACCGCGTAGGCGGTACCGGTGAGAAGGGCGGTGATGGCCGCCGCCCATGCCCGCCCGTCGTCGCTGTCGTACGCCGTCCCCTGGGCCATGAGCAGAGCGCCGAGGTTGGCGTAGCCGATGCCCAGCTGGCGGAACCGCCGTGACGTCTCTTCGATCTTGTCGGTCGGGTAGTCGGCGTTGCCGACGAGGATCTCCTGGGCTGTGAACACGGCTTCGGTCGCCGCCGTGAAGCCGGCCACGTCGAAGGTGCCATCCTCGTCGAGGAACTTCAACAGGTTGAGGCTGGCCAGGTTGCAGGCCGAGTTGTCGAGGTGCATGTACTCGGAGCAGTTGCGTACACAAATGCCGTTAACGACGTAGGAGTGGTTGCGCGGCTCGCTGAGGTTGTAGGTGAGTTCGACGCCGTCGTCGGTGCGGGCGACGAGTCGAGCGGTCCTCCGCGACGAGTAGAGCCGCCTGGTCTCGAGCAACGTCGACAGCTTCGACGCCTTACGGAGCAGGGAAAAGCCGATCCGCTCGGCGAATATGCCAAGCGAGGTGCCGGTGATGCGTAGATCGAACATCGGCTTGCGGGCATAGGACCGACGGCTGCCGTCCTTCGCGGTGAACTCGAAGGAGGGCTGCGAACCCTTCTGCGTGGCGAAGATCCGGCTGCTCACTCCGAAGGTCGTCAGCAGTCGCTGGACACCCTGAAGAAGAGCTTCGGAAGATGACCCGAGACCGACGTATCGGCTCTTGTCTCCGTCGTAGACGCAGCCGTCCGCGTCGAACAGCCCGCGGAGGAAGGCGGCGACGGCATCTGACGGCGCCTCGTTGATCGACCAGGGGACGGTCTTGACGCTGGCCTTGCAATGGCTGACGCCGAGCGCTTCGAAAAAGCGTGCAAGCACACGCCGGCTCTGCCGGAGCTGCTCGGTCCCGTTGGACTGCACCGACGGCTTCGGAAGGAGCCCGCTGTTGAGATCGCCCAGCAGCTCCTGATGGGCGGGAAGAACGGTCGCGCGTTCGTCGTCCCCCCCGTACACCGTCGTAATGACGTCGCCTGAGATGCAGCCGTCGCCGACGAGCCAGCCGAGGTAGTGGGCGAGCTCGGGCGACCACTTCTCCGGCAGCGCAACAGCGCGGGCCCAATCGCCCTTCGTTGCGTAATCGGCGGCATCGGTCGAGACTGGCAGGCGGTGCTCGGCGGCAGACGCCGGAGCCTCAAGGTCGAGTGTCTTTACCTCGTCCTTCGGCGTCAGATCCTTCGCCGCTACGTAGCCTCGGTTGGTGGTGAAGATCTTGTGGCCCGGAGTGCAGCGCAGCTCCATGCCGTTGTCGAACCGGAGCTTCACGATTTCGTTGCGGCCGGTGATCATCACGGCTTCAGGTGAAGTCAACTGCATCCGCTCCGCCGGGGCGTCCCCATTGGTGGCGTCGTGGGTGTAAATGCCGAACGTCTCACCCAGTCGCGTGCGGTCCAGGAGCGCGTCGAAACGGATCAGACCCTTGTCGGTGTGGACGAGCGAGTCGCCGGTGAAGCACGGGTTCGACGCGTTGATCCGGCCCGTGTTGGCGGCGGTGTGCCAGCGGTTGATGGTGGTGTCGAACTGCATGCCGGGGTCGGCGCACTCCCAGGCCGCCTTGGCCATCTGGCGGAACAGGTCGCGGGCGGGAACGGTCTTGACCACCTCGCCGCTGGTGACTGCCTTGAGCTCCCAGTCTCGGCCGTCGAGCACCGCCTCCATGAACTCGTCGGTGACCCGGATCGAGTTGTTGGCGTTCTGGTACTGGATGGAGTGGCTGTCCCGGCCGTCGAGGTCCATGTCGAAGCCGGCGTCGCGCAGGGCCCGCGCCTTGCGCTCCTCGATGGCCTTGCACCAGATGAAGTCTTCGATGTCGGGGTGGTCGACGTTGAGGATCACCATCTTCGCCGCCCGCCTGGTCTTGCCCCCGCTCTTGATGGTGCCTGCCGACGCATCGGCCCCCCGCATGAAGGACACAGGACCGGACGCCGTCCCGCCTCCGTTCAGGTACTCCTGCGAGGATCGGATGCGGGAAAGGTTGATGCCCGAGCCCGACCCGCCCTTGAAGATCGTCCCCTCCTCTACGTACCAGTTGAGGATCTCCTGCATCGAGTCGCCGACGGCGAGGATGAAACACGCCGAGGCCTGCTGAGGCACGCCGTTGACCCCGATGTTGAACCAGACAGGCGAGTTGAACGCCGCCTTCTGGTGGATGATCAGGTGCTTGAGCTCGGCGTTGAAGGCCTCGGCCTCGGCGGCGTCGACGAAGTACCCGTCCTTCACGCCCCACGCCGTGATGGCGTCGACCACCCGGTCGGCCACCTGCTTGAGCGACCATTCCCGCTCGGGTGTCCCGGGAGTGCCCCTGAAGTACTTCTGGGCCAGGATGTTGGTGGCGTTGACGCTCCAGAAGGCGGGAACCTCGACACCCAGCTGCTCGAAGGCGACAGCACCGTCGCGGTAGTTGGTGATGCGGGCGTCCCGCCGCTCCCAGACCACCTCGTCGTAGGGATGGACACCCTCGGTGGTGAAGTGGCGGCGAAGGCCGATCCCCAACCGCTGCGGTGCAATGGCCATGGCTGTTCTCCCCTGGAGTAGATGGCGCCGGACACCCTAACCACAAGATGTTGTGGTCCACGCGTCGACGGGGTACGAGATGCGGGGGTAATTACAGCACCGTAACTACGCCGCTGTCAACGATGGAGCAGGCGCGTCGGTGCTGGTAGGTCGGTTTTTCCGACGATGAGCTGCGCGACCGACATCGCGACCTCGCTGTGGCACTACCGTCGCCCCGGTGGGCGTGGTGGTGGCGATCGACGCGGGCACGACCGGGGTGCGGGCTCTCGCCGTGGACGAGGCGGGCCAGCCGGTCGCGTGGTCCTACCGCGAGTTCCCCCAGCACTTCCCCCGCCCCGGTTGGGTCGAGCACGACCCGATGGAGATATGGGCTGCGGTGGTCACCACCTTGGCCGAGCTGAACGGCGGCCTCGACCAGCAGATCGCGGCCATCGGCATAACCGACCAGCGGGAGACGGCGGTGCTGTGGGACCGCCGGACGGGGGCGCCGCTGGCGCCGGCCATCGTCTGGCAGGACCGCCGGACCGCCACCCGCTGCGACCAGTTGCGGGAGCAGGGGGCGCTGCCGGAGGTGCGGGCCAGGACCGGGCTGGTGCTCGACCCCTACTTCTCGGCCACCAAGGTGGAGTGGCTGTTGACGGAGGGAGGGGTGGCACGGGGCCCCGACCTGGCCTTCGGCACCGTCGACAGCTGGCTGTTGTGGAACCTCACCGGTGGCGCCGTGCACGCCACCGATCCCTCCAACGCCAGCCGGACCCTGCTCTTCGACATCAACACCCTCGAGTGGTCGCAGGAGCTTTGCGACCTCTTCGGCGTCCCGCCGGCGTGCCTGCCGGAGGTGCGCCCCTCGAGCGGGCGGTTCGGGACGACCGTCGCCGGCGCCGGCCTCCCCGCCGGTGTCCCCGTGAGCGGCATCGCCGGCGACCAGCAGGCGGCCCTGTTCGGGCAGGCCTGCTTCACCCCGGGGATGACCAAGAACACCTACGGCACCGGCAGCTTCGTGCTCATGAACGTGGGGCCACGGTGCCCGGAGCCGGAGGAAGGACTGTTGACGACGGTGGGGTGGGTCCTGGGCGACGGCACCACCGCCTACGCCCTGGAGGGCGCCATCTTCGCCACCGGGTCCGCCGTGCAGTGGCTGCGCGACGGCCTCGGCATCATCGGCGACGCGGCTGAAGTGGGACCGCTGGCCGCCACCGTCCCCGACAACCAGGGGGTCTACCTGGTGCCGGCCTTCACCGGCCTCGGCAGCCCGTGGTGGGACCCCTACGCCCGGGGCACCGTCGTCGGCCTCACCCGCGGCGCCGGCCGGGCCCACCTGGCGCGGGCAGTGGTGGAGGCGATGGCCTACCAGACCCGCGACGTCGTGGAGGCCATGAGCCGGGCGGCGGGGCGCAGGGTGGAGACGTTGCGGGTCGACGGCGGTGCCTCCGTGATGAACCTGCTCCTGCAGATCCAGGCCGACCAGCTGCAGGTACCTGTGTCGCGGCCCCGGGTGGCCGAGACCACTGCGATGGGAGCCGCTTTCCTGGCGGGCCTGGCCGAGGGACTGTGGAGCTCGCTCGACGAGGTCGCTTCGCACTGGGCCCTCGACGCCAGGTTCGACCCCAAGGTGTCACCAGCGGCAGCCGACGGCCGCTACGCCGGATGGCAGCGGGCGGTCGAGCGGGCTCGCCATTGGGCCGCCCCCGCTGCATCTGGGGAGCTTCGCGCACCCTAGGGGTGCAACGACATCCCCAGAACTTCTTGGACGAGTCAGCCGGCGCCGGGGTGGACCCGGAGGGCCGCCGGCTCCGTCAACTCCGACCATCGGAGGTCGGCGATGCGGGCCAGCGCGACCAGCTGCTGGCGTTCGCGCTGACGCACCGGGCGGCCCGGGCGCCCCACCACGAGGTCCAGGCCGGCCCGCTCCAGCGCGGCCCAGGCGATGTCATGGGGGCCGCTGATGGGGCCTCCGGAGGGGTGGCCGCTCACGCTGCGGCTGCCGGCGACGAAAGCAGCCAGCCATGCCGCCGGCGGACACTCCCCCACCTCGGCGTGGACCCCCGATTGCTCGCCGCCGGCCAGCGTCGCCCATTGGGCGTCGAAGTCGGAGGCGGCACGGCGGACCAAGGCGCCCATCAGGTCCTGGCGGCTCTGCTGGGCGACCAGGAGGGCCGCCGTCTCGAGTGCGGCCAGCCGGGGGTCGGCGAGGCTGCTGCCAGCCACCTCCCGCACCTCCTCGACCGCCACCCCGTCCACCTCGGACACCTCGTGCACCAACAGGGGAACCAGGCCCTCGTTGTCGGGGAGGTCGACGACCAACTCGTCGATGGCCATGCCGGCGCCGCGCTCGAGGATGTCGATCCCGACCAGATCACCCCTTACCGCGCCGATGCGGCTGGCGACGGCGCCGAGCGCGCCAGGACGGTCGGGGATCCAGACCCGCAGCACATAGGTGACCACGCACCCGACGGTAGCCACCACCTGTGAACGGAACGTTTCCGGCTGGCAACCAGTCGATGATGGAGCGGAGGCTCTAGCTGGCAGCCATGGCTGCCGTGCGCTCCAGGGTGGAGGCGGACCCATCGGGCAGCACCGCCACCCGCGTAGGGGGAGCCTCGCTCCCGCCGGCCGTGCGGGTGGCATAGGTGTCGACGTACTCCTGGCCGCTCAGCTCTCGCAGCTCGTACATGATCTCGTCGGTGATCTTGCGCAGGACCAACGGGTCGTCCTCGCATCCGTGGTACCGGCTGAAGTCGAGCGGGCGGGAGATCCGGATGGTGATCGGCATGAACAGCCGTGGGATGCGCCGGCCGATGGGCTGTGCTTCACGGGTGCCGATGCAGGCAACGACGAGGACCGGCACCTTGCACTCGAGGGCCAGCCGGGCCACGCCGGTGTGGCCCTTGTACAGCCTGCCGTCGGGCGAGCGGGTGCCTTCGGGATAGATGCCGAACAGCCGGCCGTCTTCGAGCACCCCCTTGGCCGCCTCCAGGGCCCGCTGGCTGGCCGAGCCGCCGCTGCGCTTGATCGGGATCTGCCCGACGGCGCGGAAGAACCATGCCGTCCTGGGGTTCTCGAAGTACTCGGCCTTGGCTGCGAAGGTGATGCGCCGGCGCACGACCAGGGGCACGAAGAACGAGTCGAACACGGCGAGGTGGTTACCGGCCAGGATGGCTCCGCCCCCGCCGGGAACGTGCTCGAGCCCCTCCACCCGGATCCGGAAGCAGAACCGCAGCGGCAGGGCAGCCAGGTACTTGAGGATCCAATAGGCCATCCGCCAAGAGGTTAGGCCCTGCCCATCATGGGATCGCCTGTCGTTGTGGATTCTTGACCGTTCGGTCTATTTTCCCGGCGTGGACCGGAGGCTGACGCAGAGGGGCAGGGACCGCCGACGCCAGCTGATGGACTTCGCCGCCCACCGCTTTGCCGACCACGGCTACCACCCCACGTCGGTGGCCGAGATCGTGCAGGGGATGGGCGTGGGCAAGGGCGTCTTCTACTGGTACTTCTCCTCCAAGGAGGAGCTCTTCTTGGAGATCCTGGCCGAAGCACAGGTAGACCTGCGGCGGCGCCAACAGCAGGCCATCGGCGAGGTGCAGGACCCCGTGCAGCGCATCGAGCGTGGGATCCGCGGATCGGTCGAGTGGCTGGCGGAGCACCGCCACCTCATCGGGCTGTTCCAGTTCGCGGCCAGTGAGGAGCGCTTCGCACCGGCCCTGCGCCAGGGCCAGGAGATGGCCGTGGCCGACGTCGTCCACCACGTCAAGGACGGGATCCTGGCCGGGCAATTCCGCGACAGCGACCCGTTCGTCCTCTCCCACGCCATCCTCGGGGTCACGCACCACCTGGCCCAGGTCTTCGTGTTCGAGCGGGATGAACCGGCCTCCTCGGTGGCCGACGCCGCCGTCGAGTTCTGCCGCCACGGGCTGCTGGGGATGGGCAGCCGGGGTCGAGGCGCCGTCAGAGCTTCGTGAGCGCGCGGCGCAGGTTCCGAACCGCCTGCGAAGTCCGCTGCTCGTTCTCGATCAGCGCGAAGCGCACATGGCCGTCGCCGCCGGGGCCGAAGCCGACTCCCGGCGACGTCGCCACCCGGGCCTCGCGGATCAAGAACGACGAGAACTCGAGGCTGCCCATCTCCCGGTAGGGCTCGGGGATCTCGGCCCATACGAACATCGTCCCCAGGGGGCGCTGTATCTCCCAGCCGATGCGCCCCAGCCCGTCACACAGCACGTCGCGCCGCGACTGGTATATCTCGTTCACGAATTTGGGGTAGTCCTGAGCCTCGTTCATGGTGACGGTGGCAGCGATCTGGATCGGCTGGAAGGTGCCGTAGTCCAGGTAGCTCTTGAGCTTGGTGAGCGCGCTCACGATCCTGGCGTTGCCGACGAGGAACCCGACCCGCCAGCCGGCCATGGAGAACGACTTGGTGAGTGTGTACAGCTCCACGCTCACCTCCTTGGCCCCGGGTACCTGCAGCACCGACGGAGGTTGGTACCCGTCGAAGGCGGTGTCGGAGTAGGCGAAGTCGTGCACCAGCACCACGTCGTGCTCACGCGCCCAGCCGACCAGGCGCTCCATCCACGCGAGGTCGACGCAGGTGGTGGTCGGGTTGTGGGGGAAGGACAGGATGATGACGCGGGGCTTCGGCCACTGCGTCTCCCAGGCCCGCATCAGGTTGTCGAAGAAGTCCTGGTCGGGCCCGACCCGGATCTGTTGGACCTCGGCTCCTGCGAACAGCGGCGCGTAGATGTGGATCGGGTAGCTGGGCGAGGGGACGAAGGCACTGTCGCCCGGCCCGAGGAGCACCCACATCAGGTGGGAGAGACCCTCCTTGGCCCCGATGGTCGTGACCACCTCGGTATCGGGGTCGAGGGTGACGCCGAAGCGGCGGAGGTACAGGTCGCTCACCGCCTCGCGCAGCTTGGGGATGCCGCGGCTGGCGGAGTAGCGGTGGTTGCGGGAGTTGCGGGCCGCCTCGGCCAGCTTCTCGACTGCGATGTCGGGAGAGGGGATGTCCGGGTTCCCGAAGCCGAAATCGACCACGTCCTCACCCGTCCGCCTCGCCTGCATCTTGAGGTCGTTGATGATGGTGAAGACGTAGGGCGGAAGGCCGTTGATGCGGCGGAACTCCATTGGGAGAAGCTACCGGAGCGAGGCGGCGGCTTCGGCCACGACGGCCACCGCGGGCCGGGGGTCGGCCTCTTGGCCGTACGGAGGTGCACACACCGCCCAGGTGGCGCCGGCGGCGGCAACCTGACGGAGAAGCTCGGCCGTGTCGTCGACCGTGGCCGCGGCCGGCCCTCCCCACGTCACCTGCACCTCCGTCTCCGCCGCCACCCGCTCCGGCGGGACGGCCCAGAAGTTGAGGGCGTCGGCCTCGGCCTGCGCTATCGCCCGCACCGCCGGCGACAAGCC
>JAHWJU010000265.1 GCA_019348255.1 Actinomycetota bacterium | reverse complement strand
GAGCTGCTCGGCCTGCTCGACCTCGAGGACATCGAGGTCAACATCTTCCGGGGCCGCAGCCCCCACGAGCAGCGCCAGCGCGTCTTCGGCGGCCAGGTGGCGGGCCAGGCCCTGGTGGCGGCAGGGCGTACCGTCGATCCGGACCGGCCCGTGCACTCGCTGCACGCCTACTTCCTGCGCCCCGGCGATCCCACCATCCCCATCCTCTATGAGGTGGACCGGATCCGCGACGGCCGGTCGTTCACCACCAGACGGGTGGTGGCAATTCAGCACGGCCAGGCCATCTTCCAGCTGTCCGCCTCGTTCCACGTGCAAGAACCGGGCTTCGAGCACTGCGCCCCCATGCCGGAGGTGCCCGAGCCAGAGGGTCTGCCGACGCTGCAGGACCGGGTGAAGGCGATGGGCGACGACGTGCCGGAGTGGTTCACACGGCCCCGCCCGATCGACACCCGCTACGTGCAGGAGCCGTGGCGGACCCCCCACCTGCCGGCCCGCGAACCCCGCCAGCAGGTCTGGATGCGGGCCGACGGCCGGCTCCCCGACGACCAGATGCTGCACGCCTGCGTCGTCGCCTACGCCTCGGACATGACCCTGCTCGACTCCGTCCTGCTCCCCCACCGGCGCAAGCTCTCGCCCACCATGATGATGGCCAGCCTGGACCACGCGATGTGGTTCCACCGGCCCTTCCGCGCCGACGAGTGGTTCCTCTACGACCAGGAGAGCCCCTCGGCCGCCGGAGCCCGGGGCCTGGCTCGGGGCAGCATCTACAGACCGGACGGAGCGCTGGCCGTCTCGGTGGTCCAGGAGGGCCTCGTACGCACCGGACCGCCCCCCCGCCCCCAGTAGGCGCGGCGCACTCCCTAGCCTCTGGCGCCGTGCGCCGCCTCCTGCCTCTCGCCCTCGTTGCCTCCCTGGTCGCGGCCGGCTGTTCCGAGGGAGCCGACCCCGCCGGCAAGGCCAGCCCGGCACCCACGACCACGCCCCCACCCGGCGACGGGCCCGGAACCAGCGGGGCCCCCGGGGTCGGCGCGGCTCCCGACACCAGCGCGGCGCCGGCTCCCACCTCCGGGGCGACCGCTGCGCCGCCTACGCCGGCCGCGCCGGCCGCAACCGATCTGGTCGTCACCACCGTGGCGCGGGACCTCGACACGGTGTGGTCGTTGGCCTTCGATCCGGCCGGGAAGCTGTGGTTCACCGAGCGGGGAGGCACGTTCGGCCAGGTCGGCGGCCGCCGGCGCTCGATCCCCGGCGTAGTCGAGCAGGGGGAGGGCGGGCTGATGGGACTGGAGATCGACGCCCGGGGCCGGTTCTATCTCATGTTCACCTCCGCCACCGACAACCGGGTGGTCCGCCTCGACCGCCCCGAGGCCGACCCCCACGTCCTGGTGGAGGGGATCCGCAAGGCCCCCATCCACGACGGCGGCCGTCTGCGACTCGGGCCCGACGGCATGCTCTACGCCGCCACCGGCGATGCCGCCGACACCAGCCTCCCCCAGGACGACGGCAGCCTCAACGGCAAGATCCTCCAGATCGACCCGAACTCCGGCAACGCCACGGTGTTCAGCAAGGGCCACCGCAACGCGCAGGGCCTCTGCTTCGACCGGTCGGGGCGGTTCCTCTCCACCGAACACGGTCCCGAACGGGGGGACGAGATCAACGTGATCACCCGCGGTGGCAACGGGGGCTGGCCCGACCAGGTCGGCAACGGCATCAAGAACTACACGCCCACCCTTGCCCTCGCGGGCTGTGCCGTCTACGAAGCCGAGGCCATCCCGCAGTGGAAGGGGTCGATGCTGTTCGTGAGCCTGAAGGGCCAGGACCTGCGCCGGCTCACCTTCGCTCCCGACGGGTCGGTGGCAGCCGAGGAGGTCCTCTACGACCGCGAGTTCGGCCGGCTGCGCGACGTGGCCGTGGGCCCTGACGGTGCCGTGTACCTGGCCACGTCGAACAAGGACAGCCGTGGCAACCCCCGCGCCGGCGATGACCGCATCCTGCGCATCTTGCCGCGGTAGGTCCCGTAGCGTGGACCGGTGCCGTTGACCCGCTCCCGCCCCAAGATGGCCATCGCGGCCGCCGCCGTCGTCGTTCCTCTGGTCGCCTTCGCGGTGACCAGGGCGGTGCTCGACACCGAGGCGGCCGAGCCCGTGGCCGCGACCCTCGGCGCCACCACCACCTCGTCCACCGCCGCGCCCGAAACCACCGTTGCGCCCACCACCACCTCGGCGCCCGCCCCTGCGCCCACCAACGCTGCCACCGCCAAAGCCGCGGCCGCCGGCGCCGGCCTACCCACCGTCCCCCGCCCCGGTGAGCCCGTCGCGGCCGGCGACCCCGCCGGGCTGGCCGCGCAGATCCGAACCGCCGAAGCGGCGATCGCCGACCCGGCCACGCCGCCGGCCGACCTGGCCCGACAGGCCCACATCCAACAGGTTGCCTACCGCGCCCTGGTGAACCGCCCGGAGCTCAAGGAGCCCACGCTGTCGCGGCTGGAGCCGCAACTGCGGGCGACAGCCGAGGCCAACGTCATGGCAGGGGCGAAGCTGCGGGCGATGCTCAAGGCCCCCAAGACCTCACTGCCGCCGTGGAGGATCGTGGCGCCGGCGCCGGCCAGCGAGCTGCTCGGGTACTACCGCGAGGCCGAGGCCGAGATCGGGGTGCCGTGGCAGTACCTCGCCTCCATCCACCTGGTGGAGACGCGCATGGGGCGCATCCGGGGCGTGAGCGACGCCGGCGCCCAGGGCCCGATGCAGTTCATGCCCGCCACCTGGAAGGGCTACGGAAACGGCGGCGACATCAACTCCAACCACGACGCCATCCTCGCCGCCGCCCGGCTGCTCAAGCGCAACGGCGC